>JAJTBW010000027.1 GCA_021286705.1 Sphingobacteriia bacterium
TAAGAGAACATAAGAGCGTCATAAGAGAGATATAAGAGAGATATAAGAGGGGAACTCATAAGCAATTCAAAAGCAACTAGTTACAAAGACAAAAAAGGTTTAAATACAATAAACACTAAATCTGGAGATTAGGAAAAATCCGACAAAAAGTGGCCCAAGAAATCGTTTGAATATGAAAGAATCACCAAAATCAGATTCAATCTTATTCTTCAAATTGAAAAAAGGTAATTGATTTCTCTAGGAAATACTCTTTAAGGTTTGAAATTCTGGTTTTAGTCTTTAAATCATTATTAATATTAGGGCTGGTCTCGGTTTGTATGGGTCTTTTCTCTGAAATAGTATTTTTGGCTTCTTGAGAAATTTCCTCTTGCCTGTTAAGTTTGGACTGGCTATTTACCGCCTTTTGTGAATTATCTGCCTCTTGTTTCTGCTCAGTAGATGAATTTTTAAGTACATGTGCACTGCCGAAATTTACCTCATCCATGAATCTCTTCCTGCTGATTTCTATTTCATTATAAAATTCACTTCTCATGTCGTTTTAGCTTAATTGATTTCATTTAACCCGAGAACACCTGAGTACAAATTTAATTAGCAATTAGCTGTATATCAACAATAATTAAGCTTAACTTAGGAAATTAAGCTTAACTTGAATCAAGCAACACTCCTTAACTTGTGCTTGATAAAATTCAATTTGCTTAATTTTTAATCAAGCACTATCTTTGATTAAATTTCCGCAAGTATTCGGATAAAATGGCCATATCAAACGATAACCGTCGGTATCAGCAGTTTGCAATGCTCCTCAATGAGACCATTCCTGGTCTTGAGTCGGTTATTATTACAACTCTTGACCCAAAGGGGAATTTGTGGAAGAATGATTCAGAGTTTATAGATGGTCGTAATGAAATGCTTGAACGCGAATCTGCTGAATACAACAAATTTGCTAATCTATTAATTGAAAAGGCACCATGGGAATGGTTATTTTATAGGGAACTCTTTACTACTACAATCCCCAGTATTTCAGCTCAATTAAGCATTGATGATGAGATCCATAGACGAGTTCTAGCTATCAGGTTACGCCCCGAGAAAAGCAAGTTAAACATGATGGTATTTCTCACCTATCCTGAATTATATAGCTTTTCATTGAAAGGCACAAAACCTGGCCCCCTTTCAAACGATCAAAAAAGTCTGGTCGGCTTTAACTTGTACCATTTTATTAATAGTCTTATACATAATAGTTGGACAACTATCTACGAAGGATATGATCAGTCTGCCTATATCACTGGTATGGGCTTGACTATTGAGAAATTGCATAACCAATTGAAGGTAAAAGAAGAAGATCAGAATAACAGAGACATAGAGTGGCTCAAAGTTTTCATCAATGAACTCTCAGTCCAAGATGGAATTGACTATTATGTTGAGGAATCTGTATGGAAATATCTACTTGATTTAAAAAAGGATCCAGGGTATCTGCTTAAGCTTTTAAGACTCGCCATAGCTAACGCAAAACAGATGTTTATTAGTAAAGCATTTTACCCTACACCGTTTATCATATCCAACTGGCATCTACTTAACATTCAATTAGCTGACGAGCAGGAGGAATCAATCTCAACACCAGCTCCTGCATTTATTGTAAGTCGTAAAGAGAGAGTTATTGCCTATCTCGAAAAATATGAGATGGCTGCAGTAAAACTTGTGAGGTTATTGAGGCCGGTTACCGGTGCAAACCTTGGCGACTTTCTTGAGCCGGCTATTTCAGCCTCTGCAATCAGTGAATTCCTAAAAAAATACGCTGACATCCTCTATACGCTATTCAATGAATCGCCAGAGAAATGGCCTACGTTAAGAAATCATTTTAAACCACTACAGCAAATAATTGCTGGAACATCGACCTATCTTGACCAAAGCCGATTGAATAATGTCAAATCAAATTAATTTTGTTGATAATAAACTCTTTACATCAGTAAGTTAAAGTAAATTCACATCTAAAGTACTACATTAATTACCTTGTATTAATTATCTGTATTGCAATACTCTATAGGTTTAAGTAGTGCAGATAATAACTAAGAGCAAAATAGTTTTAATTGGAAGTGATTTAGAGATCAACCCAAGAAGGAAGATATTAGGTTGAAGAAGATTCAAAAGGATGATCTAATGTAAAATCAGGATTATAGAAGTCGTTACTAACCAGCTCCTGGGTCCATCCTTTGTAGATACCCAAACTTTCCTTAAAAGCTATAGCAGAATCATACTCTTCCTGTGATACCTTTCTAAGAAGATTGGGATTAGATCCATGATAAAACTGTGGATTATACTGTGACATCAAACTTAAATGAACTCCAGTTGATATCTCCCATGCAATATTTTCGAGAATTTGCATCGTGTTATCAAGATAGCCAGGTAAAACTAGGTGTCTGATAATCATACCTGAGATAGCGTAACCATTATCATCCGTTATTAAAGCAGAACCTTTCTGCCTATACATCTCTTTTAATGCTTTCAAGGCGATTAGAGGATATTCTATAACCTTTGAAAGCTCAAAACCTAGATCAGAATCAGCATATTTATAATCAGGTAGATATATATCAACTATATTCTCAATTCTTTTCAACGTTGAGATTTTATCATAACCATTGCTGTTATAAACCACCCGAGGGTAGAATCCTTTCTGATGGAGGCCATAGACGATTTTCTCCATTGCATCAATGTGGTGTGAAGGAGAGACAAAGCCAATTAAAGAAATATCAGGTGTTAAAAGTTTTATAATCTCATCTACAGCATTCTCAATCGAAATAAGGGAAAGCTCATCACTGATTTTATTGTTTGAGATTTGTCTGTTCTGACAGTAAGTACACTGCAGGTTACAATGTGTAAAGAAGACATTGACAATGCCTTTTTCACCTGAAATCACCGGTTCTTCTCCTTTATGAATACAAATTGAGGCAATTCCGGGCAACCAATGTGATCTACAAAAGCCAAAAGAGGTTTGTTCACGCATTGCGTTGCATTCATGTGGGCACAAATTACAGTTCATCGTTTGAATGGTTTCCTAATTATCTCCGTCTTGCAGCATCAATTACTTTCTGCATTACAAGAGATAATTCAAAGGGCTTGAAAGGTTTACTTAGATAATCATCTATCCCTGACTTAAAATAGTTATGTCTACTCTCTTTATCGGTGTAATTTGTGACCGCAATGATAGGAATATGCCCCCCATTTTGACGTTCAAACTCTCTGATGCGTTGAATTGATTTTAAGCCATCCAGAACAGGCATTTCAATATCCATGAGGATGCAATCTATTTTTGTGTTTAAAAATGTGTCATAGGCCTCGAGTCCATTTTTAACACATACAACTTGATGTCCCTGGGCTGAAAGAATCTTAGAGGCAACAGTACGGTTGATTTCATCGTCTTCAGCTACAAGAATGACCAACTCAACAGAATTATTCAAACCTTGGTTCATTAATATAAATTTGCACAAAAATAAGACAAAAGTAAAAGGCGTTGTCTTATTACTTGGTAATAATTTCAATGTTGTATGACAACTGACGTTGGTATTTAAGGCCTATTCCAACGGAATGTTGATAATTTTAAGATAAAAGTCTTTTATTTAAACAAACCTTGTTCGGAAACAGAAAACTACCATCTAATCAGCTCATATCATAATATGGATTTTGACAAAGACATCCCATTTTGCCCGGATTGCAACAATATTAGACTTCATCCAGACAAAAATGAAGAGACAACGCTAACTTGCATGGAATGTGGTCGTAATTTCTTCTATTACAAAGGTGAAATAATACCGACTAAAAAGGATATTTGGAAAGATAAACAAACAAGCAGCAGCCATAGCTTAAAAAAGCATCAGAAAATCAATATCAATAGCACTGATTGTGTACTTTGCAGAGCATGTACTAAGTCATGCCCTCACAATGCAATTATTGAAGATACTGTAATGAAGAGGTTGTTTGTGAAAGAAACCTTATGCACCTTATGTGGTAGATGCATTGAAGTCTGCAACTATGAGGCTATTAGTTATACAACTAAAGAATAAATTCAACGAAAGCAATGGATTAGGTAGACCTTAAATCAATTTTCTTTCAAACGACAGGTTATACTTCTTTATTCGCCTGTCAAGTGATTGAAAGGAGATGTTTAGGAGGCGAGCAGCTTGAGATTTATTGTAATTTGCTTTATAAATAGCTTTGATAATGGTCTCTTTTTCAATAGCATCAAGATCAAACACTTCAGGATGATCATGAAGATCAATATTTGTTTTGCCCGACTTAGAGATTTGAAAATGGTTTGGTTTAATCACTCCCGAGTCGCTTAAAATCACAGCTCTTTCCACCATATTTCGCAGTTCTCTGATATTTCCTGGAAACGAATAACCTTCAAGAAGCTGTATAGCACTTTTCTCAATATTTTTAATAGGTTTATTCAATTTCTTTGAGAACTCCATAACGAAATGGTGTATTAGCAATGAGATATCCTCTTTGCGCTCTCTGAGAGGTGGAAGGTGAATGATAAAGCTATTAAGGCGATGATAAAGGTCGAGCCTGAACTGTTTAGTTTGGGTTAAAGCTTCAAGGTCTTGGTTGGTAGCTGCTATAATTCTTACATTAATATCAATTTCGCGGGTACCACCTACCCTGCTAATTTTACGCTCTTCTAGAACCCTAAGGAATTTTATCTGCAAACTCATAGGGAGATCGCCAATTTCATCAAGGAAGAGAGAGCCGCCATTAGCTACTTCAAACCAACCTGATTTATTCTCATTAGCACCAGTAAAAGCTCCTTTAGTATGGCCAAAGAATTCTGATTCAAAAAGGGTTTCGGTGATAGCTGAAGAGTTAACAGCATAGAAGTAATTATCTTTTCGGGGGCTCATCAAGTGAATAGCACGAGCAACGAGTTCCTTACCCGTTCCACTCTCACCGGTAATAAGAACGCTGGTAGAATCAGCCCATGCCACTTTGCTGATCATATCCAGAACATGTTTAATAGCTTTACTTTCACCTATAATACCTGCCCCGGTTTTCTCATTTAACTTACGAGTTACTTTTTGGTAATTGAACTCAACCTCCTTAAGCTTGTCAGTAACTTGGATGTATTTTTTCGTTCTAAGTATCGCAGCTAGAAGATCTTTTAGATAAAAAGGTTTGGGAAAGAAATCAATTGCACCAAGTTTCATAGCCTTGATAACGCTATCCATGTCTCCGTGGCCACTGATCATCATCACCTCTGTGTCGGGATGTTGTTCCTTAATGATTTTTAACGCCGATAAGCCATCCATTTCCGGAAGTCGAATATCAAGAATAACAAGGTCAATATGATTGTTATTCAAGAGCTCAAAGGCCTTAGATGGCGTCTCTGCAGTGCTTACATCAAAATTATTCTCTGAAAGAAATTCTTGTATATCATGACGAAAACCAAACTCATCATCAACAACAAGTATTGTCATTTGCTCGTTCATTCACTAAAATATATTGTGGCTCCTCAAAAGTACAAATTAGAAAGGATCTTTTAGGAAAACCATGTAAATTCTATATTGTTTTATTGGAAACTAGAGGTAATTCAATCCTAACTTCAGAGAAGACACCCGCTTCACTGGTTATAGAGATATTTCCATTCATTTCCATGATTATACCATAAACGATTGATAATCCTAAGCCAGTACCCTTATTAACATCTTTAGTTGTAAAGAAAGGCTCAAAGGCCGAATCAATGGTATCGCTGTCCATACCAATACCATTGTCACGGATCGTACTCACAACCCAGTCTTTCAGTTTAAAACAGGTAATATCAATATGTTTCTCATAAGGTTGATTATCTTTCATATTAAGTTCTTTCTCGGTAATTGCATCTTTGGCATTAGCGAGAAGATTCAGTATAACCTGTTCAAACTTATAGCGGTTACCCAAGAAGAAGAGTTCCCCGTCAATATTACTGAGAGAGATATTAATATTCTGATTTTGATACTGTTTAGCAACAAGATCAAGTGCACTTCGAATCACCATAGTAATCTCAATTTCTTCAATATTACCAAAGCGTTGATCTCGTGAAAAAGTCCTGACATGGTCAATTATATGTTTTATTCGTTCAATATTTTCAAAGGCTTGTGAGATTTTAGTTTCGATATATTCAGGTGATAGAATCTCTTTAGAAAGCTTGACCATTACATTCTCCAAAGCCATACTGATGCTTCCGAGAGGTTGGTTGATTTCATGAGCTATACCAGCTGAAAGTTGACCTAAAGATTCAAGTTTTGATTTCTGAATTAACAGTTTTTGTTGATCATTAGTCTTGGCAAGTTCGTTTTTAATACGTATCTCGAGGCTTTTATTAATCATACTCAACTCTTTCTCCATATCTCTAAGGTTTGTAACATCTGTAAAGACACCGATTAACCCCTCGATATGCCCATCGTAATCATAGAAGATATTGGTTGAAACAATAATTGCATGCTCCTTACCATCATCAAGTTTTAGGTCAATTTCAAATGTATTGCTTTTACGGGATGAAAGAAGAAGCTCATCATTTTCATGAAACACAGCAGCTTTTGAGGGTGACTCGATATCAAATACTGTTTTACCCATTATCTCCTCTTTTACCTTACCGTAGGCGTTAAGAAAGGCTTTATTGAAGCCTGTAAACCTGCCAAACTCATTTTTGTAATAAACAGGATTAGGAATAGAGTCTATTAACGTTTGAAGAAGGTTAAACTGAGTCTGAAGGCGGTTTTGGGTATTAATAAAAGAGGTTATCTCTTTTGTCTGAAATGCAACACGAGGAGGATACCCTGGTCTGGCTTGCAAGGGATATATGCTATGCTCAAAAGTTTTATGATCAAGTGAATCCCTAAAGCCTAGCCTCCTACCTGTATCAATGACCTGTTTAATGGCTTCTTTCCTTTTAAATGCAAGTTGATCCGGGAACAGGTTAAAATAGGATCTCTGAACCAGTTTATTAACAGATAATCCAAAAAAGTCAGCGGCTTTTTCATTAGCTTCCAAGATATTTCCCTGATCATCAATAAGAAGCATTGAATCAACAGTTGCATTAAGTAGAGCATGAGCTTTTTCCTCGCTTTCGGCTAACTCTGCAACAGCTTGGTTTCGTAACAAAGAATTTAATATGATTTGTCCGATAACATTCATCAGAAAATCCAGATTGGAATCCAGTTTAAAAGATGAATTAACTGATTCTAGACCAATGATAGCGCCAAGGTTCACTCCATTATATACAGGGACGATTGAAGCACAACTTATCGATCTCTTTTTTAAGTACTCTATAAATGATGCTGATAAATTATCATTACTTCGACCATCATAACGAATGGCTTTAAATGATTTATAAAGTTCAGGATTAATCTGTGAATTTAAAAAGCTAATGCTTTCAGACTTAAGAAAATCAGGGTACTTAAAAAACTCTGTTCTCGGGATCAGATCTTCCACTCTTACAAAGAATGCCATCTCGGCACCAGTTATCTGACACATCTGCTCCAGCCCATGATTTATCACAAACTCAAGTGAGTCTTCCGAAGCAGATATAAAATCAGTAGCAAGATTTGAGACAAGATTTTCATAATGAGAGCGTTTAACTAATTCACTTTCAATCTGACGTCTTCGTTCAATCTCTTTAGTAAGTTGTTCATTTGCTTGAATTAGCTCAGCTGTTCTCTGTTCAATTTTAATTTCAAGGTTCGATTGATAATCGAAGAGTTTCTCCTCATATAACTTTCGCTCAGTAAGGTCTGAGAACATCCCGATTACTAAAATCTTATCATCGATTTTGATTATCTTCTCCCGAATTTCTGTGTAGATTGAGTGTCCATCCTTATGTTTGACCCTGGCCTCAAATTTACGTTCCTCGTCCTTCCCTAGAGAAGGAATACCATATTGGTGCATTATTCTTTCAATCTCTTCAGGAAAAGTCAGATCGCGTTGGACTAAAAGAAGAAACTCTTCACGAGAATATCCAAAAAGTTTAGTTGCCGATTTATTGGCATCAAGTATCTTAAGTGTAGCGGGGTCAAGTAAGAAAATAGCAAGCGGAGCATAGTCAAAGAGAGATCTGAATAGCACTTCACGCTCTTTTAAAGCTTGTTCTGCTCTAATTCTAATCTCTTCTTGTTCAATGAACTTTCGTTCATAGAAAACAGTCTGATTTAGTTCATCAAAAACCTCTTTAATAGTATTTCTATTATAAGGTTTAAGAATAAATCTGTTGACTGACAACTCAATTGCCTCAAGAAAATAATCTGTTTCAGAGTACGAAGTAGTTACAATAGTTTTCAGATTAGGGATGACTGTTTTGGCCTCTCTCAACATTTGAAGACCTGATAGACCAGGCATTGAGATATCAGTTATAACAATATCAGGTTTATAAGTTCTAATTAAACTCAATCCTTTTTTCCCATCCTCTGCAAACCAGACTTGCTCAACTAATTCCTCAAGTATTTTATAAAGAACATTTCTTGCAGACTTTTCATCTTCCACAAGAACAACCTTCAATGGATATTTGGTAATATTATTACCTGTCATAACGGTTAATTTTCAATACTTACAAAGATACACTCTAAGAACATTGCCTAAAAGAGTTTAAAAATAATGGCATAAGGTTTTGTATTTTTGCAAGATTAAAGAAAAGACATGGTCAGAATTGATATTCTTACAATATTCCCCGAGATATTTGAGGGTATGTTCACCCACTCTATTATGAAGAGAGCGGTACATAAAGGACATGCTGAAATTGTATTGCACAACATTAGAGACTATAGTTCAGATAAGCATAAGCGTGTAGATGACTATCCATTTGGTGGTGGTGCAGGCATGGTAATGATGGCTGAACCAATTTTCAGACTAATAGAAGAACTTAAGAGCAAAAGAGAATATGATGAGATTATCTACACATCACCTGATGGTGTGGTCCTTAATCAATCCCTCGCTAATCAACTGTCGATGAAAGGAAACCTGATGATCCTCTGTGGACATTACAAAGGTATTGATGAAAGAATAAGAGAGACTCTAATTACTAAAGAGATCTCAATAGGAGACTATGTGTTATCAGGTGGAGAGCTTGCGGCAGCAGTGATTACAGATGCTGTTCTAAGACTTATTCCAGGCGTATTAAACGATGAAACCTCAGCTTTAACAGACTCTTTTCAGAATGGATTGCTCTCACCACCAGTATATACTCGACCAGCAGAATTTAGGGGGCAAAAAGTACCAGATGTCCTTCTTTCAGGGAATGACCGTCTGATTGCTCAATGGAGGCATGACAAAGCAGTAGAAAGGACACTAGCAAGACGTCCAGACATCTTAGATAAAGAGTAATAATTGAGATATTCAATAATTTTATGAGAGTAATTGTCATTCATTCGACATAAAAATTAAGCAATCACAAAATAATGGGGTTCGGAATGCCTGTACTTGCAAAATGGATCCTTAGAATAGCAGGTATATATAAAAACTAGATATAATTATCATTACAGAGGCTGCATAAACTATGTAATCAAAGAAACTATTTATTTTTTCTTCAAAATATTGTAAATTTGCTTTACCATCACTTCTGATTTAACAAAAATGGATGTATTGGGTTTAAAAATTGCTGAAGTTGGAGCTGGGATAAACCAGTTACTTTCTAAGATAAAACTGTTAGAAAATGAGAACAGAATTCTTAAAAAGGAGTTAGAGGCAATACAAAATCAGAATCATCAATACGTTGTTAAGATGAAGGAGATGGAAGAAGAAAATGAGTTACTAATTATTGCAAAAAGAATAAACAACGATCAGGAAACCACTGATATAAAAGAAAGAATTGACGAGCTGGTGCGTGAGATAGATCAATGTATCAGTTTGCTAAGTGAGACATAGAATATAAATTGTACAAGCAGATATAGTTAATGGATGAACTGGTTATAACCGTTAATATAGCAGACCGACCTTACAGGCTAACCATTGCTAGAAATGAAGAAGAGCAAATAAGGGAGGCATGCAAATTGATAAATGACCGGATCAAGAAATATGCAGAATTATACGCCTTTAAAGATAAACAGGATCTTTTAGCGATGTCGGTACTCCAATTTGCGACTGAGTTTGTACAATACAAAGGGCAGCAGCAGCGTTCAGAAGATAATGCAATAGCCCAACTTCAGCAGTTAATGGAGATTATTCGTTTTAACACTTAGTTACTGAGGTTATATAACGTTCTTTACGACATAAAGCACTCCGCATCAGACCAAGCAGTGCGCAAAATCAACATTATTAAAGTTAGAGATGAACTTAATAATTTGTAGGACAGGCCTCAACCTTTATGGTTCTCTTTAAGAGACAGTGGACGTTCGAAAGATTTGGAGTCTCTAAGAATGCTAAATTGGGTTTTGCTTCACTCCCAAGGCTCTGGTGCGGTTTTTTTATCAGGTTTTCTGTTTTCTACATTCGAAAACAAAATGGAAATACTAGTATGTTTAGGAGTGGCTGTACTATCAGCCATTGTAGGAGCAAGCGTCGCTTCTATCTATTTTAAAAAGTCAGCTGAATCTAAGAGTCGGTTAATAATTAAAGATGCTGAAGAGAAAGCCGAGATGCTTAAAAAGGAGAAAATGCTTCAAGCTAAAGAACATTTTCTACAACTAAAAACCGATTATGAGTCTGAAGCCAGCGAGAGAAATAATAATCTCTTGAGGCTTGAAAACAAGGCTAAACAACGTGAAGCACAACTGAACCAACGTACAGATGAGCTTAATCGTAAACAGAAGGAGCTCTCAACTCAAAAAAATTCTTTAGATCAACTTGCTGATTCTCTCGCAAAGAAAGAATCTCATTTAGATCAAGCCCTTAAGATTCAAACCGAGACACTCGAGCGATTATCTGGTTTGTCTGCATCTGAAGCTAAAAGCCAACTTATTGATAGTATTAAAGACGAAGCTCGTTTCGATGCCCAGAATTTCATTAAAGAGATGCTAGAAGAGGCCAAATTAACTGCTAATAATGAGGCCAAAAAGATTGTTGTTGAAACGATCCAAAGAACAGCAGTTGAACATGCCATTGAAAATACGGTTTCTGTCTTTAACATCGAAAGTGATGAAATTAAGGGTAGAATCATTGGAAGGGAAGGAAGAAAT
This sequence comes from Sphingobacteriia bacterium, assembly GCA_021286705.1. Classification (GTDB taxonomy): domain Bacteria; phylum Bacteroidota; class Bacteroidia; order Bacteroidales; family TTA-H9; genus JAJTBW01. The sequence continues at coordinate 11,127 of JAJTBW010000027.1, forward strand.
ATTAGAACGCTTGAAGCCTTAACCGGAGTAGAAATTATTATTGATGACTCTCCTGATGCAATCATTCTTTCTAGTTTTGATCCCGTAAGAAGAGAAATTGCCCGTTTGTCTCTTCATAAATTAGTCACTGATGGTCGTATTCACCCTGCCCGTATCGAAGAAGTCGTAGGTAAAGTCACCCGTCAGATTGAGCAGGATATCGTTGAAACAGGAAAGCAGACTGCAATTGAACTTGGTATTCATGGTATGCATCATGAATTGCTAAGATTAGTTGGTAAGATGAAGTATCGTTCATCTTATGGTCAAAATCTACTTTCACACTCTAAGGAAGTTGCTAGATTGTGTGCTACAATGGCTGCCGAGCTCGGACTTAACACTAAGAAAGCAAAACGTGCCGGACTACTTCATGATATTGGAAAAGTCGCTGAGACCGATAATGATTTACCACATGCAATTGCCGGGATGCGTTTAGCCGAAAAGTTCAAAGAAAAACCAGAGGTTTGTAATGCAATCGGTAGTCACCATGAGGAGGAAGAGATGACTTCACTGTTTGCACCGATTGTTCAGGTTTGTGATGCTATCTCCGGGGCTCGTCCCGGTGCTCGTCGTGAAGTAGTTGATGCTTACATTCAAAGATTACATAAACTCGAAGAGTTAGCTCTTACCTATCCTGGTGTGGTTAAGACCTATGCCATTCAGGCAGGACGTGAATTAAGGGTTATTGTTGGGGCTGAAAAGGTGAACGATTCAGATGCTGCCCAGATCTCTTATGATCTCTCTAAGAAAATCCAAGATGAAATGACTTATCCTGGTCAAATTAAGATCACTGTTATAAGAGAGACCAGATCTATTAGCTTTGCGAAATAAATAAAGTCATCAATAACTAAAAAAGCTACCACTAATAATGGTAGCTTTTTTTTGACGAATTCGCTATCTCCTTTTTATCATCATTATCTTCTGAAAAGTATTAAAGAAAGATAATCTAGACCATGCCTACATCCGTAGTATCCATGCATCAGGATACTTTTGAGTTAAGGTCTTTCTAGCAGCTTTGGCTTCATCGAAGGAACCAAAATCATTCAAAGATATCCTAAACTTACCATCGTTCTGAATAATAGTTGCCGTGGTAAGTCCTTGTTTTAGTAGGTCGCTTAAACCAGCTTTTGCCTGGACTAATGTATTAAAGCTTCCATAAATGATATAGAATCTTCCTTTAACGGCTGCAGAGACTTCGTCTTTCGATGACGTATTACTCTTAGATGCTGTTTGATGAGCTCCAGTTGTGGTATTTGAAGAAGAAATAAGTGAATCACTATTACAAATTCTAATAGGGAGGTTGTCTTCACTTTCGCCGAACCAAGCACTACAATACCCATTATAGATACCAATTCCGACAACCTTCCAGTTCATCTTATCCCATTTGCCTTTACCATTTATCAATAACTCACTTTGGGAGGTAGACTTCCAGCTTTCAATGATGTTCTTGGGTATGGCAGGTCCATTTTCCCAAAACACAACTTCATAGGCTTGTCCCGGGTAGTTAGTCAGTTCTTTGGGTTTATCCCAAACCGACTTCTTTTTGGATTGATCTTTTGGATAACAAAATGGAGTCCAATGTCCTTTCTCTGACCAACTATGCATATTACAATTAGAATTCCGAATATAGGTTAAGTCAAGATCCCTAACATGTGTTTGAGCAACATAGGTTAATGAAGCAGAAAGTTTTACAGCGGGAAGACCATTTTCTTTCCTCATTTCATTAATTAATTTAAAGAGCTCTATTTCATCATTAGAAACACAAAGGTTGTCGGGTAGTTTTTGAGCAAAAGCACTTCCGCAGAATAACCCTAAAAAAAATAAAATAGAAAAAAACTTATTCATCTTTAATCATTTATGTTGCACCTATAGCAGTTTCGAGCCATAAAGATATCACAATAGCTTATATTACCTTGCTTGATGTTCTATAAAAGCAACACTTCCATCTGAGGGTTCAACCTTGTAGAACGCTGGAGATAGCCCTGTCTTTTCAGAATAAAGCTGGCCTAATTTAAAAATAACAGAATCAACCTCTTTAATCTCAGCAAGAAGAATAGCGCAGCCACCAAATCCAGCACCTGTCATTCGAGCACCTCGAACACCTTTAAGTTGGATAGCTTCTTGAACCATTGTATCAAGATGAAGACCAGAAACTTCATACTTAAACTGCAGACTTTCGTGAGACTCAGTCATTAACTGTCCAATCTTATTAATATCCTTATCTTTTAGGGCTAATGCCATCTCAAAGACTCGTTGGTTTTCACTAATGATATGCAACGCCCGATTAAAAAGAATCTCTTCATTCAAAAACAAATCTCTATTGTCTAATAATTGGTCGAGTGATATTGCAGAAAGGTGTCTGGCCGGCACTCGTTGATTAAGGATATTTAAAGCCTTTTGACACTCTTCTACGCGCTCATTATACTTTGACTCCGAAAGTAGTCTTTGTTTTTTTGTATCACAAACAACCCACTGAAATCCATCAAGTTTTACCGGAATATAATCAAAATGAAGTGTATCACAGTTTATTTGAAGAGCATCTCCACTCCTACCCATACCAATGGCAAACATATCCATGATGCCACAATTAAGCCCGATGAAATTATTCTCACATCTTTTCGCAAGCGAGACTAGCTCAAGTGCAGATTGTCCTGCATTCACTAGATAATTAATTCCCGTAGCTGTAACCATTTCAACAGATGCAGAGGAGGATAAGCCGGCACTGTCTGGAATAGTTCCATAAAACAAAAAATCAGAAGGGGGTAATTGAAATCCTAAAGATTTAAACTCATTTATTATTCCAAGAGGGTATTTCCACCAACCATTCTTATGGTTTTCAAAGTTATCGGTGGCTAATACTGTTCTCTTTTCAGAAAGGTTTAACGACTTAAACCTAAAACGCTTCATACTATTAGGTCTTATCAAAAGATAAGTACCATTATTTATGGCGAATGGCATTACATATCCTTGATTGTAATCTGTGTGTTCTCCAATAAGATTTACCCTTCCGGGTGCAAAAAAAACGTGAGTCTTTTGAGACGAATCTCCAAACTCTTGATCAAAATGGCTTAGTAGCTCTTCCTTTGTTAGCATTTCAAGTAGTTCTTATTAATATGTTGTAAACAGAGTCAATCAACTCTTTATGAGTAAATGGTTTTTGTAATTTCATGTCAAAATTGGCATTGGTAACCATTGATTTATCTTCCTCTGCCATTGATGCGCTCACTGCGATAACTGGAATTTTAGCCCAATTAGGATTAGCTTTAAGCATTTTATTTAACTCAAACCCTGATATCTGAGGCATACGTAAATCAAGTAATATCAAATCAGGTGTAACCGAATCTAATATTCTTAATGTCTCCCTAGCAGATTCTGCTTCCAACACCCTCATTCCTGTTTCAACTAAAAAATGAGCTATCAGTTTTCTATTATCCAAAACATCGTCAACCACTATAACTGTAATGGGCTTTGCTTCATTTAACGATTGGATCTTGGATAAAGTAATCTGAACATCATCATTATCGACGGGTAACTGACCAGAAATGGTCACCGGGATTTTTACTGTAAAAGTGGATCCTTTTCCTATTATGCTGTTTAGAGAAATATCCCCATTGAGTAGGTTTGCACATCGTTTTGCAATAGCAAGTCCTAAACCTGTTCCTTCCGTCTTTTCAAGTGAAGATTGTTCAACCTGAACAAAAGATTCAAATATGGATCTGTGTTTGTCTTCAGATATCCCTTTTCCTGTATCCTCAACACTAATTACCAAATATTCCTCTTTAAAACCGTTCTGGGAAGTAAAGATAATTACCTGGCTTTTAACTATTACAGATCCTTCTACAGTAAACTTCAATGCATTACCTATTAAATTTAAGAGTATCTGTCTAATCTTCACTTCATCTGATATAATAAGACTAAGTGATTTGGGGCTATTGAACTGAATTGAAAAACTGATATTTTTCTTTTGAAAAAGTGGGGTAAACTGGATTTCCAACTCATTGCATAAGTCGATTATATCAATCGGTGCAAGTGCTATTGGCTCTTTTCCAGACTCATATTTTGAAAGTTCAAGAATTGCATTAATGGTTTTCAGTAGACCACGACCACTAATTATGATAGCTTCAAGGTGACGCAAATTTCCAGTGTCAGAACACGATGATTTTAAAAGCTCGGCAGACCCCAGGATAGTATTTAGTGGAGTCCTTATCTCATGACTCATGTTAGCAAGGAACATTGCCTTAGCCTCTGAAGCTTGTTCAGCAAATTTTCGGGCCACTTCAAGTTCCTGAGTATGTTGTGCTAAGTCCTTTTGAATGCGCATAAGCTCAACATTCTTACCTATTACATTTTTCGCATAACGTCTTTTAATTATATAGGCTATAGAAATTACAATAACCAGTAAGCCTATAAAGCCAGATACGAAAATGAACCTCCATTTCTGTTGTTTCATAGCAAGATTATTCTTGCTAATTACATTTTTTGCCTGTTCAAGTTGTCTTAGTTTCTTTTCCGCCTCAAATTTAAACTGCAAAGCAGATAACTCTTTTGAACTTTTAGTAATATTCAATGAATCGTTATAGTTTAACGCTTCAAATAACAACTCATTTGCTTTCTGATATTCGCCATCAGCCTGATGAATTTTAGCAACTTCAATACTTGATTTGTATATGGCAGAGTTTACACCCAGTTTTTTCGACAGATTCAATGCCATATTATAGTAGAATGTCTTTTCTTTAGTATCTCCTGTTTCAGCTGCACACGATGCCAAATTTAAATAGGCATCTAATTCATATCGCTCATCACCAATCTTTTTAAACATGCCAAGAGACTTTAACAAGTAATCTCTGGCAAGTTCAAACTGATTTAATTCAATATATGTCATGGCTATATCATGGTAGTTTATTCCCATTCCCACCATGCTATTAATACTAGAGTTAACCAAGAAACTACTATCGAAGAAATCTATAGCCTTATCATATTGCCTTCTCTCTGGCTACATTGCCCAAATTATTTAGATTAATTGCAATACCTAATACTTGATTTACACTTCGTTCAAGTCTTAAGCTTCTCATAAAAGTTTGCTCAGCCATTTCAAGATTTCCAAGAGAAAGGTAAATATTCCCAATACCATTAAGAGCAATAGCAGAACTATGGGGATTATTAATACTATCCGAAATCTTTAGTCCGTTAAAATGGGCATTCATGGCCAAACTAAACTCATCCATTCGTCGATAAGTAGTCCCTAGGTTATTGTAGGTTCGTGCTATAAACATCGCTTTATTGAGTGACTTAGCGATGCGTAATGCCTCTTCATGAAGAAACAATGACGGAGGATAGCGGGAGAGATTTCTTAACCTGGTACCTTCGTTATCAAGGATTCTAAAGAGAGTCGTCTTCTGTGCTTTTGTCTTTGCTAGATCATTTGCCAATCTTAGATTAGCAGAGGCAGCCGTACGTGAACCAGCATTTTCCGGATTATTCAGATACCAACTGACCAACTCAATGATAGCCCTCATTTTTAGGCTGTCCTTTGAGTTAGAACTAATTTCTGCCAAATACTTTAGTGCCCCCTCGTCATTCTTAGCAGTTACAGGAGTACCTGACAAAATCAGAAGTACCCCAAATAAAAGTAAAAGACCTAAAAGAACCTGTTTAATTGATTTCCCCATACAATCTGGTTCCTTTTTGTTAGTGTTTAAAGACCTTCTTCCTTCATCAAGTTGTATATACTTGATTTTCCAATATCAAGTAACTCTGAAACTTTAGTAACCTTATTATTATACTTCTTGAGATAATGCTTGATAATTCGAGTGTAATATTCCCTCATTGTTAATTCTTCCGAAAGCAGACCCTCTAATTCTGAAGTGCTATTGAACACGATATGCTCCGGATTAATAACATCATTATTCGTCATAATTGCAGCAAGTTCAATAACAGCCTTCAACTCTCTAATATTTCCAGGGAATGGATATTTGCGGAGTTTTTCTTGAGCTGTAGGACTAATAATCAACTTACCAAGCTTGTTTTTTATGGCAAACTCATCAACAAAGTGCTTTGCTAAAATGATAATATCATTATCTCGGTCTCTAAGTGGAGGTAACATAATTGGTAGTCCTAGTAACCTGTAATAAAGGTCTTCTCTAAAGTTACCTTTTTTCACCTCTTCCGCAAGATTCTTATGGGTTGCTACAATCAACCTGACATTGAGTTTCACAGTGTTGTTGCCGCCAATTCGAGTCACTTCCTCTTCTTGAAGCACTCTTAATAACTTAGTTTGCATGGTGATATCCATATCACCAATTTCGTCTAAAAAGAGTGTTCCATTATTTGCCTCCTCAAACTTACCAATCCTTCTGGATACTGCATCTGTAAAAGAACCTTTTTCATGTCCGAATAGCTCACTTTCAATTAATTCAGAAGGAATCGCCGAAACATTAACCGCAATAAAAGGTCGGTTTCGTCTATCTGAATTATAGTGTATAGCTTTAGAAACAAGCTCTTTACCTGTACCGGTCTCTCCCGAAATGGAAACGGTAATATTAGTTCTGGTTGCCTTCTCCATTAGGTTAAACACCCCCAGAATAGCATTACTCTGTCCTTTGATAAGATTTTCAAACTTATACTTTTTGCCTATTTCCTGTTCCAATTCGTTAATCTTCTTTTGGAGTAGCATCTTTTCATTAATCTCATTCAATGCTTTCCACATGCGTTGGAACATGTCTTCATCTTTAACTATATAGTCATATGCACCCTCTTTTAAAAGATCAACCGCCACTTTTACATCATGCTGAGACGATATTACAATTATGGGTATATCCTTATTCACCTCTTTTATCTTTCTCATAACCTGAAGGCCAGTAAGCCCCGGTAAGTTATAATCAAGAGTAATCATTGCCGGATTCTTATATAGATTATCTAAACATTTCCGACCATCGTGATAGAGTTCAATTTCGTAGTCTGGATTAAGTGAGAGGTGAAATTTTAGAGTTTTCGCAAAGAGTTGATCATCTTCAACAACAAAAATTTTAAGCTGTGCTGACATAATTTAGTTGCTATTAACGGTAAGTAAGGTGTTATGCAAAAATATAAAAATTGTACTCTTTTCCAACATTTGGAAAAAATAAAACTTCCTACATCATAACTCCCTACCGATATGATTCAATGAGACCAATAAACTTATACCACCTTCTTCCTATTTGAGGTCATTTTTGCCCTTACTTCGAATACTAATACTTCATCAATACTCCATTAAAACCAAAAGGCTCCTCATGTGAGGAACCTTTTGGTAAGTTAAATTATGTAATGATACGATTATAATCATAAGACTAAAATTCTATAGAGTTCTCCTTAATAGTAGAGAACATCTAAAAATAGTCTATTGAATTATAACCATTTCACCAGAGGGAAATCCATTCTGGAGGCCAAAAGCTGATGTTTAGGGAACATTCTGAAAGAATAATCATACACACCAGCATTGCTTATAGTTACGGTGCAAGTATACTTGACTTTATGGTCTCCAAGCGACTCAGCCGTGAGTTCTTGTTTAAATAGAATCTTACTAACCTTATCATTGTCTTTTCTACCAAAAATAAGTTCGACACCTAAGTCTTCAGATGAAAGAAGATCAGTAGAGAGAATAATCTCGGCAGTGAAGTTCTCGCCTTGTTCAAGAGGACGCTGGGTAGCTTCAGGAAGAACAACAGCTTCAACTTCAATTTTATCCCAGCTTCTGTTAACCTTACGTTTCCATGAGGCTAACTCACGAGCTGATGCAAAACTATTCCTGGTCATTAGAGCACCACGTTCGAAGAGCTTATTATAGAATAACCTATAATAGTCATCCAACATACGCTGAGTTGTGAAGTTTGGAGCGATCTCAGCAATAGTCTTCCTTACATGCCCAAGCCACTTAGTTGGGATTCCATTTTCATTAGAATAGAAGAAAGTCGGAATAATCTCTTCCTCTAGAATGCTATAAATCAACTCAGCATCTAACTCATTCTGAAGATCATGACTTGCATAAGTTTGCTCTTCTTTTAAAGCCCATCCTGCACCAGGGGTATATCCCTCAGCCCACCAGCCATCAAGAACGCTAAAGTTAGCAACACCATTCATCACAGCCTTTTGACCTGAAGTACCAGATGCTTCAAGAGGGCGAGTTGGGGTATTTAACCAGATATCAACTCCATGAATCAAGTACTTTGCTAATTCTATATCATAGTTCTCGACAAAGATCACCTTTCCGATAAACTTAGGCTGACGACTAATCTCAACGATCTTTTTGATCAGTTCTTGTCCTGCTTTATCACTAGGATGTGCTTTACCTGCAAAAATAAACCGAACTGGTTTTGAAGGATTATTTAGGATCTTTTCAAGTCTTTCAGGATTGGTAAAGAGCAGATGAGCACGTTTATATGTTGCAAAACGACGGGCAAAGCCAATAGTCAAAGCATCGGTATCAAGTGCTTCTAGGGTATTAACAATCAATTTAGGATTATCTTGCCTGATAGTCATCTCTTCTGACAACCTAAACTTTAAATAATCGATCAACTGCTGTTTCTGTTTGTTTCTTGCCTCTAGCAATTCTTGATCAGGAACATCGGCTATATGACTCCAATGCTTCACATTGCTTGAATCTGCTTCGAATCCTTTGGGGAAGTACTTCTGATACAATCTCTGCATGCTCCTGGCTGTCCATGTTGGATAGTGCACTCCATTAGTAACATATCCAATATGAAGCTCTTCGGGATAATATCCATCATAAAGCTCGACGAACATATCTCGTGTAACTTTACCGTGAATCCTACTAACTCCATTGATCTCTTGAGATAGTTTAGAAGCCAAAGCACTCATTGAGAATAGTGCGGTCTGATCATCTTCAACAAATCGGCCAAGGTTCATGAAATCATTCCATGACATATGCAGACGTTCTGCATAGTGAGGAATATAGGCTCTGAGAAGATCCTCTGAGAAAGCATCATGTCCGGCAGGAACTGGAGTGTGAGTGGTAAACAATGAGGTTGAACGAACCACTTCAACGGCTTGAGATAAAGATAGTCTTGTCTTTTGTACAAGGTCTTTTAATCTTTCGAGACCAATGAATGCAGCATGGCCTTCATTTAGATGATAGATTTCAGGTTTATAACCAAGTGCCTCAATCATCCTGATACCGCCAACGCCCAACAAGAGCTCCTGTTTAAAACGATTTTCCCAATCGCCACCGTACAGCTGATAGGTAACACTTCTGTCCTTTTCAATATTCTCTGGGATATCTGTGTCCAGAAGATACAGAGGTACTCGTCCCACATCAAGCTTCCAAACCTTAGCATACATGTTACGACCAGGTAATGCTATTGAAATGGTAATCCAATTATCCTGGGAATCTCTGACTGGGTTTACTGGCAAATGTGAGAACTTCTGAGGATAGTAACGAGCAACCTGATCTCCAAAAGTTGAGATCTCTTGCTTGAAATATCCATATCTGTATAGAAGACCAACTGCTATAAAGTTCTTATTATTGTCACTCGCCTCCTTGATATAATCTCCTGCTAACATACCCAGACCACCTGAGTAGATTTTAACAGAATCATGTAAGCCATACTCCATGCTGAAATAGGCAATCTGCCCACCCACACGGCTATTTCCAGCCTCCATGTATTTATCAAAGTGAGCCATCACCTCTTTGAACTTCTTCATGAAACTCTTATCGGCCGCCAGCTCTCTCCATCTTTCAAGGGGTAACTCTTCGATCAAGGCCATTGGATTGAACTTAACCTTATACCAGACATCCTTATCTATAGATTCGAATAAATCTAAGGCATCCTGATTCCATGACCACCAAAGGTTTTTGGCTAATCTTGAGATTCCTTCCAATGTTGAAGGAATAGATGGATTAATCAATATCTTACGCCATTCCGGTTCATTCTTTTTCTTTACCGGAGTAGCAACAGAGGTAGGTTCTTGTTGCTTCTTCCAGCGGAAAGATTCTGACCTGCTTTCTACGATTTCAATTGCTGCATTATATGCCTCAACATAATGTGAACTTAGAGCCTCCCAAGTGGCTTTTTCAGCTATTTGGATACATTGGTCATGCTTGCTCATTAGCTCCTCAGGAGAGTGACCAGAAATATTGAGTAGCTCACTTGCAATAGCATTAACTACGTCTTGAGCATTATCTTCGTTTCTGGTAATAACCTTGACAACCGGGTTGTTTTTGCCAAAGGCAGCATTTACCCATTGACCAAAACCTGTCAGGCTAGTGGTAATAGTGGGGATACCAAATGCAAGACTTTCATGTGGTGTATAACCCCATGGCTCATAATATGAAGGGAACACTGTCAGATCAAAACCGGGTAACAGATCATAATAGGTCTTGTTGAAGATTCCATCACGTCCATCCAGGAAAGCCGGAACATAGACAGGAAACACCTTTGATGTCCCTTCTGTATAAATAGCATTTAATGTTGTCAGAATCTTATCCTGTTCCGGTTCATACAAATGATGAGTTAAAAGGCTTCCGCTAAAGGTATTATCAGGAATACCGAGTCTTCTTTGAGCCTCTTTTCTAACTCCCGATTGATTACCCGGAACCATTAACCAAATAATAATCTTACGATCTCCATCATATTCCGAGATAAACTGCTTCAAGGAAGCTAGAAATAGGTCAATACCCTTAGTTCTAAACTCAGAGCGACCTGCATTCGTAATATGAAGTACATTATCATCGAATTCAACACCATGAATAGCCCTTGCCACCTGATTTAAGCTCTTTCTTGCCTCAGTTCTGGCTTTTTTATAATCCTCACCAACCGGAACTATTGAAGTATCGAAGCCATTCGGAGTGATATAATCAATATCCTTTTGGGCAAACTGCAATATTTCGCTTCTAGTAATCTCACTAACTGAAGTTAGGATATCGGCATTTTTACAGGCTGACTTTTCAAGAGAGTACTTCGCCATAACCCCCAATTCTTTGGCAACCCCATCAGGATTATAGCTCTTGAGATTACCATATAGAGGCCAACCGTGACCTGCAATTGATCGTCCAAGAACAGTAGCATGGGTTGTAAATACCGTTGCTACTTGAGGCACATACTGGTTTAAGAATAACACACCACTCCCGGTAAGCCACTCATGGAATTGAGCAACTATTCTATCCTGGATAGTTGTGTTGTTTTCAACGAAGCTTTCAATAACCTTACCAGCGGCATATCCAAAGAGCGCAGGCTCAACATAATCCCAACCACCGGTGATAGAGTCTAATGCATATTTCTCCCAAAGGTTTGCGAAAATTTGATCCTTACTGGTGAAATATTGCGTAAAGTCAACAAGAATAGCAACTGCATTTGATGCTTGCTTGAATCTTCCGATGCGGATTTTCAATCCTTTTTCGGTAGCAATTTCACGCCAAGTCTTATAGAGTTGCTTATCCTCAATAAAATAGGGATGATTATCGGTTTCTTTCCAGACATCTGGGCCAATGAAGATATAGTTATCATCAAGGGCCTCTTTAAAGATATTTGATCGACTAGTAATAACGGTATAAATTCCCCCAATCTTATTACAAGCCTCCCAACTTACCTCAAAAAGAAAATCTGCCTTTAATCCGATCTGATTTTTCATAAAATGGGCTTTTTTGTAAATAATATTCTCAGCTTACCTTAAAAATAAATTAACTATGATTTATCTATTTGATTCCACAAGTCAGAAATCATTTTTTTACTTGCATTGATTTTCTGCTTGCTTACCTTCCTCACGTTATCTTTAAACTCAATGAATTTCTTCTTATTCTCATTATTCAATAGACTTTTAACTCGCACTTCAACATCCTCACCCATATCGTTGAGTGATGCCAGAAGTGTCTGCATATCTAGCGAATTGATGAATTTCTTTATCTCTTTATCACTTTTCTGCCAGAGCTCATCAAAGTCAATCTCTTTAATTTTTTGTTTGTCTTCAGCAAACTCTTTCATGAGATCATTTTTTACCTTCCGAGCCTTTTTCTTTAGTTCGTTGGTGATCTCCTTCCCCAAAGAGAATACTTCATCAATTTTCTCTTCTAAAACCCCCTCTATTGGATTTTCATTGAAGTAATTATCAACCCTGATAACAAAGTCAGAGTAGACATTCATATAGTTGATAAAGGCTTCATAGGGACTGTTATATGGGTTGAAGTATTTATGCACCTCGCCATCGCTAAACCACTTAGTACACATATAATAAAAGTGGTCACTTGATTGCAGTTTATACCAATCGCTTAATAGCTTCCCATCAGTTACCTTTTGCATCTTTTCAGCAAGTGCATATATTTTATCAAATGCTTCATCTTGCATCTCATTGCCTAACCAAGCTGTAAGGTCTCTCTCTTCATCAGCCCAGGAGATTGGATAAGGTACAAAGACTGATGAGACCGGTTTCAATATTTCAGAGACCTCAGATGGGGTTCTGAAAGCAAAGTCTGTATTCTTTAAAACGCTGTAAGGCAGCGCTGATAAAAAATCAAAGATACCTGTCTCAGCCCATTGATGCTCCCCAAAGGTCTCATAATCCATAAAGAGATTAACAACCGGCTCATTTGAAGGGATCATATTTAACCAATCAGAGAACTTGTCAGCTGTTAAAGGCCATTCACTCCAGGCTTGATTAGAGAATCTAAATGCTATATCATCGCTGAGTCTATAGTTTCTGAGTAAGAGATTCAGTTTTGGTTCATCGGCACTAGAGTAAAGGAAGTTGGGGCTTTTCCATCCCAGAATATGCTTAGCTCCTTCGGTGAGCATCGTTTTAAAGCCCATCTCAGCAACCATTTCAGCTATATCATCTGAATAAACCAACTCGGTATTTCTAAAGGTTACAGGCTTTTGTCCAAAATATTGTTCGATAAGTTGAGCCTGCTTTTTAACCTGTGTTTCAAACTCCGATTTGCTTTTGAGAGCTGCGAGTGAGTGAGCCCACGTTTCGGCTAGAAATTCAACTTTTCCAGTCTCAGCAAGCGATCTGAAGCTTGCAATAACCTCCGGTGAATATTTTATAAATTGTTCTAATGCGGTACCTGATATTGAAAAAGATACTTTAAAGTCTTCCTCGATATTATTTAGAGCATTTAAGAGTGTTGCATTTGCCGGTAAGTAACACTTTTCAGAGATTCGTCTAATAAGGTAACGATTTTGATAGTCATCATAATAATGATCGTCAGCGCCGATGTCAAAGAATCGGTAAGTTCTTAGTCTGAAGGGTTGGTGTATTTGAAAATAGAGACAAATAGAGCGTTTCATAAGTTGTGTATTTTTTCGTTTCGCTTACTAAAGAATCGATTGATAAACTTGCTTTACCTTTTCGGCTGCGTTTTCCCATTTGAGGCTATCAACCTCTTCTTTACCATATTTTCTAAACATAGTACTTACTGATGGATAGTTTAGCAAACCATATATAGCATCGGCTAAAGCGTGAACATCCCAGAAGTCAACCTTAATGGCATGCTTTAATATTTCAGACACCCCCGACTGTTTTGAGATTACCACAGGGACATTACTTCTCATTGCTTCCAGAGGAACTATTCCAAAAGGCTCAGAAACACTAGGCATGACGAAAACATCAGAAATAGCAAGCATTCTATCCACTTCCTCCCCTTTTAGAAAACCAGTAAAGTGAAACTTGTCGGCCATCTTTAGTCTTGCAACACGTTTTATCATTTTATTAAACATGTCTCCCTGACCTGCCATAACAAACCTCACATTAGGATCTCTTTCAAGAACCTTTTTAGCTGCCTCAATGAAGTACTCTGGTCCCTTTTGGAAGGTGATTCTTCCCATAAATGTCACAACCTTTTCTTTTACATTTCTTTGCCCCAGCCGATCCAATTCTTTCTCAACAGGCTCGACTGCATTGTGCACTGTGACTAGTTTATCTTCAGGTATCCCATACTTTTCAATACAGATCTGACGCGTCAGATTACTAACAGCAATAACCCGATCTGCTTCCATCATGCCCTGTTTCTCGATTTCGTATATAAGGGTATTTACATTCTCACCTGTTCGATCAAATTCGGTGGCATGAATATGAACGACCAATGGTTTACCAGAAACCTTCTTTGCAGCAATTCCTGCAGGATAGGTTAACCAGTCATGGGCATGAATAACATCAAATTCTTTCTTAGAAGCAACTGCTGAGGCAATTAAGGCATATCTGGAAACCTCTTCTAACAGATTTGCTCCATACTTGCCAGAGAAGGTGTATCTCTTAGATAATACTGAATTACCAGTCTCCTGAGATTTCAACTCTTCTATGGTATTAAGGCGTTCGAATTCTTCGGGACTAACATATGGGATAATATTGGAACCTATCTCCATATATTCAACTCTCTTCCATAGATCGCCATACAGAGCATGCCTGAAATCCACTTCAATGTCACTTGCGTTGACTAATTGCATATTACCGGTCTCTTCATCACCATATGCCTTAGGAACAACGAAGATCACATCGGTATCATGCTTAAGAAGTCCCCGTGTTAAACCAAGACACGCTGTTCCTAAACCTCCTGTGATATGAGGGGGGAACTCCCATCCAAACATCAATACTTTCATCTTTCTAGCCCTGTTTATTACTAAATATCTTGTTTATTAAACTGTTCAATCAAAACACTCAACCGAATCAATTCAGCAACGGAAACCGATTGACTGATGGATCCAGCCGCCTTGTGTGGTGGATCACCATCATACATTTCACTAATTGAACCTATCCCATGCTGCGTTAACTCCTCTTCAAAGCCAGAATAAAGTGTCTTAATAAAATGAAGGCCACCTCTTCCATGAATCTGAAGATAAGCATCGGCGAAGTGTCCTAGTAACCAAGGAAAAACCGTGCCATTGTGTAAAGCTTCATCTCGTTGTTGCCAATTACCAAAGTAATTCCCTTTATAGGAACTATGTCTTGGCGTTAGCGTTCTCAGTCCCCTTGGTGTTAAAAGTTCTCTTTTAACTATAGATATAACCGATTTTCTATCCTCCTCACTTAAAGGGGAATATGGCATACTTGCTGCAAAAATCATGTTCGGTCGAACGCTCCAATCAGTTGATGTCTCATCAAAGTAATCAGCAAGGTAACCCTTTACATCACTCCAAAAGAATTTATAAAAACTCTTTTTTATTAGACCTACTTTTTCCTGCCAGTATTTTTCAAATTCTACATCTCCGGCAGATGAAGCAAGTTCACAAGCAAACATAATGGCATTGTACCATAAAGCATTAACCTCAACTGCATATCCATTACGATGGGTTACACCTCTTCCATTTAATGTGGCATCCATCCAGGTTGCCGGAATTCCATTCTCACCAGCCCTTACAAGGCCATTTTCAGAAACTTTGATACCGTTAGCTGTCCCGGCTTCAAAAGCTTTTAAAATCGACTTTAAAGCCTCTCCATAAGCCTTCCAGATTTCATCTTGCGTTCCCAAAATAGGCTGCAACTGTTGTATTGACCAGAAGAGCCATAATGGAATATCTGCATACTGATATGCAGGTGCTCTTGAATCTACCCTTGTTGGTAACAGTCCATTCTTTAATCGCTTTATTAAAGCTTCGATGGCGCCAACAACCTTCTCTCTGGGTTCATCGAAAGATAGAGCAATACCGGGTAATGAAAGTAACGTCTCTCTGGACAGACTACCATAATAAGGAAATCCTGCAATAACGAGTACCTCTTTATCAGGAAGTCTCTTGATAAACTGATGGGCAGCATTAACTAAACAATGAATATAACTGTCTCGTGGAACTCGCTTTGCCTTCTCCTCTTCAAAATAGAGATCAAGTCTGTCAGTATCTGTCGAAGTAGTTCCACCACTAAATACAATTGACTCCCCTACCTCAATTGGCATCTCAAAATATCCGGGAACCAAAAGATCTTCAGTAGCTTCATATCCACGTTCAATCTCTTTGAGGTATTCAATGTTATAATACCAATCGGGCGCATGCCGATAGGTGACTTGCTTTGAGAATTGCATATAGAGAGGCGTATACCCTTCATAGAGCTTCATTGAGATACCATTAGAAACATCTTCAAAGTTCTTGTTAGCCTTATCATTGGCATGAGTCAGGAAATGTACATTTCTAAAAGCTAAATAAGGCCTTAACCTTAAGATAGTCTTTGAATGTGCCTCTTTTAAAGTGTATCTAATTAAAACCCTGTCATCTTTTGTAGAGAAGAGCATCTCTCTGGTGAAAATTACGCCGCCTATACGGTAGGTGGTAACAGGAATCTGTTCAATTGAAAAGGAACGAATATACTTATGGCCTCTAGGGTTATAATACCCACCGCCATACCGATGAATACCTAAATTGAAGTCAGCATCATGCTGAATAATTGTCTCATCAAGATTCGACAACAGAACGTGATTATCATCATCTATTCCGGGCTGCGGACAGGCAAGTAAGGCATGATATTTCCTTGTATTGCATCCTGCCAGCGTCTGACAGGCATATGCCCCCGCTCTGTTAGTCCTGATTATCTCTCTCGGAAGAGAATATTCTAGGTTAATCAGATGCGTTTTTTCGAATTTGATATAACTCATAATCTACTAATTGATTCAGTAATTTGATTTACAAAAATAACCATACAAGCCTTGTCAGCCAAAGATAAATTCAAAAAAATACCTTTAACTAACGGTTTTTCAGAGAACAAACGTTTTCGGTTGCTTTTTTTTTCACAAAACATTCTCCTAATTTTACACAATTCAAACTTAATTCATCCTCAGATGTTCAAATCTAACCTTTTTATTCCTTTTTTGCTCCTTTTTCCTACACTTGTTTTCAGTCAACACCGAGCTTTAAAGCATAATGACTATCTATCGTTTAGCATTATTGAATCAATCAAAATCTCTGATAACGGTGAAAATGTTGCATGGTTGGAGACGCTCCCCAGAGATAATAACACACTTAAAGTCTACTCAAAACTTAAAAATGAGTGCTTATCTTTTTCAAGAGCTGCTCAACCTCAGTTTGTGCCAAAATCAAGTACTCTACTCTTTTTACGCAAACCGGATTATAAAGCTATTCAAAAACTTAAACGTCAAAAAAAGAAAAGCAACGAATTGCCCACCGACACACTGGTCTTGATATCCAATTCCGATTTACCATTAATGATTTCTTGCTTAAAGGAGGTCAAGACGCCGCCTGCCGGCTTCTCCTGGTTGGCATATACTTCTTATGATTGTGACTCATTAGGCTTTATTAAGAAAAACGTTAACAAGAAGTCTATTAAAGCTGAAATTAACAGTCAATCTAGTACAACTCAGCCTGAACGAAAAAAATCTCCAAAAACAGATGTTAAAATTGAATCATGGCCTCTGACAATCATGACTCTTCCATCCAAGAAGACGCAAACAATCAACTCTGTTACCAATTGGGAGTTCTCTGACGACGGATCAACTCTCTGGGTTGTTTCAAGAGCAAATGACTCTACTGATTCGCTTAAAATAAGTAGAGTTGCCTATAATAAAACGCCTGAGATTCTAACAACAGTCAAAGGAAAATGCAACCAGATAGGTATTGCGTCAAACCCTTATCAGGCCGCTTTTATAATCCAATCTGACTCTATTAACGATATCTCAAACCTGATAATCATCAATCATAACCAGGTTGAATTATTCAAAACACCAACCCAAATTTCAGACTCTACCGTAACGTTTAGTAAACATAGAAAACCAATTTTTAGTAAGGATGGAGAACGGTTGTTCTTCGGTATTGCTAAAAGGGTACCTCAGGTAAAACCTGATTCTTTGCTAAAGGATGAGATTGCAACCGTTGATGTTTGGCACTGGAATGATAAAAAAATTATGCCTCAACAGCTCAAGGAACTGTCTGGTGACAAAAAGAGCTCTTTACTGACTTGCTTAAACTTAAAGGATAAGAAGATTACGGTTATCGAGAATGATACACTTAAAGTCTCTATAGATGCTAAATATTCAAACCTGTACCTAGCTGGAAAGAGCGATAACCTGTACCAAAAACAGAGCTCCTGGGATGAAGGCCTCTCCGATTTATATGTTGTTAATGCCATGTCAGGCAAGGCCCAACTTGTCACCAGTAAAAGTAATTCGCGTCAATACATTTCACCAGATGGACTCTGGTCTGTATGGTTTAACTCTTATGATTCTGCATGGTATCTGTTTGATGTTCTGAAGAACCAAAATACTAACCTCACAACTAATCTCAATGTCCCATTCTATAACATTGATCAGGATACTCCGGAGCTAGCCTCTCCCTACCCTTTCATTGGCTGGAGTGAAAACTCGGATTTTCTTTTGATACGTGACCAGTTTGATATATGGAGATTCTCAGTTAATAAGAAGACCGAACCTTTTATGGTGACTCAGGGTATTGGTAGAGAGAATAGAGTTGAATTTTCTATTAAACAGTTTAATCCAAAGGCATTAGGAATCAATGAGTCATCTGATCACTATCTTGAAGGCTATTCAAACATCTCAAAATCTGATGCAGTATGGTATCTGGCCGATCTTAAAGCCAAAAAGAGACCATTGCGTTTGTATGAGTCTGAGAAACAGATTAGCTTCATCGCACAAGCTACTGATGATGGTGCATTAGTGCTTAGTACACAAGATTACAACCAGTCGCCACAACTTTGGCTTTCCCAAAAGGGAAAACTTGCAGATTTAGTTCAAATTAGTCAATCTAACCCAATAGCCGACTCTATAGCTTGGGGTAAATGCCAGTTGATAAAATGGAAGTCCCCACTAGGATTTGATCTGGAGGGTTTGGTATATTTGCCTGAGAATTACGATTCTCAAAAGAAGTATCCAACTATTCTCTATTTCTATGAACGAAACAATCAGCAGCTGCACACATTCTTTAACCCCAGGCCAAGTCGTTCTATCATCAACATACCTTGGTTTGTAAGCAATGACTATATTGTTTTCGTCCCCGATATTAAATATAGAACAGGATTTCCCGGCCAATCAGCCTACGACTGTGTCATGAGCGGATTAGACTACGTGATAAATCATTTTGCCGTAGATACTCTTAATATGGGGCTTCAAGGGCATAGCTGGGGGGGATATCAGATAGGGTATATCATTACAAAGACCAACCGTTTTAAGGCCGCTTGGGCCGGAGCGCCTGTGGCAAATATGACCAGTGCTTATGGAGGTATCCGTTATGAATCAGGAATAAGTAGAATGTTTCAATACGAGAAATCACAAAGCAGAATCGGAAAACCATTATGGGATGTCCCGAACCTCTATCTGGAAAACAGTCCGCTTTTTGAGGCCAATAAAATAAACACTCCGTTAGTTGTCTTGGCTAATGATGCTGATGGCGCAGTGCCGTGGACTCAAGGTATAGAGTTTTTCACGGCTCTAAGAAGGCTTAATAAAGCTGTTTGGCTGATCAATTACAATGGCGAACCCCATAACCTTAATTCGGGTAGTTGGGGCAACAGAATGGATCTCTCGAATAAATTGTCTGAGTTCTTTGGCCATTTCTTAAAAGGAGAGCCTGCACCGGACTGGATTACAACTGGTATTCCGGCACTTAACAAGGAAAAAAACGGTTATAGACCTACTAATTAATAAACACGATGTTTGAGTATACAACTAAATTCACTGTAAGATACGCAGAGACAGATCAGATGGGTATTGTACATCATAGCAATTATGCTGTCTTTTATGAGCTAGCCAGAGTGGAGGCTATGAGCTCGTTAGGATCCAATTACAGGGCGATGGAAGAATCCGGAATATTGATGCCTATTTTAAACATACACTCCGTATTTAAGGCTCCTCTCAGATTTGATGATAAAGTAACTATCAAAGTATTGATAAAGAAAATGCCCTTGGCAAAGATCCTCTTTGAGTATGAATTGTATACCGAAAACGGTTGCCTTGCACATCTTGGAAGTACTGAATTAGGATTTGTCACAAAAGATGGAATGAAACCATGCCGTGTACCAGCATGGTTCGCCGATTGTCTACGCCCATTTTTTGATTAATTAACCGAAATAGAATCGGCATTGCCAATAAGTATTTAGTGCGCTGATTTGACTGATTTATAAGTGTTTATCGGATGAAGACCACCGGGTCGCTGCCTTCGACTTCGCTCAAGCAGCGACCCGGTGGTTAAGCGTGTGGAAATCACTGTATTTCCTGTTCCTCTCCTGTTCTCCTCTTATGCCTCTCCCTATCCTCTCCCTATCCTC
>JAJTBW010000233.1 GCA_021286705.1 Sphingobacteriia bacterium
GACCTAAACTTTAGTGAGTTCGTGAATGCTTTGATTGGTCAAAAAATTATGTCTGAATTTCCGACTGTTTTGGCTGAGCCTTTGGACGCTACAGCCGACAGCAAAAAATCAAAATCAAAAATAGTTCGGCAACCGCCAAAGACAGACCCAGCTTTATTATTTCAGATCGGCAAAATTGGCAACAACTTGAACCAAGTTGCAAGGTCGTTAAACCTAATTCAAAAGGATAAAAAATTAATAAATGACTTTTCCTTTTTTGAATGCTTACACACGCTAAGCCTTATACAGTCAGACATACACGAAGTTATAGGCGATTTACCAAAGATCACACGTACAGAAGAAGCAGTCAGCCGAGCAAGGGAAAGAGCATTAAAAAAATCGAGAGGTGAAGTCCTCGATGTACATTAAATTTTTGGCACATGGTAAAGGCGACCCATCAAAAGCAAGCAGTTATTTAATTGATGAGGTTGACCATCTCAACCGCCCACGTCCTGATATTCAAGTTTTGCGAGGAGATCCGCAGACATTTACCGCTTTAGCACAATCAATTCAAAATGATTGGATCTATACAAGCGGTGTGATTGCTTGGTCAAAGTCAGACAATCCAACAGATGCAGAAGTTAGTGAAGTATTAGACGAATTTGAAAAACATGCTTTTGCAGGATTACAGCCAAACCAATACCACTTTACCGCAGTGCTGCATGAAGAAGATGACGGCTCCAAGCATGTACATTTTCTTGTGCCACGCATTGAATTAGAAACAGGTAAGGCACTCAACATTGCGCCCCCAGGTCATGAAAAGTATTTCGATCCTCTCCGGGACTATTTTAATTATTCAAAAGGATGGTCACGACCTGATGACCCGACTTTACAGCGTGATACGCAAACCCCTGATCATGTCCATTTTCAAGATAAATCAGCAGTCCGAGCAGGTTTAAAAAATAAGGCTGTAAAAGATATTCGTGAAATCGTTGGAAGTTATATAGAACAACGTGTTGAGCATGGTTTTATCAGAAATAGAAAAGACGTTTTATATGCTGTTTCAGAGTTGGGAACAGTGACCCGAACAAGTGATCAATTCATTTCATTAAAAATTGATG
Source organism: Sphingobacteriia bacterium (assembly GCA_021286705.1). Lineage (GTDB taxonomy): Bacteria > Bacteroidota > Bacteroidia > Bacteroidales > TTA-H9 > JAJTBW01. Next base: position 1,101 of record JAJTBW010000233.1, read on the forward strand.
GTGCAGATAAGGCGATACGCTTAAAAGGTGCATTTTATGAGTCAGAATTTAGTATCGAATCTTACTTTGAGAATCGAACAAGAGAAGCAGATGATGTCAGCACACCAAGCGGACATCGAGTTATTTCAGCAGAACACAAGCAACTTGCTTTGGAAAACAGTGAAAGAGTTCAGGGACTTTCAGCAAGACGTTCAAAATACAACGCAGACCGCTACTTCTCACTTGGTACAGACAGAGCAGAATTTCGGCTTGATCGAGACAGAGAGCCTGAATCTACTCAACACATTGAAAGAACAAGTACAGCAGAGCCAAGCATTACAACAACAGGCACAACAGCTAATCATTTCAACGCAGGACAACAGCACACAGCAGAACGAGCAGATCAAGCACATCAAATACATGCTGATAGCGGTAATTTCTCTATTAATCCTTTTGCTTTTAGCAGTTCTGGTGAAGTAAATGAACGAATTAAAAACCTTGATGAGCCAACAAGTAGACTTGTTGAAGAATCAAATCGAAGAACAGAACAAGTCACTGAAACTGTCAGAGAAGTACACGAAGCAATTAATCGAACAAAACGAGCTTTTGATTCAAGAGAACCAAGTCAAATCAGAGTTAATTTTGACGCTGAAAGAGCAGATAGCAAACATCAAATTGAAGAAACCATCGGACGTTTTTTTACAGACGTTCGAATCCAACATGAATCAGCATTTACAAATGCAGTTAAAGAAAGTGTTAGATCAATCGAACCTACAGCATACAGTAAATCAAGTTATTCAGAACAAAATCAGTCCATTACAGCAACAACTTTCGGAACAGATATTGAAACTTTCATCACTGAATACAGCATCAAACAAAGGGATGAACGTAGACGAGCTGTACAACAAGATACAGAGCTTAGAAGAATCAATCAGCAACTTGGGGAAACAAATAGAAAACTTAATGTAATTAGTCATTTACTTGATCATCCGAAATTTGCAATCCGACCAAAATCAAGTATTGAAATGACGCACTATTTCAAGAGTATTGGCTATCGTTCACCAACGGCTAAAAATATTCATTCTTGGTCTGAAAAACAGCATGAATCCTTTAGAAAAGGGGATATAAATCAAGTCGCTTATTATATTGGCTGTAAATACAATGAATTGAGCCATTTTAGTCGGTATGAAAAAGGTTTAAATCGAGATGAAATAGATATTGTTCAGAAGAATTTACACAATGATGAACGCATAATTGCTTATATGCAGAAAAAAGGCTGTTATTTGGATTATGACCGCAAAGTTAGTGTTAATCGGACTCTAAAATTAGAGAAAGGTGAGAATGAAAGCCGTTTAAATCTTTTAGATAAAAGAGAAAATACAGTACAGCCGATAGTTCAGGTGAAACCTGAACCCAAAGCACTAGATCAAGACAATGGATTCACAATGTAATGGGATACTTTATTTTTCTGCGTAGCAATGTTCTACATTGCTGTACTCGAAAAAAAAGCATCTCTAAATCACTGTTTTTTTTAAAGTATGTTTTCATTCAAAACAATGGTACATTTTCTATAGGCGAAAAAAAACAGGTCGGCAAACCTGCTTTTCTTCGGAATTTTTAATTTAAATGCTTGAAAACACTAAAAATTAAAACACCCAAAACTTGGTTTAATTTTAGCAGTGTTTGCAAGCTTTGCAAGCGGAAACTGTTATAAGTGAATAAAACACAGCCACAATTGGAATTATTTCCAAGTTTTATTGGTAATTTACCAACAAAACCATACTGCACAAATGACCTTGCCACAGGTTTAAAAATCCGTCCTAAAAATTCGGCTATTTCATTCAAATATATACAGCCCAATAGCCCTTTTTATCAGCATTACTTTGTTCTTGATCTCGACTATGAATCAGCATTGAGTGAAATTTTATATTCACTTGACGGTATACCTATGCCGAATTTTGTTGCTGAAACTCCCAATAGTGGACGATTACACGCATTTTTTGAGCTAAAAACACCGATTTATACAACAGATGCAAGTAGACAGAAGCCAATCATGCTCGCAAATGCCGTTTATTTGCGTTTACAGCAACTTTTCGGTGCTGATGTTGGTTACTCAGGGTTAATCAGTAAAAACCCGATACACGAGCAATGGCGCACGTACAGCCTTAGAAAAAAACCTTATACGCTGACGGAACTATCTTCAAAATTAGATATTGATTGGCAAGAAGCAAAAAAAACTCCTAAACAGCATGAAGCCATAGGACTTGGGCGCAATTGTTATATTTTTCATACGGCACGTCATTGGGCGTATGTTGAAATCAGAAAATATCGTGGAAAGACCTACAATATTTGGCTACAGGCAGTTATAGACCACTGCTTAAAGCTCAATGAGGGCATTACAGAGCCGATGCAGTACAACGAGATCAAAGGAATTGCAAAGAGCATAAGCCGTTACTGTTGGAAGAAAGATGCATATTATTATCAGGAGTTTATTGATCGTCAGAGTAGAAAAGGTAAGTTAGGAGGAGTTAAATCAGGAGAGGTTAGACGTAAAAATAGTATTTCAGAAAATAAGCCTTGGATAGAAATGGGAGTGAGTCGTGCAACTTACTATCGGAAAATAAAAAAAGAAGCACACAACTAGGGTGCTTCTTTTTTAACTTTATTTGATTACACATTCACTGAGAGTAGGCATTCCTGCAACTTCACTAATTTTAGAACATAGAAGTTTAATATTTTGTCCTTTAGCGAGTTCTGCTGCTTTATCCTGTTCATCTTTAGTTAAAGATGCACGAGGTTTTAAAAATTCGTATTGGTCAGCTGTTTTGAACACAATTACTGGATCGTCTGAAAAATCAGCTTCAATAGAATCAATACTTCCAGATACTAATAAATTTTGATCTTTAAATTTTTTATTAGCGGCAATTTCATTTGTTTTATAGGCTTTTAAAATTTCTTCAGATGTTACTTCCATTGGTGGAATAGCTTCTGGTTGCTGTGTTTCATTTGAAACATCTGATACAGCATTATTAGGCTCAGGTGTTGAAGATGAGTTTTTATTTTCATCTTTACCGAAGATTAAGCCAATAATGACTAAAGCTACAAATACAATAGCAACCCACTTCAAAATTTTTTTCATAATAAATTCATCTAATTGAATAATTTTTCCATTATCTAAGTTTCAGTCATTTTTTACAATAATAAGGTGTGAGACACGAAGCCTAAATCAGATAATAGCCCGATTGGGTGTTTTTTTTCTTTTAATCAAATAAACAATAAATATTCAAAGACTCAAATATTGAAGCTACCAAATAGAAAGTTCTGCTTTTACTTCTTTCCGTTTAAACAATTCATCTCTTGGTTTAGTCTAGTACCGCAATAATTACAGATAGCCTTTGAACTTGGATAACAACATTCGTACCGAACATTGTTATCGCAAATTCAACCTGCTATTGTAATTAAGCAAGCCTACCCTGTAGCCACAAAAACACCTCCACTACGTGTAGGATGTTTGTTGTGCCACAGGAGACTTGTTAGGGGTTTCACCCCTAAGACCCCAACCATTGCGAATCCAATTTAGGGAAATGTCATGGCAAAGAAAGAACTAAAAACTGAAGTTAAACGACTACGTTTAACGGAACTAGAAGCTAAACAACTAGAAAAATATTTAGATGACCATGACCTAAACTTTAGTGAGTTCGTGAATGCTTTGATTGGTCAAAAAATTATGTCTG
>JAJTBW010000234.1 GCA_021286705.1 Sphingobacteriia bacterium
TTTTTACTGCAATCCCTGCTTTTTCAATTCTCGATATTCAGCACCCGTTATTGGCCTAAACTTAAATGCGTTGTAAAATAAACTATACACTTCATCGTAATTCTGTTCTTCGAAAGCCAAACGAATTTTCCGTTCTGCTTCTCTTAACACAGCATTTGGAATGTATGCGATTGTGTCAATGTCATCGTTTGCTCTAAACACTTCAATAACCATATCATACGCTTCAAGTAAGTCCGGTATAAAATATCCATCAGGATGTAATATATCAGTGGCATATCTCAATAATGCCGGTTCTTCTGAAATGGTATCTTTCCCGGCAAATCCAATAGATGCACCTAGTCCGGTTGTAGCATTCAATGCTGCATTGTAGCATCTGATATTGTTAGCTCGTTTGACGATCTCCAAATGAGTAAGATGTTCCGGGTTTTCGGAGACTCTTTGTGCACTTGCATTCGACATTTGCTTCTCTCCTTTTATTTGCAACATAGTTGTAGGGTCAAGATAGAACCCCCTTTCTTGCTCACATGATATGAGCGTAACAATCAACGAAATAAATAAAATCCTATTCATGACAAAATATATTAGTATTAATGTAGCAAATATAGCATATATTATAATATATTACAAATAATTATTTATAAAAGTGCTTGCCGTATAAGCATCTTATTGGTAAATTTGCGATATATTTCTAACGACATGGTTAATCAAAGTGATAAGATTACTCCAAAAACCTGGATAGGCTGGGCGTTAACAATCATTTTGTCGATTGTAGGTGCATGGACTTCCATGAGTTCGAGGGTTTATTCCACGGAATCCCAAATCCGGCTTTTGGAATTACGTGTTTCGGCAGTTGAAAAGGGTTACGATAAACAGCTTGAAACGATGGTGAAGCTGAATGAACAATATAACGAAATTAAACAGTCATTAATTCGGATTGAAGGTGTGTTAAACACCAAAGCAGATAAACAATACAGACAATAGGTTATGATGAACATTGTGGGGTGGATTAAAGGTAAGCTAAAAAGCTTTCCGGAGTTGTATTCAATACCCATTGCTTTACTGGCATGGGTGATAAGCATTGAGTTTTTGAGGGCATTGGATGAAACGGTTGGTATTTATGATTCCGGAATTTTTCAGATTCCGATCTTTTCAATCATTTTACTATTCACCTTTTTATCGGTTGCATGGTTGGCAATGGGCTTAATCTTTGGCTCATTGAGAAGATTTTTGAAGGATGAATTTAAAAACGCATTTCAGCAGTTAGATGTATGGGAAAAGGTTCTATTGTCGTATATGGTGTTCTTCTCGCTTGTGTTTTCACTTGTAGCTCTTTCCTTCGTGCTGACATAAGGCAAAAGGTTGTCGGTATTTATTCAGCAGAAATTGGAGTAAGGGAACGAACCGGAAACAATGATGGTGAAAAGGTGGAGATGTATTTGAAATCATGCGGTCTGAAAAAAGGCCAGCCATGGTGTGCTGCCTTTGTCACATGGACCTTCCAGCAAGCCGGAGTTGAAACCGTTATCAGTGCTTATTCTCCTTCATGGTTCCCGGCTAAAAAGGTTATCTACACTCATGGTTCAAAACAGAATCTTATTCCGGTTCAGGCCGATGTTTTCGGTATTTACTTCTCCTCCAAAGGTCGGATAGCTCATGTTGGTTTTATTGATCAATGGGCTGAAAATTCATCTTTCTGTATTACAGTTGAAGGAAATACGAACGAAGCCGGGAGTCGGGAAGGGGATGGTGTTTATCGAAAAAGAAGGTTAAAAAAACAGATATATAAGGTTAGCAGATGGATTTAAGGATTACAAAGCTGATGATAGTTAACATACTGTTGTTGAGTGCGTGTTCTGTTCACCGGAAACCTTCACCAATTATTTCAAAACAAAGTTCAGGGGAAACTGAACTGGTTCGTAAAGTCGTTGTTGACACTGTTAACACTCAACTAAAAGCGGAGAATATCGCTACTGAACAAAGTTCGACACAAAACATTGAGTTGATCTCCATCGTTCGGGAGTTTGATACCGAAAAACCTGTTTCTGAAATTACTGGTACCCCACCAATTAAAAAAGAGTCCATTACAGCGACTCTAAGCGTTTTAAAATCTCAACTCAATAATACCCATCAAATAACTTCAAGCGGCACTAGAAGCTTATCAAAATCATTTGATGAGTATTTACGAGAGAGATACAATATCGATAGCCTGGTAAAAGTTGAAGTTGCCAGTATCAATGCTGAAAAGAAGAATACCAAATTACCATATGTTGTTTTGATTGCCATTGTTGTTTTGTTTTTTTTCTTTCATACCTACATCTATAGGTTGTTTCAATTTTTAATCAAAAAGTTGTATTAACAGATTAGTTTGCGATTATGCCGAGCCTTCGTTGTGAAACGAGGGCTTTGTTTTTAATGCGCTGTATGTCAATTAGTTAAACAATATTAAACACAGAGTTAACCAACTCTAAAAGTATTGACAATACAAATATACTAAAGTAAGTTTGCTTCATAATTAAATAGCAGTAAATCAAATAGATATGAGCTTAATAACTATAAATAAAGAAGTCGAATTACTTCTCAACCTACTTGAAGGTAATGGTTCCTTCGCTGAAAAATTCGGAAAAGATATTCCAGTGATGATTGAAAACATCAAAAAGGATTTCCCGATAGAAAACGGAACCTCAATCATAGCAGACGAGTTTAAGCACATTCGGGAGAAGGAACAGCTTCTTCAGAATTACGAGAATGAAATCGGCCAGTTGAATAAAGAACACGAAGCCCAGCTTCAGGAACTGTATATCTTCTTTCTGAAATGCGATAATGAAAAGATGTACAACAAAGTGGTAGCTGATTTAGGAGTTGAAAAAACTATCAAGCTTAAACATCAGCAACAACTTCCTTTTACAGAGAGTGAAATAAACTACATGGTCAACAAATTAAAGTAATCCACTATGCAACTCTTCAAAGTATACACAAAGGTCACAAGGCAGGGCACACTGCTTTACAATTCCTACTACTTAGTCCGGGCCGAAAATAAGCAGAAAGCCCGGGAGAAAGCAAAAGAGATAGCCTGGATTGAGCATGCACCTTCGATGCAGTCCAAACTTTCAGTCAAAACATCATTAAACGATTTCGTAAAATAATAGCAACTAATCAATTAAAATTTTTTACATCATGACAGTTTACAAAAGCCCCATGCCCGAAATTTCAATCAAGTACAAAGCAGGGCACCTTAAAAAAGCACTCGTTACATGTTCTCAACATCTTTATGAAGTATTCAAAGAAATGTACGACCAAGACACCGTCGAAATCATTGAATCTATGGTTGTCCTTTACTTGAACAATGGTAACAAAACAATAGGCTGGACAAGGCATTCATCGGGTGGAACCTGTCACACGGTAGTAGATGTGCGGATGATTATGACAGAAGCACTCCTTTGCGGAGCTACCACCATTGCAATCAGCCATAATCATCCTTCAGGCCAGTTGTTTCCCAGCAAAGAGGATGAAAGAATCACTCAGAAACTTAAAGCAGCATGTGATTTCATGCAAATGCGATTACTGGATCATATCATAGTCCCGGGAGATTTAAACGGTTATTATTCATTTTGCGACGAAGGAAAAATCTAATCAATAAAATATCAGGTTATGAAACTTATAGTTCACAATTTCACACCAAACGGGCTGCAAAAAGCGCAGCCCTTAAATGAACTTCCAATCGGAATGAAAGTATATGCTTATGGAGCATTCGGTTCAGAAAGTATTTACTGCATTACAGGCCCAATGACAAAACGTGGTCAGGAGATGTGTTTGATTTCCCGCTGGAGTCCGAACGCTTACTTTGCCAGCCCCAAAAATTATCTTGATACTTATAGTAAGCCTGTTTCAAAAAAGTTTGGAATTGGTTTCTACTGGGATGATGTCGATAACCATATCTTCCCTGAATCACGAGTAAAAGCAGCTATCAGGCGTGCTGAATGGATAGAGAGGAAGATTGCCAAAATGAATGAAGAAAAACGACAGGCAGAGCAGAATGAGCTTGCAGAACTACCGGGTCGTTATCCTCACTTAACACCGATACCAAACGATTGTAAGGATTGGTACAGGGCAGTCAAGGCAAACATTGTCGCTGAGTTGAAGCATCACTTTCCCGACCATAAGTTTTCAGTGAACAAAGATGGTGACAGGTCTGTCAGAATTAGCTGGTACGATGGATTAGTGAGCGAAAAGGTAGATGATGTAATGCGCAAGTTTGAAAGCCATAAAAGTGATGTTACAGGCGACTATTGGGATTTTTCACCTACCTGTTTCAATACTGTTTTCGGAGGAATGAAGTTCGTATTCATTAATCGGTACATGTCGGAAGAAGTGATGAAACTCACCAAACAGGTTAAAGAAATTCTTCCGGACAGGTATAAGGCAATAGACCAGCAGCTACTTCGTGAATACTGGTCAGAAACCGATTTTCCTTTCAATGCTACCAACATAAAGGTAGTAGAAAATCCGGATGCCAAAGGTATCGATGATTTATTCACTTTTCATTACGACATTTCGGAAAAGCTTACTTCTGTTGCTTCTCCCGAAGGAATAAAAGTCGTAGAATACTCACCAAAAAGCTTTGCTGTAATCGGTGATACAAAGCCCTTAAAAGACAAATTAAAAGCCCTCGGTGGCAAGTTTAACTTCCGGCTTACATGTGGTGCCGGTTGGATTTTCCCAAACACTATAAAAGAAAACGTACTTGAAGCATTACAGTTATGAAAGAATTCATCAAAGAAAAGCTGGTTGAAATGTACTCAACCTGCACTAC
>JAJTBW010000235.1 GCA_021286705.1 Sphingobacteriia bacterium
GCTCTTTTCTCTTTTATAGATGGTACAAGACGTACTAGACCGATTGCTGTAATCACAATCTTAAAGTGCCAAGTTTTCGCAAAAGGAAAGTGCCAAATAAATAGGAAAAGCTTTCATATTTGAGGTGAGCAAACCCAAGAATTTGAAAGCTAAATGCAAACACCAAAAGAACGTAGTTCATCAACAAAAAAAACCTCCCTCTAATTGCCTATTAGAGGGAGGGTATAACGTTTTACTTCTCTGCGTGGCCTCAATACTCTGAATTCAAAAAATCAATAGCGAAGTAGCAGTGGGTGCATTTTAAGACTAGAGTTGTAATCCGGCTGCGATAATCTCGGCAATGTCAAGGTTTTTAACCGTCTCCTCGGCTTGTTTCTTTTTAATTCCATCGGTTAGCATTGTCATGCAGAAGGGGCAAGCTGTGGCGATAATCGAGGCACCTGTTTCGAAGGCCTCGTCAGTACGAGCTTCGAAAACCTCTTTTGTCCCGGGTTCAGCCTCTTTGAACATCTGGGCACCACCTGCTCCACAACAAAGAGATGAGCTTCTGTTGTTCTTCATCTCTGATAAGGTGATGCCTGCCTTCTCCAGAGTCATCCGCGGCGCATCATACTCATTGTTCGCCCGTCCAAGATAACAGGGATCGTGAAAAGTGACCCTCTCATTAGCAAAGATCTCTTTATCTACCTTCAGTAGCCCTTTGTTAAAGAGATCCAACAGAAATGCGGAATGATGAATCACTTCGTAGTTTCCGCCTAGATCGGGGTATTCATTTTTAAAGGTATTATAACAGTGAGGGCAGATAGTAATGATTTTCTTTATGTTATAGCTTGAGAAAGTATTAATTACCTGAAGCGCCTGCATCTGAAATAGCATCTCGTTACCTGCCCTTCTAGCAGGATCGCCCGTACAGGTCTCCTCCTGTCCAAGACAGGCAAAGTCAACATTGCAATGAAGTAAAATCTTTGTAAAAGCTTTAGCTACCTTTTGGTATCTTTTATCAAAAGCACCTGCACAGCCTATCCATAATAGGTATTCCGGATTTTTACCCTGAGCAAAGAGGTCACGTTGAAGGGGTACGTTATATTTATTGTCTGTCATGGTTGATTAGTTAATGTTGTTCATCCAGGATTCACGTTCGCTAGCAGGATATTGCCAGGGTGCCCCATTGTTCTCAATATTTGAAAGCATGGTAGCTAATGAGTTGGGCACAGCCGATTCTTCCATCACGAGATACCTTCTCATTGAAAGTATGATAGAGGGTTGGTTGATATTTACCGGACATTCCCGTGCGCATGCATTACAGGTGGTACACGCCCATAACTCCTCCTCGGTGATCCAATCTCTAAGTAATGATTTGCTGTTTGCCTCTTGTGCTTGATGAAATGGCAATGCAACAATTTCATTCATTCTTGCTCTGACATCCATGACTATTTTTCTTGGCGATAATAGTTTCCCTGTTTGATTAGCGGGACAAACAGCGGTGCATCTGCCACACTCGGTGCAGGTCAGTGAATCAAGATAGCTCTTCCATGTGAGATCAGTGGTATCCTTAACTCCGAAACGAGCTGGAGCAGCATCCGTGCTCTCAACTACCGCACCTGGGTCAAGCATCAAACGAACCTCTTTCTCAATCTCAGGCATGTGATCCATCTTTCCAAGGGGCTCTAAGCGACTTAAAAATACATTAGGCAAAGAGGTAAAGACGTGAAAATGCTTAGAGTAGGGGAGCATATTGGCAAAGATGAAGATCAAAAGAATGTGCATCCACCAGAAGATTTCATGCAATACATAGGCACTTTCTACAGGTATTAAAAAGGATAAAGCCCCGCTTAGAGGAAAGAGATAGGCAAATTCTTCATTTGTTGCTTGATTGTATGAGATGTTGATTCCAATCAGACTTATCATCAGAAGTAGAATGATTGAGAGGGCCAGATAGGCATCAGTCTTACTTCTCTTTTTCATTTCAACCCCTTTAAAGCGAGGAATTGCCAGCCAGAGTCTCCTGGCTATAAAGGCAGCTATTAATATCAGAATAAGCCATGCAAAGATGTCACCAGTGAAGATAATCAGGGTGTAAAAACCTCCCAGTCGCTGAAAACTTCTCTCTAATCCCGTGATGCCATCAATAACCATCTCCATGCTTCCGATAGTTATAACCATGAATCCCCAAAAAACCAAGGCGTGCATGAATCCGACTAAAGGTTTTCGAAGAATGCGACTTTGGCCTATACCAATAATGAAGAGCCTTTTTAATCTCTCCGGGTAATTAATGGGGTGCCATGATCTGGTGAGTTTGAATATCCTTCTTAGCCGAAGTAAGGTATAGCTAAAGATTCCAAGAGTAGCTAAGAGGATTACAATGAAGATTATCTGCTTAACCATAACGTTAGGGTGTTGGTTGGAAAACAAAGATGGTATAAACTTTTGACTTAACAAATGGAAAAAAGATTTGTGCAATCTTTCTCAAAAAAATTAGGGAAGTAAATCTGTGCCACTATGTATCTTTCTCATTCACTTATCATGTTTTTAAGGGATAGATACACTGAAATTTGATCCAAACTAGTGAGGGCCAGCAGCTAGTAGCCAGCAGCCAGTAATATTAAATGTACAGTATTTGAAAAATATTAGTAGTATGTATTGCATAATACTAAGTAATTGTTATATCTTTGCGATATCAAATAATTAAAAGCAAAGGCATGGGTAAGTCAGACACAACGGTAGCACAGATGCGCAAGGGCGTATTGGAGCTATGTACGCTGGCTGCAATTTCGACGGGGGAGGTATATGCATCGGATATTCTAACGATGTTGAAAGATGCGGAGCTGCTAGTGGTAGAAGGAACGCTTTATCCGATTTTGACGCGGTTAAAGAATGATGGATACCTTACATATAGATGGATAGAGTCAAGTTCTGGTCCTCCGAGAAAGTATTACAGCATTACCAAAGATGGTCAAGACCTTCTTCAGGAGTTAAAAGATGGTTGGGGCAATTTGGTGGGTTCGGTTAATAAACTAATGGGTCAGATCAATGAATCAGAAACTAACGTAAAAGAGGAGGAACAGAAATGAAAAAGAACTTTCAAGTAAATATTGGCGGAAGGTTATTCAACATTGATGAGGATGCCTATCGCAGGTTAGATGAGTATTTTGGCCGACTAAGAGATTATCTTGGGGGTAATGGTGAGGCAGCTGAGATTTTAAGGGATATTGAGGCTCGAATGGCAGATCTCTTAATGGAAAAGAGCGACAATGGTCAGAATGTGGTAACACTGGCCATGATTGAAGAGTTGATTACGGGTATGGGTCAGCCAGAGGAGTGGGATGTTACAGGAAATGATATTGATGATGATGATGAGTTTTCTCATAAGGAGAGTAAACGATATCGCAGGCTGTATCGTGATCCTGCAAAGAGATTTGCGGGAGGGGTATGTGCCGGTCTTGCCACATGGAGTGGTGTGGATGTCAGGATTATCAGGTTGTTTTTTGTAGGGTTTACCTTCTTCTACCTGACCGGCCTCGTGCTATATGCTGTTTTATGGCTGGTTTTACCTGTTGCAGCCTCAAGAGCCGCCCGATTGGAGATGGCTGGTGAGGAGGTTACAGTGGATAATCTGAGAAAGCGTTTTCTTGAAGAGCGAGAGCATTTGCAGCAGATCGGGGAGGAGTGGCGTCAGTCTGATGTGGTTAAATCATCCGGAAGGTTATTTTCAGAAGGGTTATTAAGGCTATTTAAGTTTATTGGCCTCTTAATTGGAAAACTTCTTGGTGTCTGTTTAATTATGATGGGGTTAGGACTGGCTATTGGACTTACGGTTGCTATGTTTCAACATGAGAATGTTGAGTTTGGAACCTATCAGTTCTATGATAGTAATGTCTTTTCGGCTGCGCCTTTGATGATACCAGGTTTTGCTCTTAGATGGCAATTTTATGTATCGATCATTTTGCTAGCGGTATCAGTTATCGGACTTCTGGTTTATGGCGGGTTAAAGCTCTTGATAGGTTGGAAGATATCAACCTGGCAGATACCTGCTTTATTAACGGTTCTGTTGGCAGCTGGTGGTGTTATCTTTGCTGTCTCAATGATCCGGTTACAAGATAAGGATAAGGCCAGATTCTCGACTGTCTATCGCATTAACCTGGGGGATACCTCGAATGGTTTAACCATTGACATGATTGAACGCGGATCATTGGAACGCTTTAATGAACCGGGATTGAGTGTTCAGGGAGAGAGCTCACTTAATGGAAATCAGCGATTCTTTACTGGCACCATTGAGATTAATGCTCGTCCCGCAGATAGTGCGGCGCTGGTGTTAATGCCCTCGGCTTTGGGTGATGATGAAGAGGCAGCAAAGACCTATGTATCGAATATGGGTTTTTATAGAAAATACAATACAGGACTATTAGAGCTGGACTCCCGCTTTATTGTTCCGTTTACGAGTGGTGTTCACAGCCAGGAGCTACAGCTAACGCTGGAGTTACCAATAGGTACAAGGGTATACCTTGATGATGATATGATCAATCGGATGGGGTGGCGTTCGTTTGCTGATGGTAGTAATATCAGAGATGAAGGGTGGTATAAATTCAATCGTGATGGGTTCATATCAGAGGCTGAACTTGTACAGAAGCAGATGGAATCTGATTCATTAAATGTAAAACAGTAAAAGACTGATCTCGGCTTTATAATAGCTGAGATGGTTTTCGGGGAGTAGTAGCCGGTTATCTTCGTGAGATTGATTAGGGTTTGTCAATCAGCAAAGGTGACCGGCTTCCTGATTTCAGCACTTATTTAGC
>JAJTBW010000236.1 GCA_021286705.1 Sphingobacteriia bacterium
TCCGCGTGCCTATGTTCCAATGCACGAAGTGCATCCACATTGTGATAATATCCGCATGCCTATGTTCCTATGCACGAAGTGCATCCACATTGTGATAAAATCCGCGTACCTATGTTCCAATGCGCGAAGTGCATCCACATTGTGATAGAATCTTTATGCCACTCGTTTTACATATGGGAACTTGTCCTTCAAATCATTAATCGGTGACTCGATCAGCCTCCAACTAAGATGAGATAAAATGAAGGTCAAAAGGAATAGTGCCACAAAAAAGGTATACTTATTTGTTATTTGCAGTCCAATCTTTGGGAAGATTAAATAGGCTAAATCTGTCATAAAGAGATGGTATACATACATCCCATAGGAGACCTTCCCAAAATAGTTAATCCACGGATGGACAAGAAATGCCTTTGCTACCCATTTAAACCGCCCTTTAACTGCCCTGTTAATGACCAACATGGCCATCACAGAGAATAAAAACTCATCACCAAGAGCCTTCCAACCGGGATATTTAATAAACAGAAACATTGCTGCTAAATATATTGCTATGGCGCCCCATACCACTGCCCCATGAGCCAACTTATCTAATATAGGATCTTTCTTAATGGTCAGCCAGGCTAATAACCCTCCGAGTCCCAATGCATGCATGCAACTTAATGTAAAATAGGATCCTGCCATCCAATATGATTCAAACTCCACATAGAGAATTAGCTTGGTCAATAAAGAGATACCAATAGCACTTAAGATGACATGAAGTAGGTATTTCCTATCAACAAACAACATCAGCCAGGGCCAAAACAGATAAAACTGCTCCTCAACGGCAAGCGACCAGAAATGGTTAAACTTGCCCACATACTGGGTGGTTATACTTTGATAAATATTGCTCGTATAGGTTACCAACCAAGGGAAATACTCCCGGGCATCAGGGAAGTTGATAATTGCAAGAAAAAAGATCGTTAAATAATAGATAGGAAAAATCCTCAGAAAACGTCTGATATAAAACTGCCTAACCAACAACATCTTACTCTCTCCGGCAGTGTCATATTTATCACGATTCTCAATAAGAATTCTACTAATCAAGAATCCGCTTAATACAAAGAAGAGGGTCACACCGTGTACAAATTGAACCGGATTAACCAGAGGATTATCAATCTGCCATTGCAACCAGTGAGCTATCATTACGGTGAATATTGCAATAAACCGCAACCCGTCAAGCTGTACAAGATAACTACCAGAGCTTTTTTGTGATGTCATATTTAGCTATTTAATCTTTTTTCTCTATGAAAACTTTTTCATCTATCAGTCGCCCTTATCAAGGCAATAATCTACAGAAAACACCCAGTTCCAATATAAGGATCAACAATAGATTCTGTCCAATTTACGCTATAAGTCAATATCTATCTGTTTGGCTAAAAGGTGTGCCGCAGTAACAGCGGTGGCCTTAATATGAATATCGGCAACTCTTGTTGAGAAGTTACTAACCTCAGGATTGATTTCTATAATCAAAGCACCACGACTTTTTGCCTCCTGAGGAATTAAAGCAGCTGGGTAGACCTCTCCTGTAGTGCCAATTACCAAAACAACATCGGCCTTTTCTGCCGCCTCAAACGACAAAGTAGCTACCTCAGAGGGGATGTTCTCGCCGAAAAAAATAAAGTCGGGCTTTAACACTCCATTACAATGCGGACAAGTAGGCACCTCCAAACGCAAATAGGATTCCTCTGCAGGAAATCTACTGTTACACTTCAAACAAACCAGATTACCACTATCCCCATGAAAACAGTGGACAACCCGACTACCCGCCCTTTGATGTAATGAATCAATGTTCTGAGTAATCACACACTTTAAAATACCTTTGTTTTCGAGATAGGCCAATAACCTATGAGCCGCATTAGGTACCGCACCAGTAAAATGATCGTAAAAAATCTCTTTTATCACCGGCCAGCTTTTCCCCGGGTTCGACAAGAAATAATCCAACTCTAAAATCTTTGGATCATATTTTGACCATAACCCATCTGCTCCCCGAAAAGAGGGAATCCCACTCTCAACAGAAATTCCTGCTCCGGCAAAAGCAATAGCATACTTTGCACCTGATAGCCGGTCAACCACTCTTTTAATAAGGTCAGTTGGTATATTGATTTCTTCTTTCATGGTATTGCGAAGTTAACAAGATTCCTTTTAATACTTTACATTTGTAAAGTTCAAACCAAACAGTCATGCATAACCACAAAAAAAACCTGCTTTTGCTCCTAATCTTCGCATTAGGATTTGTCTCTCTTTATGCACAGAATGAGAGTCGCAAGCTATCTACCCAGCTTATCTTTAAAGACAGATATTTATCAGCAAGAGGTGTCTACGGCATTCTCCCACTTAAAGATGGGGAACATTATACGCGCCTTCAAAACGACACACTCTTTGTCTATAGCTATAAAACAGGCCAAAAGAATGGTTACCTGGCCACCGGATCAAATATTATTACCGAAAAAGGTGACACCCTTGAATTAAGTGACTTTAGCTTCTCTGATGACCAGAAAAAAATGCTTATTGCTGTTAATAGTGAGGCTATCTATAGACACTCCAGCATCTCTGATTACTATGTCTACGACCTTGAAACCAAAAAGGTCACCGCTGTAAGCGATGCCGGCAAACAGAGGTTGGCTAGCTTCTCTCCCGATGGGTCTAAAGTAGCTTTTGTCCGCAACAATAACCTATTCATTAAAGATCTGGTCAGCCTTAAAGAGACTGCTGTTACTACCGATGGACTATATAACAGCATTATTTACGGTACTACCGACTGGGTATATGAAGAAGAATTTGCAATTACACAAGGATTCTGGTGGTCTAACGATGGCTCCAAACTTGCCTATTATCGTTTCGATGAGAGCAAGGTAAAAGAGTTCTCTTTCCCGGAATATGGCCCACTGTATCCCACTACCTACACCTACAAATACCCTAAAGCAGGCGAAGACAATAGTGTGGTAACTGTTCATATCTATAGCCTGGAGGATCAGAAGAGCATTCCGGTGGATCTTGGTTCAGAAACGGATCAATATATTCCAAGAGTTCAATGGAGTAACATACCAAACCAACTATCAGTCTTTAGGATGAACCGACTCCAGAATAAACTGGAGATACTCCTTGCCGATGGGAATACCGGTGCTACCAAAGTAGTCTTCACTGAAACGAATGCATCATACATTGAGATCACTGATGACATGACTTGGCTACCTCAGCAGGGAGAGTTCCTAATCACCAGCGAACGCGATGGGTTTAACCATATTTACCTATGCAACGTCAACGGAACTACAAAGCAACTCACATCAGGCAAATGGGATATTGAGTCGATTTATGGGTATGACCAGAATCGTAATCTCGTGTGGTTCTCAGCAGCTAACAGAGGCCCCTATAACAGAGATATCTGCACTGTCGACCTCAAAGGAAAAATGAAAAACATTTCAGAAACTGAAGGATGGAATAAGGCTGAGTTCTCAACAGGATTCAACTACTTTATCCATACATGGAGTGATATGAATAACCCTCCTATTATCACAATCAGAAACGACAAGGGAAAAGGTATTCGTATCGTTGAGGAAAATGCTCGCCTAAGAGAGCGCCTGAAAGAGTTTAATCTAAGGAAAAGAGAACTTTTCACCTTTAAAACTGAAACTGGTGTAGAACTTAACGGTTGGATGATCAAACCAGATAACTTCGACAAGAATAAAAGGTATCCTGTGTTAGTCTATCTCTATGGCGGACCGGGCTCACAAACAGTAAGAAACAACTGGGAAGGTGGCCAATTATGGTATCAATATATGGCTCAAGAGGGAATTCTAGTAGTCTCTGTTGACAATCGCGGAACAGGTTTTAGAGGTGAGAGCTTCAAAAAGATCACTTATAAACAACTAGGAAATTATGAGACTGAAGATCAGATTTCAACAGCTAAATGGCTGATCAACGAGGGATATGCTGATCCAGGTAAAATAGGAATATTCGGATGGAGTTATGGTGGTTATATGAGTACCCTATGTATGACGAAAGGATCTGACTACTTCTCAACCGGAATAGCCGTTGCCCCTGTTACAAACTGGAGATACTATGACAATATCTACACCGAAAGATATATGCAAAAACCTCAAGATAATGCTTCAGGTTACGATGACAACTCTCCTATCTCACATGTCTCAGAGCTAAAAGGCAACTACCTGCTCATTCATGGTAGCTCCGATGATAATGTTCATTTCCAAAACAGCATGGACTTAACCACCGCCCTTGTGGCCGCTAACAAACAATTCGAACAGCAATTCTATCCTAACAGTAACCATGGTATTTATACGGGGAGAAACACCACTTTTCACCTATATACCCGAATGACCAACTTCTTGCTTGAACACCTCCTCGGACGTCAGGCAAAATAGGAAAACATACTTTTATTCTCTCAGGAAAGCCAGTGGCAAGCGAAATCTTGTCTCTGGCTTTTTCTTTTATAAGACGCACCCTTTTTCCCAAACTTGTCCTGACTTCGACACAGGGACACCCTAAATAAAAGGCCAAAACACTTCATCAAATAATCTGGTACAAAAAGAGATTTTTGGTACTAATCACATGACAAAGACTTAAAGATACTGATCATTCTTTCTTTTTAACCGCCCATCCCTTCCAAATTTCTCTTGCCAGCCCCAAATATCCATGCTTCCAATTCTCTGATATTCAGCATCCCCCAAGCTCCCCTCTTATATCCCTCTTATATCTCTCTTATGCATCTCTTA
>JAJTBW010000237.1 GCA_021286705.1 Sphingobacteriia bacterium
GCTCCGCATTTCACAGAGGACTGATTCAAGATTCAAGAATTCAATATTAGCAAAGCAACGAATGGCGGCTGGCAACTGGCAGCTGGCAGCTCCGCATTTCACAGAGGACTGATTCAAGATTCAAGAATTCAATATTAGCAAAGAACCCAACGGCTGCCTGTGGCCAGATGCCAAAAGCCAGCGGCCAGTTCTAATATCAGTGTTCTAATCAATCCGTGGCATCCGTTTAAATCCGTAAAATCCGTGTGCCTATGTCCTGATGCACGAAGTGCATCTGCCTATGTCCCTATGCACGAAGTGCATCTGCCTATGTCCCTATGCACGAAGTGCATCCCTAAATATCCCTGGAATCCATTAAATACTATTCTCGTTTATTTTACCTTTGTCTCATCTATTGCAATTTTGTGTTTTCTCGAAACAACCTAAAAAGTATTACAACCAAAATGAAAACAAACAGAATGACCAGATTAAGTTTAATCATGAGTCTGTTCCTCATGTTTATCACCATTTCATCTGCATCATTTGCACAAGGATGGCGAGCTCAGGAAATGGAGATAAAAATCAATATCCATTCAACTGATGAGCTAATCAAATTACATAACCTCAAGCTTAACTGCGATGAGATCTATACCATTCCCGGGGCTACCTGGGCTTATGTTACCCCCGAAGAATTACATAAATTAAACCAAGCAGGGCTCTCATATACCGTTTCTATTCCCGACCTGAATAAACGTACCTTAAACACCGATGGTACATTAGTTCCTAATGGATACATGACCTGTCAACAGGTTGATAGCTTTGCCGACAGTCTTGCCAATGCCTACCCAAACCTGGTTAAACGAGTCTATGTAGGGACCTCCGTACAGAATCGCGATATGGTAACCATAAAACTAAGTGATAACCCGGGTGAGGATGAAGCTGAACCGGAAATATGGTTCCAATGTGGTATTCATGGTGATGAGATTGGACCAACAGAAAATGGGGTCAGACTGGCTCGTGAGCTCTGCAAAAAATATGGAAGCGATACCCTGATGACACGGTTACTAAACCAGCGTGAAACATACATCTGCCTCATGGTTAATCCTGACGGAAGAAATGCGATGAGCAGATATAACAACGATGGCATCGATATTAACCGCGACGGAGGATATATGTGGAATGGAGAAGGAAACTCACCTGCACCATATACGGCTATTGAATCTAAGGCACTAAGAAACTTTATCAATAGTCGCCATTTTGCAGTCTGCACCGATTACCATAGTGGCACCATTTACCTCAGCTTCCCATGGAGCTATCGAGCTGCGCAAGCACCCGACTTCACTCACATCGAAAGTCTTGGAAATGTCTATGCCGACGCATCTGGTTACTCTGCTCTTCCTGTTGGCCAAGGGTATTCGGGAATGTATCCCATTAACGGAAGTACCAAAGACCAAAACTATGGATCAAATGGCTCTGTTGCCTGGTCGCTCGAGATATCTGAATTAAAACAGCCACCAGCCTCTCAAATCACCTACTATTACAATCAAAACAAAAACGGTATGTTGCAACTGATGAATAAGGCCGGACTGGGTATTCGCGGTACTGTAACAGATACTGCCGGGAATAGCATTCCAGCTCGTCTCAGGATAGAAAACACCATGCCATTCTTCAATGATCCTATTAAAGCCGACTTCCAGAAGTATTTAGTTCCGGGCACATACAAACTCTATGTAGAGGCCAATGGATACGAATCTAGAATCATTTCAGATATTGTAGTTGATGCAAATAATGCCACCTACCTTGACATTAAACTTACACCTGACCAAAGCAACGCATGGGCAGGTAAGATTGTCACCTCATATATCCCAAACAATAACTTCAGCGATGAAGGAGCAACTTGGGCGGCTATCGGAAAAGCAGATAACAAAAACTACTCTATCGGCAAGTATGGCTATGTAATCGTGGATGCCGTAGATACGATAATTAACCTCCCCGGTTCCGATTTCAAAGTTTACGAAGGAGATAATACACCCGAAGAGTATTCTGTTGCAGTATCGACCACAATAGATGGCCCATGGCATACCTTAGGTGATGCAACTGGCACCGCATCATTCGACTTAGATGGTTCTTCTTTAAACAAAGTGCGATATATAAAAATCTCAGATATTGGTCCGGGTTCCTCTATGGCTCCCGATGCCGGTTTTGATTTAGATGCCGTTGAACTATTACACATCAAAGCCAGGGCCGCCTTTGCATCAAACAAACAGACCATCTGTGCCGGTGATAACGTCAACTTCTCAAGCCTGTCAGTAGGCAATCCTTCGACATTTGAATGGCAATTTGAAGGAGGAACACCCTCGACATCAAATGAAGCCAATCCGCAAAACATTAAATTCAACCAAGCCGGCACTTACAATGTCAGCTTGACGGTTTCAAATGGCTTTGGATCTGATCAACTGCAACGCGAGTCCTATATCACGTCCTTAGAGTTACCGGTAGTGGATTTAGGAAATGACACCGTTGTGGATTACTCACAAAGCGTTCCGCTGGATGCCGGAGCAGGAGCTGCTTCTTATCTATGGAGTACCATGGACACCACACAAACCCAATTAATTAACTCAACTATTTTGGGGCTTCTGGGCGGAGATGTATGGGTAAAAGTAACAGGTATGAATGGTTGTATCAATTCAGATACCATCAACATTCATTTTATGAACTGGGATGGAATTGGATCATTCCCTGAGCAGCATGTCATAGTTAACGCCTACAAAAACACCAACAGTCTAAATATTTCATGGGCGGGTCAACAATTAAAACAGTTGAAGGTTTATAACATTCAGGGACAGCTTTTAGAGCTTATCCCGATGAATGGAACCTCAAATGATGAGGTAAAACTTAAGACAAAGCAAAAACAAATAGCAATTATTCTCGTTATTGAATCCAACGAACGCCCGATTGGCCACAAGCTAATTTGGTAGATCGAATAACCATTCTGCTCGATTGTGACTGACAAAGATCACATAAGCTAAGGGTTACATATAAGGGTTCTGTTTATAGAGTTGATTTATCTAATTTGAAAAAAGTATAAATTTGCAGCCACAAACACCCCGACTAAGTAGTCATCGATCAATGGGCTCTATTAGGCGGGTATTGTAAAAAAAGTATGATAAAAGCCAATCAGGATTCTGCCAGACACATCGCACAATACCTATTGCAGGTAAAGGCGATTAAACTAAGCCCAAATAAGCCATTTACTTGGGCATCAGGATGGAAATCGCCTATTTATTGCGATAATCGTGTGACCCTCTCCTATCCGAAAATCCGGACATATATTCGTCAGGAGTTTGTTAAATTATTGAGTGATGCATTTGGTACTGCCGACGTTATCGCGGGAGTCGCAACAGGTGGTATACCACAAGGAGCACTTATTGCCCAAGACTTAGGATTGCCCTTTATTTATGTCCGTAGTGCTGAAAAAAAGCATGGAATGGGAAATGTAATTGAAGGAGTATTAGAGCCGGGGCAGTCAGTAATCATCATTGAAGACCTTATCTCGACCGGAGGCAGCAGCCTAAAAGCAGCTGAGGCTATTCGCGAAGCCGGCGGTGTGGTAAAAGGGATGCTTGCAATATTCACCTATGGGTTCCCTGTAGCTATCGAAGCCTTTAAAGAGGCTAAAGTTTCCCTCGGCACTCTGTCTGATTATGAAACACTCATCACCTTAGCCGCCGAAGAGAACTATATCACCACAGCTGATATTGAATCGCTCTCAAAATGGCGTGAAAATCCCGCTGAATGGGGCAAACAATTCGAGATATGACCACTATAAAAGGGACACCAAAGGTTATTAGTGCCTCAGCAAAAGAGGTCTTTGACTTCTTAGCCGATTTCAGAAACTTCAATGAGCTACTGCCTGAACAGGTTACTAATTGGAGAACAAGTGGTGATGAATGTTCATTCACCATAAAAGGGATGGCTGATATTACCCTCAAAATCACAAAAGCTGAACCAAATAAACTGATAACCTATTCAGCCACCGGAAAACCTCCCTTCCCCTTCTCTCTCGACTTCCCATTGGAGGTAGTCTCTGAAAAAGAGACACAGACCTCGGCCATTTTCAACGGCGAGCTCAACATGATGCTTGAGATGCTGGCTAAGACTCCTTTACAGAACTTTTGTAATATCGTAACAGAAAAGCTTCAAAAACATTTTGCAAAATAAGCTCTTCTGACCGAGATAAAAAGGCTGGCAATGATAAACATTGTCAGCCTTTTTTTATCTCATCAGAAAGGCTCTATTTCCTGATTTCGACACTTTTTTTGACCATGTATTATATCAAATCGATTTCATTAGCTGCTGGCAACTAGCTGCTGGCCACTAGCTGCTGGCAACTAGCTGCTAGCCACTAGCTGCTGGCAACTAGCTGCTGGCAACTAGCTGCTAGCCACTAGCTGCTGGCAACTAGCTGCTAGCCGCTTGCTGACAATAGCCTTTTCTTTGAATCCTAGAATCGCCAGCTGCCAGTAGCAAGTTGCCTTTTCTTTGAATCCTTGAATCTTGAATCCCCCATCGCCAGCTGCCAGTAGCCAGTAGCCAGTTGCCTTTTCTTTGAATCCTTGAATCTTGAATCCCCCATCGCCAGCTGCCAGTAGCCAGTAGCCAGTTGCCTTTTCTTTGAATCCTTGAATCTTGAATCCCCCATCGCCAGCTGCCAGTAGCCAGT
>JAJTBW010000238.1 GCA_021286705.1 Sphingobacteriia bacterium
TGGGCAGAAAGACTATTTATGGAGAGTAACTCGATCAACAGTATGACCTTCTGCCATCCAGTTTATCTGATGGCACTACTATCTAAAGGACTTCCATTCTCCTTAGATAATATTGCAGAGACCTACATTGTGATTAGAGGAGTTGCAGTAATTGAAGAGCTTCCCAATGATCAGACAGAACTCTTTAGACAAGTTTGTGACCTAAAGGTTTCGTTACTTCTATGGAAAGATAAAGGAGCGATCATACTTGGGAAGAGCCAATCTGAGTTATTAGATAGAATACTTGTTGCTGAGAATAGTGCCAAGATTGCAATAAAAACAAAAGGGAACACAGAAATTGAGAGAATATCAGCAGATGCAATGAGGAAACTTGCGAACAGATATCATTAAAAAGCCCCGAAGATTGCTCTCCGGGGCTTTTTAATCTTAATAAGATATAGGATTAGGGTTGGGCATTACTAACAACCTCTGTTTTATATCTATTCCACTCTTTCCAAAGATTTTTGCAGAAAGGAAGACTCTTGTGAGAAGCTTCGCTGGGGTCAATATCAATGTATTCTAATGATTCTTCGACACCGGCTTGCAGAATAACCTTACCTGAAGGAGAGACAATACAACTTGAACCTCTATAGGTCTCTTCCATACCTAAACCAGATTCGGTACCCGTCAGATTAGAGGTAATGATAAACACCTTATTTTCTAAAGCTCTAACCTTAACGATATCTAAAGTATCGGGACCACTAAATGCGGATGGATGACAAATTATCTGAGCACCATTACGAGCAAGGATACGAACAAGTTCAGGCATCCACATGTCGAAGCAGATCAGAGAAGAGACAGGTGTTCCCTTAATATCTATAAACTTAGGTAATTCATGACTTTTCCTAAAATTCACCTGTTCCATATCGGGAAGATGATGCTTTCTGTGAAAACCCTCAAGACCTTCACCACTAACAATCACAGCAGTATTGTAGATCATTTCGTCATCACCAATCTCAATGATTGAACCACAAATCATTCCACCCGAGGCTTGTGCAAGTTTGGTTAACTCCTCTACAGTGCGGCTATCGTCCAATTCTTCAGCCCATTTGTACACTTCCTTCTCTTCAAGCAGATATCCCGTTGTAAACAATTCAGGCAGTACCAGAAGATCAAAGGTCTCCCCTTTCAAACGTTGTTTCAACTTTGCCAATGTTGCACGGGGGTTCTTCCATTCTGGGGTTAACTGATAAAAGCCGACTTTCATAAAAACGTTTTTAAATTAAACATAACACAGAAACCGCAGTTGTACCAGAGAACATCTTCGACAGCCAACGGCGCACTGTGCTTACAACGCCATAAAGATAGCGATGAATTCTGACAACAATACAAATTTACAATTCTGATTGAGAATTGTGCAAACATTATTTATCAGATTACCAGAGAAATTTAGGGTAGACTATAATTTCACCTTGATAGAATAATCGATCAGGAGGTTCATCAATCATAGAAATCATAAAACCCAGCTATTTTATCCCCTTGTTTTGAAGTGCTTTTTTTATTTCGTCAAGAACAAGCGGAATGGTGGCTGATTCTATAATTTTTCCATCAACAGCAACAAAAGGAGGCTTTAATGACCCCTCTTCATCACAACCGGGTAGCGATATTACCCCCTTAACCTCAACATACGATCGCCATTCAGCCGGGATATACTCTTCTAAGTCAGCTAACTTCGAGCCACCCATAACCCATGCATATGTACCAACACAAATTTCAACCAAGATCTTGTCTGCCATAATCCCATTTCTTTTCAATAATTTAACAAAAGTGCCTATTTTTTCGCTGTCTCCCACTCAGGGATTGCACATTTCAATCCAGGTATCCCAAGTTCCTTTACCATTTGTGATGAGGCGGCTGTTGGTGAGTTTAAGGTATTACATCCATTCACACAGCCCCCTTCACAAACCATAACCTCAATAAAGTTGTAATCACACTCTCCCCTTTTCGCTGTCTGTGCCAACTGCTTAATAACTGAAGTTGATATCCCGTTTACACGAACCGGGTTAAACCCTTCAATCCCCTTTACCAATATTGAACTTGCCACCCCTCCAGAGGTCGCAAAGCCCCATGCAGCCGACGAAGCCTCTACTCCATTTACATTCGTATCACCCTGACTAACCTCTACTCCTGCTGCTATGAACAAAGTACCTAATTCCTCCACCGATAGAACCAAATCAGCACTCTTTTGAGCCAGAGCTTCCGCTTTCTTTGCAACACAGGGACTAATAAACACTAAACGAGCTTTGGGATATTCCTTTCGTAATCTACGTACAGTATAATCCAAAGGTGTCGGAGTCTCTGAAACAAAAGGCTTTATCTCCTCCATTCTATCAACTAAGTTCATCCATGAGGCACAACATGAGGTTGTCATAAACTTCTCTCCCTTCTCCATCCGCTCAACCCATTCTGCAGCCTCATGTGCAATAGTCTCCTCAGCTCCCAATGCAACCTCTTTCACTGCTGTAAACCCTAAACGCACTAAAGCCGTCTTAAGCTGAGGATAAGTTGCCCTAAACTGCCCAGCTAAAGATGGGGCCGCAAGCGCTATGGTCTCCTCCTTAGATTGAAGCGACCTTATAATATCCAACAAATGAGAGCGCTCATTTATAGCACCATAAGGACAAGCCTGTATGCACCTCCCACATAATATACATTTACTGTGATCTATCACAGCTCTTCCATACTCATCTTTATAAATTGCTTCCACAGGACAGGTATCAATACAAGGTACCGGTATATATACAATGGCATGAAACGGACAAGCCTTCTTGCAAAGACCACAGTTTATGCAATCGTCACTCTTGATCCGTGCATAACCATCTACCATCTCAATAGCCTTCTTCGGACAATTTAACACGCAAAAACGTCCCTCACACCCCTGACAAACATTCGTAACCAAATAATTAGTCTGAGGACAGGAACTACAAGCCTCACCAACTACACTTAAAAGAGCTCCCTTTACTGGCTCTTGTCGCTGTAATGCCACTCTTGCATAATCCTTTGGTCTCATCAACTCATCAATCTCCTCCTCCACAGCAATCCCTAATACAGGCATCATTTTATACTGCAATACAGCTCTGTCTTTATATACACAGCAACGTAGAGGTACATTACTGCGCGGACGCATCGTTAATACTATTCTATCAATCTTCTCAACCAACTCTTTCTTTAAAGCTAACGCCGATATCCGCCGCATCACTTCACGGCGAGTCAGTATAGCATTACTCTTAAACGCCATTTCTTGTTATTTTCGTTAAACCCTTATCCGCCTAACATACTTAGTTCGACTGGTTATCCTGTTGCAATTCAACTACCATACCAAGATTATAAATGTTGTTATATCAATGCATTACAAATGGCATAAACCAAACCATCACCCAAAGTGTTCCAAACAAAGACACTAGCCAATACAAAGCTGAACAAAATCAATACACTATCCTAAATAAGGACACTTCTTAAGAATTAACCTAAATAAGCCATAACAAATCAACAAACTCAACGTCGAGACAGAAGGCAATAATAAGTTACGAAGTAGAATTTATACCTTTAAGTGACTCTAAACAAAGCGTTAAATCAAATATCAAAACTGATTATTACCCTCTAAAAAATCAAGGACGAATCGAAATAAGAGTGGTTGAATTTCAGGATAAGTTAAGTTATCAGGTAGATTGGATTGAAAAGAAAGCTCACTTGTCTCAAATAAAAGCGATTCAGAAAAAGAGACTATATCAGCAAAAAACAATCCACCATAAGTTGTGACACCCTCTCTTGAAACAGAATAAAGAGCAACAGGAATAATACTAAAACTTACAGCCGACGTCTCCTCTGATAACTCTCTTTCAGCAGCCTCATAAGCAGATTCACCTGGCTCTATATGACCGCCAGGGATCTCCCAAGTGGTTCGCTCCCGATGCTTGACAAACACAAAGTTATCATGAAAGCGTGCTATAACTACAGCATATTTAACATTTACCTCAGAGATCTCACGATAAGGTTTAAAATCAACCTTTAACATAGCAGGTTAGAATTTTTCATTTGAGGAGCAACGGTTTCGGATGCGAAATTACAGATTTTAAGTATAAAGAACACCCCTTGTGGTAGATTGCTTTATCCGGACATCTATAACCTCAAAAAACGAATTAAAGAAACCTAATGACAGTTTTCTTGTTTAATTGTTAAATTTATATTCCATGGAAGCTAATAAATTAAAAACTGTTGAAGTGTATCTTCAGTCAATCCCACCAGATAAAATAGAGAAGACAATGGCATTCCGCAAGCTGATATTGGAAGCACTTCCTGAAGCCACTGAAACGATAGGATACAATATGCCTGCATATAAATACAAAAAGTTCCTTGTCTATTTTGCTGTACACAAAAACCATATCGGGTTTTATCCAACAGCGTCCCCAATTGAAACATTTAAAAATCAACTATCAGATTACAAACACGCAAAAGGCTCAATTCAATTTCCATTTAACAAAGAGTTCCCGCATGACCTTATTAAAGCAATTTGTCGTTTCAGATTTCAAGAGGTAATAAACCATACTAAATAGCCTTACATTAATTTATACCCACAGATACTCAAAATATTGGCACTTCAAAAAAAAGTGTAATTTTGAGATGATTTATAATTCAACCAATTTGAACTTTAG
>JAJTBW010000239.1 GCA_021286705.1 Sphingobacteriia bacterium
AGACTCAAAATCTGCTGCTCGCGAGGGCGTGTGGGTTCAAGTCCCACTGCCGGCATGGAGTAATTTATAGCGCATTGTAATATAAGCAATTACAATGCGCTTTTTTATTCAGTTACAAAACACGTGACAAAACCCTCAGATCATACTATATGTAGTGGTATGAGTAGGCCGAAAGAAGCTATCAGGGCACAGCTGATTTCTGGAACTGATCGATACCGAGTCATCTTTGCCGAACACCCCGAATGGTACTTCAATACAAGATTCATCGACTCAGAGGTAGCCAAACAGTGGGCGAAGAAGAACAAGGAGATGCTGTTCGCCGAAAGGCAGAAGGAAACACTTTCCTTCAGAGCCCTGGGAGAAAACTTTTTCAAGCCGGGGAGTCCCTGGAGGACAGACCAGGAGTCGTCCGGAGTTAAGCGGATTGACCAGATGTATAAGGTCTATCACCGGATGCTTGCTCAACACATCCTCCCGGCTCTCGGGGAGAAGAATGCCGCTACCCTCCTCGGGAAAGAGATAAAGACTGCTATCAATGAGACGACGACAAGGGATGGCCGCCCCCTCGCTCGGGCTACTAAAAATAGGTGCCTATATATCATTTCCATGATGTACAAGTGGTGGATCTCCCAGGGAATCGTTTCGTCCAACCCCGTCGAGAGTATCACTAAGTACAACGACAACCCAGAAAATCCTCGCGGGGCAATCCTTCGGGAAGATAGGGCCAGGATGTTTCCGGATGATGTGAAGGCCCTGATCACATTCTGGGGTTCAACCATGTGGGCAGCGTTCTTTTCAATAATGAATGACACCGGCGCCCGGAACGGAGAGCCACGGGCCCTTAAATGGGGGGATATTGATCTGGATCGGGAGTTCATACCCCTTATGAAGGCCATCGAGACCGGTACTTCGGCCAAGGTCAAAGGGACCAAGAACGCAAAGATGAAACCAGGCTGGCCGACGAAAACCACCATAGAAGTCCTAAAAAGATGGAAGCAGGAGACGCTTTACCATCAGGTTACCGATTGGATCTTTACTTATTCTAGAAACGGTACAACGAAAAAGCCAGTTTCCAATGAAGCCGTGCTTAAAGCCTTCAAGCTTGTCTTGGAGCGCAATGGGTATAGCGACCGTGGATGGACCCCGTATTGGTTGCGACATAGTTTTATCACCTACGGTCAAGAGGTCTTGAGCCCGGAGGATATCAAGCTCCTGGCCGGCGATTATCACCATATCGATGGGTATGGCCATACTGATGAAGAAGCCTTATACAAGAAAGGGTTAGCCGCGAAAGTCAAGCTGGATAAAGAGAGAGGATAAATATTCAATAGCCTAATATTTTTACGAAAAATTTAATGTCACCATTAAATACATTTTACTGAACAGATACTCCTATATGGCCTTACTCTAATATTCGCAATTCTATATTCTACTAGTGCAAATGCGAATTTGTTTGACGATATTAAAACCTGTATCTATACTTTCCCTAGGGGCATTAGAAAGGAGAAAAAATGAAATTAACAGGGAAAAAGCTTATACTTTTGCTCCTGTCACCTGATCCCAGAGAGTCAAAACCTGTTGCTATCAGTGGGAGAACCAGACTAACAAAAATGGTTTTTCTTTTCAAAGAAGAAATTTGGCCAGAAATTAAATCTGATGATCCAACAGCCGAAGCAACACTACCGGAATTCTTTGCATGGAATTACGGGCCATTTTCTACTGATCTCTTGAATGATCTTGAATTTTTGATCAATCGTGGATTTATCGAAGTTCAATATGGAGACCATGTCACTAATCAAGAACTTGCTGAATACGAGTATTGGCTAGATAATTCTGGGCAAGCTTCATCATCTGAATACATTGAAGAAGTGTTTTCATTATCCCCTCAAGGTATTGATAAGGCATTACCCTTATGGCAAGAGCTTTCTCCTAATCAACAAAAGCTTATAACTGATTTTAGAACTATCATGATAAAAGTATCGCTCTCAAAAATTCTTGAATATGTATATAAAAAGTATGAAAAAGAAGGCTATATCGACCGATCTCTTATAAGAGAGCGTTTTTTAAGATCATGACTAATATAGGCTATATTCTTACTGGGCTTAATTTATTGCTCACCATCTTGCTTGCCCTACGTAAGGATACAAAGAAGCACTTTGAAGCTTTAAAGAATACTATTCGTGAAGAACTGTTTTTTTGTTATAGCGAATGTCTTTCTTTTCCAGAAGGAGATGAAAAGCACAATTTAAGCGAAACAGATGCTAAAACTACTAAATTGTCTCATTTGCATTTTTCTTTATTAACTAAGTATCCAGTTGTACAAAGAAAAAGTAAAATCATTAGCTTTTGTATGCCGATCGCAATTTGCTCTTTCATTTTGTCAATAATCAGTTCGACAGCGATAATTGCTTTAATAAAACCTGAATTTAAATATTTTAAGATTGTAAATATCACATGTTCAATAGTTATTCCTCTTTCAGCTTTATTGTTGCAATTTATTTTTTTATTATTTTTAGAAAACACATCTGACTACTTTGAAGAACTTTCTGGCCAATACACACGAAAGGAGTACTAGAAATGAAAGAAAGTTTTATTACTGAAGTTATATGCCATAAACTTAAAAGAGATGGTTATAAAATTGCTGTAGAAGTCCCAAATTTTAACAGAAGCGCAGATATTGCTGCTATTAGTCCTTGTGGGGAAGTATTAGTAATTGAATGTAAAGTATCAGACATAAAGCAAGCCGTCGTCCAATCTATAACCCATCGAATTTCTGCAGATCGAGTCATGATTGCAACCTATCGTAAAAAACTTAGATCCAATACTTTCAATAATTTAAAGCAACATAATATAGGCTTATATCTTGTTGATGAAAACGGATCCGTAGAAGTTGGATGGCAACCTACTACTCGTGAGGCTATATGGCCATTAAGAAGGGAACAACTTCGCACTCTAATATTAGAGGAGCAGGAAACATGACTCACATTCTTCATTACAACACACATGCAGAACGTCGATATTTTACTGGTAAAAACAGGGAGATGTATGACTTAGTTGGACTTAATGGGAATATTGTGTCGTTCTCTCCAACAGGTACTGCTGCCTTCCTCGCATCTATATCAAAACCGTTTTACATAGACCCTCAAACTCATGCTTTTCAGCACGATACAATACATTTAAAAACTAAAGGATCACGAAAAAATCAAGAATTACATTTTAAACCATCAATTGTTAAACTTGCAAATGATCGTCTAGGAGAGCCATTTTCTAACGTTATTAACAATGACATACCGTTATCTCCAGATGTTTTTTACAATTCAAATGGAACACTTAATTCATCTTTAATAACAAGAATTTGTAGAAATGTAATATCATTCCAATCAAAATTTTTAATTGACTCTATTGATGATGAAACTCGAGATTTTTTAGATAACCCAAATGACCTGCTTCCACATTTTTATATAGCACCCTACTTTTTCCTTTCATCAATTCTTTGGGAAAAGTGGCTTGCTATCAATATTGCAGCCTATAGAATTTCCAAAGATTTATATAGAGATAAACCAGTATATCTTGAGTTAGTTTTATCCCAAGCCATATTGCCTAATATTCAAGACATATGTGATCAAATAGTACGGGACATTGCAGATGTTGATGGAATTTTATTATGGATCGATGGAAATGCTGAAGAAGAATTAACACGACTAGAGGTTGCTAACTACATACACCTTCTTCATTGCTTGCGAAGAAAAACTAATACAATAATCAATATTCATGGCGGTTATCTTTCCTCTCTACTCTGTCATAACGATCTTAAAAACAATTTATCAGGTATTGGACATTCCGCTAATTATGGAGAACATCGAGAGGTCGTGCCTGTAGGAGGGGGAATCCCGAGAGCAAGATTTTATTTGCAAAAAGCTCATTCGCGTCTACACTTCTCGGATGCCGCAGATATAGTGATTAATAAGAATTGGCATACATCAAAAGATCTATACCAAAATAATGTTTGCAGTTGTATAAAATGTGATGAATTAATAAAACAGTATGGTACACCTGAAGCAGCATTTAATGCATATGGAGATAGCAATGTGACCGTCGTTCCATTTAAAGGATCAATATTACGATTTGAATACCCTACTCCAGAAGCCAAAGAGGCTGGAATAATGCATTATCTATATAATAAAAAATATGAAATTGACAGTCTGAACAATCATTCATTAATAGAATTATTAAGCAAAATGGAGAGCGACTACCAAGAAATCTCGTCGGTAAAAGGGAGTGAGTTTGCCGACTACTTAGAAATTTGGCGACTTGAATTATTACAAGCACTTGATAGTTAAGTATTTTCATTGATTCATGAGTTGGCTCATCCGCTATTCGTTATATGCGACTAGATTCACATCATAATAAATTAGGACGAGTCCCGGAACTCTATCTTCATTCGATAACGTACGCTATCTGATAACGTAAACTATCTTTCGCACATTTGGAGAATTGAAAAGAGACGCCCTCATCTGGTTAAGTTGAGTTACCAGACAACACTTTATGCTGAGCCCACCGGGCAGGACCACTACAGAAACTGAATAAGGTGGAATATCCTAGAAGAAGGAGAGTCCACCATGAGCTGGCATTGTACAGCGTGCGGTATAAAAGCATTAGCATGAAAATTGCCTAAATGC
>JAJTBW010000240.1 GCA_021286705.1 Sphingobacteriia bacterium
CAAATTTGTTTCTGCATAAAGAATTCATATTAATTTTTATTTTTTTTCACATTTTTTATTGCTTTTTGTGAAGAAATAATATAAGTTTGTCTCATTAAGTTTTGTAAAGAGGTTTTTTAACTAAAACCAATATCACAAAATCTAACTATAATCAATAACCTAATGAAAGAAAACGACGTTTTAAAGCCTCGTGTGGGCTTGTTGTGGGCGTGTGGTATTACCCCCCCCCCGTTTGGTAAAAAATGCCATTAAATTAGTTCTTATGGCGTTTTTGTTAATTAATTTTAGTCAACCTGTCTATTCACAGATTCATGGCAAATGGAAAGTTCCTGTCCAGTACGTTGCGGATCCGAATGTTGTGATAGAATCAAGGCTAATGGAGATTAGCTTTGGTGTGAATAATTTAACTGCTGAAGTTGAACCTCATCTGCTTCAATATGATGATCTTCCTTCTAATGTTTATCCTTATACTGGAGAAGCATGCTATAACTATTTCAATTATTATGATACTCTCTATCAAAATCCCTTTGACTTAAGGGAGGACTCACTATTTGTGAATGGTATTAGAAATATCAAATGGAATAATAGTAAATTGTACTATGAAAGTTTTCGATTCGGAAAAGTGATAGACCTGAATGGTCAGGGAGACTATTGTTTTATACATTCTAATACCCGTGTGCAGAATGCATTTGAGGATTATGATTTTGGGTATAATCTTATTAGCAAATCCAACAATACTTATAGTTCGTCCCCATTTGTAGAACTTTTTCAACCAGGAAAGCCAACCGTAAATCACCCGGTTACTTTCAAAGTGATTGATAATGTTGATGGGACAAGAAGTTTAGTAACTATTTCAGATAGAGCTCAGTTTAATTATAATCCAGCACTAAATAGACTTGGTATAATCAGCTTTCCGATTACCTCTACGGGTATCGATCCTACACAACATCAACCAATTGTAACTGTGGGTTCTTTTTTTGTGAAGGCTGATTTTTCAGCTTGGCAATTTGAAGCTAAGTTTTTAAACAATGAAACTAGCCCGACTTATATATGGTGTTCATCAAGTTCTCCCGATCTTTATGACACTGTTCCTGCAAATTTAAGAGGCAACTTTTATGTTTACAATACAAATTACCAATACAAACACTTACTAAACCTTGGGTATATATCGGGTGTTGCTTTCAGTGAGCTTTATCCCGGGTATGCCTATGTCTCGGTAACAGGTAATTTGGCTGCATCTAAACCTGAAGGCATCTATAAAGTTAATATCCAAAGTGGTACTTATACTTCCATTAAGACTGGCAACTATGGTCATACATGGTTAAAGAAGTCGCCCGACGGACATATATATGCTGTAAGTGACAATGGGAAGCATCTTGGTAGGATAAATCAGGAGACTGGTGTTTTTGAGGATGCGTTAAATTTACCTTCTGTTGTAATTGCGGGAAATACTTTGCAAGCTCAATTTGGTAGCTTTCAATTAAGAGAAGGGGTAAAATACTTCACCCTTCCTGATGATAGTTATGAGCCAAAGTGTCCTGAAGTGAGTGTTGATATAGATACACTTGACTGTAATGTAATTATAACGAATATTGTTATTACTGGAGGTGTTCCTCCTTATCAAGTTGAATGGTGGAAACTAAATGGATCCAATTGGGTAAAATTAGGTTATACCGCAACTTCCATAAAGAATCTTCCTGCAGGTCATTATAAAGTAATAGTAAAAGATGCAGTATCTTTTTGTGGTGAGATACCATTAGAGTTTGATGTTGCGGAACTACCTACTGATGATATGGTTATTGAGGCTGGAGTTAATAGAACAATAACTCAACAGGATTTAATAATCAAGAGTATTATTAGAGTAAAGCCTACCGGTAAGCTTACTTTAACTGGATGTGATATTCGATTCTGGAAAAACGCCAGACTGATTATTGAAGATGGAGGCACCGTAACACTGAATAATACAGTCTTGACGAGTTGTGATTCAATGTGGCGAGGTGTTGAAGTTTGGGGAAATAGAAATCATTCTCAAGAATATGACCCAACTATACATGGTTATTGGCAGGGTAGACTTTTAATGACTGGGTCAACAATTGAAAACTCAATAAACGGAGTTGATTTATGGAGGCCAAATTCTTATGGTAATACTGGAGGAATAATTTCAGCATACAATTCAACATTCAGAAATAATGCGAAGGCAATACATGCTTGTTATTATGTAGTAAAACCGAATATGTTACCTAATTCAATTAATTATGATAATAAGAGTATTGTAAATAACTGTACTTTTGTAATCGATAATGATTATCTTGGAGAGGTTGTGTTTCATAAACATATTGATTTAGCTGGTGTTAAGGGATTCAAGTTTGTTGGATGCGACTTTTCTACAGTCAGAACATCCATGATTTCTCCTTATGCTACAGGAATAGCAGCCTATGAAGCTGGAGTCTTTGTTGATGCAAGAAAACTCTATTCATCTCAGGGAATTTACTTGGGATTAGATAAAAGCACATTTACTGGGTTTTATAGTGGAGTATATGGGACAACTGTTAATCTTAAGAATTTTAAGGAGTCCGTTGTAATTGATAATACCAATTTTATCGATAATGCAAATGGGGTTCGAATTGTAAACTTCCTTGGTTCAGTAATAACAAGAAGTACATTTAACTTAGGGTTGAACTATGGAGATATGAATAAATGCTCAACTTTGTATGGCTCTTCTTTTGGAGTTGATCTTTCAGGCTGTTCTGAATTTAGAGTTGAAGAGAACTCTTTTAATGGTGGTACAGGAGGAATAAATTATGATTTTAATGGTGTGAAAGTTAATAATTGTCCTTCATTAGCAGATATTGTGTATAAGAATAGTTTTTCGAACCTGATGAGAGGAAATTATGCTAAAGGCATAAATAGAGCAGATGCTACAGATCCATATGGTGTTTCTTATGAATGTAATATCTTTAATACTAATAGGTTGGATTTTTATGTGGATACTTTTGCCATTATAGGAACGCGCCAAGGCCAATACATTATGGAATATAATGTAAAGAAGTACATTGCAAGTGGAAATGTGTTGACTTCACCCAATTTCTCTGGGTTGCTCGCTCAATTCAGAAATGATAATTTTAAATCAATAATTGACTATTATCAATGGCAGCCTAATTCCAATGAGATATTGTCTGTAATTGATGGACTTGGGGCTTCTTCTGTAGATGTTCACAATGCTGATTATGCCAATACCTGTTTAAGTAAATTATCTAACCCTAATAGTAATACTAATAATCTAGGCTCAATTACGGATGTCCTGGTTGTTACCAAAGAGGAAGCCTATTCTCTGGAACAAGCATACCTAGAGGCGGAGTCCAATCATTCTATTGTTTCTAATCTACTAAGATCACTAACTGATGGAGGAAGCACGGAAGAGACGGTTAATAGTATCGAGATGAGTAACTCATCACAAACTATGGAATTACGTGACGAGTTATTAGATAAATCCCCTTATCTCTCTCTAGAGGCTCTGATGACCGCTGCCGATAAAACTGAAGTTCTTCCTGAGGATATTTTATTTGAGATTCTTGCTGCCAATCCGGATGAATTAAGGAGAAAAGAACTTATAGAATACCTGAGAAATAAACCGGAACCACTGCCGGAATATATGATCTCATTGTTGGAGCAGTTGGCGTCTGGTGTGACCTCTAAAACAGCTCTCTTGAATGATATTAATTACTATGCGACTGAAAAATCGGGTGTAGTGAGTAAAATGTTAATGAGTGCCATTCACGATACTACAACTAACTATGACCAGATACGCCTTTGGTTAGGTAGAAGAGGTGATTTGGTAGCAAAAGAGATGATTGTAAGTTCATATTTAGAAGAAGGTAATTTAACTCAGGCATTATCTACTTTGAATAGTATTCCGAGTGAACTTAATCTATCTGGCACCTCTTTAGAAGATTACAATGATTATAAAGATCTATTACTACTGAAGCTTAGTCTTGATTCCTCCAATCTGACCTTTAAAGATATTGATACCACCTCTATTATTTGGTTGGAAAAGATGGCTGCCAAAGATTTCGGACAGAGTAGGTTTAGGGCAAGAGCTATACTCGAACAGTTCTTTGAGTATCATTTCTTTGATTGTCTGGTTGATCCCGGAACAATTTCACCAAAATCGACACCTGTAAGGGAAAGCTATTTAAGATCAAATGGACTTATGTTAGAACTTTCTCCAAATCCGGCTTCAAACTATACCTTGGTGAAGTATGACTTAAACGGTGCCAAAAAGGCTCTATTGACACTTTTTGATATTCGAGGGATGAAGGTTTTTGAGACCGAAATTCTGTCAGATAGATTATCATATACCCTAGATACCCGTCAACTGGTAAAAGGATCCTATGTGGTTCGCTTATCTGCTAATGGGTTGGAGAAAAGTGCAAAATTATTAATTAATTAATCTGGAAACTGGCAGGGTGGCTTATGACCACCCTGCTTTTACTTTTTATTATTATGAAAACCTCAAAATCGATTCGGATTATAACAATTGCCTATTTTCTTGTATTTGTGTCATGTTTCAGCTATGCCCAAATGGGTATAAAATGGCAGAAACACTTTGGCGGGAGTGAAAGGGAGTTTGCTCCGGCACTGATAAAGACATCTGACAATAATTTGA
>JAJTBW010000241.1 GCA_021286705.1 Sphingobacteriia bacterium
TTTTATAAAGTAATCATTGACTCCGTCACTTCAGATGGCTACTATTTAAGATACGGCTTACTAAAAGGCGTCGAAATGAAGACATTAATAATAAACAAAACAGACAAAGAGGAGTCAGCGAGACTTTTATTAGATGATACAAATCCAATCATCTCTGTGTCGGTAAATCAATCTTCGTACGATCTTCAATTTGGCCAGTATACCACACTCTTATACACCTCTGAAGGAGCCCCATACCCCTATCTGGTTACGGGTGTACTAATTAATCAGAAAGAGGTAGATGTGGCCGTAGATAGCCTTCTTGGGTACAATAATATTGACCTGGATGCGGCGAAAACACTTACCTACTCAAACAGAAAGGACATAATAGGCTATAACTGGAAACAGACTGTCGGAGATGTTACCACCGGCAATGTGAGTTATATTATCAGGCAAGGGCGAACGTATGTGTTACGAAAGAAAGATGGGCTCTATTATAAGATACAATTCATCAAATTCTACAACGATTCAGGTGAAAAGGGATATCCTATGTTTCTGCTGGCTCCCTTATAGCCCCAGCAGCTAGTAGCCAGAAGGCGGTAACCTATACTTTGAATCCTTGAATCTTGAATTTACCCAGCCAGCCGTCCTTTAACACAAAGACAGCCCCGCAGAAGATATCGACGGGGCTGTTTTTAACATAAACCGAAACAAAAAAAGGAATTATTCAATTACCTCGACCCAACCGTGGATATCTGGTTCGTCACCGAATTGAATAGCTTGTAATTTTTGATAGAGTTTTGTAGAGATCGGACCTGCGTTACCATCCTTGCAATAGGTGTAGATCTGATTATTATCGCGATCATCGATAGCGCAAATTGGAGAGATAACGGCTGCGGTTCCGCATGCTCCAACTTCCTCAAATGATTCAAGTTCTTCAACGGGGATAGGACGTTCTTCGACGGTCAGACCAAGATCGATAGCCAATTGGCGGAGGCTCATATTGGTGATAGAAGGAAGGATACTAACCGACTTTGGAGTCACATAAGTATTATTCTTAATA
This sequence comes from Sphingobacteriia bacterium, assembly GCA_021286705.1. Lineage (GTDB taxonomy): Bacteria > Bacteroidota > Bacteroidia > Bacteroidales > TTA-H9 > JAJTBW01. The sequence goes on from JAJTBW010000241.1 coordinate 1,043, forward strand.
CCGAAGAAATTAGCTGGGCCAGCTTCATCGATATACTTTTTCTCTCTGGCATCGAGGAAGAGAGCTGCTGAATAACCCTCGGCATGAGCACGTTCACCGGCTCTTAAGCTGGCTGCGTAGTTACCACCAACCTTAAATACACCTGTACCAAGTGGTGCAGCACGGTCAAAGTCGCGAGCAATCTGAACCTTAACAGGTTTGAAACCCTCTTTAAAATAGGGACCAACAGGACCAACAAATACCATAAAGAGATATTCACTGGCAGGCTTAACACCCACCTGAGGGCCTGTACCGGCAAGCAAAGGACGGATATAAAGAGAAGCACCAGTTCCATAAGGAGGAACAAACTTCTCATTAAGTTTTACAACAGTCCAGACAGCCTCTTTAAAAACTTCATCGGGTACCTCAGCCATGAGGATACCGCGAGCGGAGTTCTGAAGTCGTTTTGCATTCTCCTGCCAGCGGAAAATACGGATCTTGCCATCACGTCCTCTAAAAACCTTTAGCCCTTCAAAGGCCTCTTGTCCATAGTGTAATGCCGTGGCGGCCATATGAATACTGATATATTCTGATGAGGATACTTCTAGTTTACCCCATTCACCATTACGAAAATAACAGCGAACGTTGTAGTCGGTTTTAAAATAACCAAAGGGCAATTTGCCCCATTCCACATTAATCATACGGTTGACTTTTTTGGGGGTGAATCAATCACGGTTAAAATATTGGCTAAGGTACAAAGTTTTTAGGAGCAATCGATTGAAACAGGGCACCAGAATTCCAAAAGTATCATTATTAAAATCTTTCAAAACAAAGAACTTAACTGCTTAAGAGTAGACTATCCCTATCATTCTGTTATTCATCACTCTTAATGCCTTACCATCTGATAAAATCTCAATTGGATTAATATTAATAAAATCAAAAGACCTCTCTCTTCACCCGGAGTTAGCTCTTTATTGCTGATCATTTAAAAGGAGCTGGGTATATTTGCACAACCAAAAAAGGATCCAATGGAAAACGATTATATCAGGGTATGGCGATTTAATCAACAGATTCAATGGGCTCATACCGATGCTACAGGAAAACTCAGCATTGAAGGGTTGATGGCTCTTCTCCAAGAGGCAGCCTGGCAACATGCCAAACATATCGGGTTTGGGTTTGAAGCACTCGAAACTATGAATCAGGCATGGGTTCTGATAAGACAAGCGGTTCAGATTGACAGATACCCAAAATGGGAAGAGGTTATTACAATTGAAACGTGGCCAAGAGGTGCAGCAGGACTAATAGCTTTCCGAGAGTTTAGAATTCTTATCGATGAGGTTTGTATAGGTACCGCAACCTCGTCGTGGATGGTCATTGACACAAACACCCGTAGACCCCAAAAAATTGATGCAGTTGCCGCCTATAAAGTCTTCGCGACTGAGCCACTAACCTTTCCGGAGGCAGCCAAAGTAGCTATACCAAAAAATGGACTCCCTATCTATAGCCAGGTTCTAAGGCAGAGTCATATTGATCAGCATAACCACCTTAACAATGCCGAGATGGTAAGACTGGCAATGGATGTCTTCTCAACAGGCTTTTTAAAGAAGCATCCGGTTGAGAGCTTTACTTGGAACTTTATTGCAGAAAGCTTTGAAGAAGAGGAGATAACGATAATGATTAGTGATGACCAGCAGACGTTATGGGGAGTAAGATCTTCAGATGAAAAAGTCATTTTTGCAGCAAAATATAACTGGTTAAAGTAAAGTTTACAGATTGGTTAATCGATTGCGCTTTGAAAACAAGTTTGACCTAAATCCTCACTTTCAAGATTTCATTCTCCCTCTTTTGACCCCCTTTTAACCCTCTTTTTCAATCAAAATTGCCCCCAAATTTTGGTTGAACATAAAATATTTTGAATAATTTTCAGCAAGAACAAATCTGACAAATGTCCATATTTCCATTAATGGATAAGGCTTTTAGAAAAAGAGAGAGCCTTAAGAAAAAAACACTTACGAAGAAATTATTAACAGTTACCAAAATTATTTGGTGATTCAATTCAATTCGTATACCTTTGCAGAAGGTTTTGGTTAACACAATAAGGGTTAGTAAATTAGTGAAAGAAAAAGCCGGTCAGCGCAGGGATTGCACGGACCGGCTTAGTTTTTAATTAGTTAGCCCTATTCGAACGCCAAAATTGACTTACGAATAATCTCAATGGCAGCACGTAATTCCTCTTCAGAGATTACCAGAGGAGGAGCAAAACGAATGATATGTTGATGGGTAGGCTTAGCTAAAAGACCATTCTTCGCCATTTCTACACAAACATCCCATGCTTCTTTGCCGTTCTTCGGACGAATAACAACTGCATTCAAAAGACCTTTACCTCTGACAAGCTCGATCATTTCTGAATTAATGTTACGCATCTCTTCACGGAAAATCTGACCTAATGCCTCAGCACGCTCAGCTAATTTTTCCTCTTTAACAACCGTTAAAGCAGCAACAGCAACGCGAGCAGCCATTGGATTACCACCAAAAGTTGAACCATGTTCGCCTGGCTTAATTGTTAGCATGATGTCGTTATCAGCTAAAACTGCTGATACAGGCATTACACCACCACTTAATGCTTTACCAAGGATAAGAATATCGGGACGAACACCTTCGTGATCGCAAGCTAACAGCTTACCTGTACGGGCAATACCAGTTTGAACTTCATCAGCGATAAAGAGAACGTTCTTCTCTTTACACATTGCATATGCTTTTGCTAGGTATCCTTCATCCGGAACAAATACACCGGCTTCACCCTGAATAGGCTCAAGAATAAAACCAGCAACATCGGGATCTTTTAATGCTTCTTGTAAAGCATCAAGATCGTTATAAGGAATTGCAACAAAACCAGGAGTAAAAGGACCGTAATCTTTATATGATTCAGGATCATTTGACATTGATACGATAGTGATAGTTCTTCCGTGGAAGTTGCCTTCACATACGATAATCTTTGCCTGATTTTCCTTAATACCCTTACGTAGATAAGCCCACTTACGGCATAATTTTAATGCTGTTTCATCAGCCTCAGCACCTGAATTCATTGGTAATACCTTGTCGTATCCAAAATATTCAGTGATAAACTTCTCATAAGGACCTAATTGGTCATTAAAGAAAGCTCTGGATGTCAGTGTTAAAGTCTTTGCCTGATCAATCAGGGCACCGACAATTGCAGGGTGACAATGTCCTTGGTTAACAGCTGAGTAAGCAGATAGAAAATCGAAATATTCTTTGCCCTCAACATCCCATACTTTTGCTCCCTCACCACGTGCTAAAACAACAGGTAATGGATGATAATTATGTGCACCATAATGCTCTTCAAGCTCCATGAGCTCAGCGGAACTCAGTTTTCCAGCCATAGTTAATAAATTTTAGGTGTATTCTATTTTAAAAACATAATAAAGTATGGCAAAGATATAGAATATGAACAGGAACCCCAAACTACTATTAATCAATTTATGAGAAGCTAATATTTGGCGGCAGGTAACTGGCTACTAGCTTCCGGCACCTGGCTGAGTTAATTCAAGATTCAAGGATTGAGTCCCCTCCGAAAAGTAAAACAGCCCTCTCGCTTTCTTCTATAAGGTAA
>JAJTBW010000242.1 GCA_021286705.1 Sphingobacteriia bacterium
AGAAATTCTAATCTATAATAATTGAAGGGGTCGGGAAACCGACCCCTTTTTTTTTAGGAATGTTATGGTGATGATTTAGAAAGGTTTGTTGTGCTTGTAAAATATAGAAAATGAGTTGAATTAGTGCGTTTATTTTGTGTTTTGTAAAAATACCATATTGATTTTTTTTCTTAAATTAATTTCTTATCCTTTAGGCAACTTTAAGTTTAATCTAGTGTCTTTGTATATGTTAGACAACTTATTGCCCTTTGATAATTTGGATAAACGTTACTGAAGGGAAATGCCTAGGCTTTTTGCCTTGTTCTATTTAAAGCTGTAGTTTTAAATGGATTAAATCATCAACCAATAATCCTGTAATGGAATTCTTTCGTGATCATTTAAAAATTTCTCCTATCTTTTTTGTTTTAATTTCTATTCATGGAGGTTAAATTTTTAAGTTTTGATAAAATAAAGAAGTCTTACTAATGTTGAGATGCTCTATATCTTCAATCGTGTCGTTTTTGATTTGAGCTATTTTTATCTTTACCTTGAAATGTGGAAGTTTGTGAATACTTGTAGTGATTTTTAGCTATTGTTATTGTCGACAATAATCTAATTTCCTTGTATAGGGCATTTTTGGATCTAGGGATGACCGTTTTATCATCAAACATAGAAACCTGAATTGATAGTACTTTTTATCTGATTGTTTCATTAAGTTGTAAGGATTTATTTGTCAAATGAATTTTTATGAATTTAGGTAGATTTTTAAAACGAGTACTCCCTGTTATATTAGTGCTGATTCTCTCGTTTAGTGTTAATGCCCAGCAAGTTAATATATTGACAGAGGATTTTGAGAGTGGTTCAACTCCTTTAGGATGGGTTACAGAGGGGGGCAATGATGCGAATTACATTTCCTTTGAAAGTAGTAGTTCAAATCCTACGATTACCAATGCAGCTGAGGGGATTTACTTTGTTAGGTTTAACTCATATAATGCTTCCATAGGGATAATAAATAGTTTGAAGAGAATATTTCCTTTGTCTACATTAGGGTTACATAACATAGTAGTCAATTTTAAATGGTATGAGGATAGTGGAAGCTCTTCCAGTCTGGATAGATTGATAGTTGAATGGTCTGCTAATGGTTCAACATGGATAGAAGCGGGGACTTTTAATAGATTTAATATGGTTGAAGGATGGAGAGATAGAAATGTCCTTCTTCCTTCTGCGGCTGAAAATACTCCAACCTTATATGTTGCATTTAAATTTGTTAGTGCCTATGGTAATAATTGTTCGCTTGACATCGTAAAGATTAATGGGGTACCAGATCCAGTTGAAGCTGTTGTAAATGGTACTGTGATTAATAGTCTTACTGGATTGCCAATTGTGGGAGCAAAGGTTACTATTCAAGATTCAACTGCTTATACAGATTTAGGAGGTCATTATAGCATGAATCAAAATGTTGGTATAAGTCAAGTTGTTGTTTCTAAGCTAGGGTATGATAATTTTATAGATAGTGTTTCTGTTTTGCCAGATACGAATGTTTTTGATTTTGTTTTATTTGAGAATACAGCATCGCCAGCAGCAGTATTGGCTGTCATAAATAGCTCTAATACTGCAGTTAACTTAACATGGGGGCTTCCACAGAGCTTATATGAAATCGTTTATGACGATGGTGGTTTTGAGAATATTACTTCGTGGACATCAGCTGGAAATGTTAATGCGTTAAAATTCACTCCGATTGCTCAATACCCTGTATCAATTACTGGTGGTAAGGTTAATATCGGTGATGGCAGCTATCCTGCAGGTGGTAATCCATTAGTAGGTTTTGAAATGGCTGTTTATGATGATGATGGTGCATTAGGTTATCCTGGAACTGAATTAGGACGCATAGAGGTAACTCCAACTGCAACAGGTTGGGTAGAATTTACCTTTGATGCACCTATCGTAATCAACAGTGGTAACTTCTATTTAGGAATGATTCAGGGGGGTAACTACCCCAACTGCGCTCCTATCGCTGTTGATGAAACCAATCCTAGCATGCGTTCATACTCAAAGTTTGCATCAGGTAATGGTCCTTGGGTTCCCGCCGGATACAATGATTTCATGATTCGGGCATATTGTGTTGGTACGGGTGGCCCATTAGATATGGCCACAGCATCTCAACCTCTTTACATTGCTAAGAACAATGTAAGCAGACATTCACTTTCATTAAAACAGGTTACAACAACCGCAGGTTTAGAACGCGAAGGTCTATATGTTCCGTTAGTAACTGATTCGCCATATGCTCCAGAGGATATTATTTCATATGAGGTATGGCGATTACTAGAGATTAATCAGGGTATTCCTTCAACCTATAGCCTGTTAATCACGTCTGTCCCTACTACCAGCTTTTCAGATGGCTCTTGGCCATCATTACCAAATGGTGCGTACAAATGGGCTGTTCGGGCTAGATATTCTTATAATAGATATTCCCCTTTTGTTTTGTCAAATACTGTAGGTAAGGGTTGGGAATCTGATGTTACTATCAATGTTACCGATGGTTCAACTATGGGCAGTGCCTTAGGAGCACAGATTAGTATGACCTATCTGACCATTCCAGGCTCTACCCAATATGATACTGTTGGAATAACTCCAGAGAGTGGTTCTGTTACTTTCCCCAACATGTGGAAAGGTGACTATACACTTGTTATCAAGAAGTTCAACTATGAGCAGATTGGTCCTATAACTATCACTATTGATGATGATGTTGAAGTCTTCAACTACACCTTAATGGAAGTACGTTACGCACCAACAAATCTCTATGTTGATGACCGTACTTTAGTTGCTAAATGGAATGCTCCAAAACCGGAGATGGCTATTTTTGAAGAGCCTTGGGATGGGCATACTTTTGCAACTCAGGGGTGGATAATTGATACTTATAATTGGAGTGTGAATTCTTTTGGTAATCCCAATATCAGTGCACAGTTTAACTGGTCCCCTCAAGTGACCAACTATGAGTCGCATTTAACCTCTCCAGATATCACAGGAGTTGGATCGTCGAATCTTTTCTTACGTTATGATATCTATCTTGATAATTTTGGTACAACCAATGAAAACCAGATGGCTGTAGAAATATGGGACGGTGCAAACTGGAATCGTCTTAAGAACTACTCTAATATGGGAGGTAGCATAGATTGGACGAGTGAATCATTAGATATTACAGCATATACTTGGGATACCTTCAAGTTTCGTTTCACCGCATATGGTCTTGATAGTAATGATATCAATAATTGGAATATAGACAATGTTGCTGTTGTTGCTACATTATCAGCTGGTAAGGGTCTTTTAGGATACATTGTATATCTCAACGATATTCAGATTGCTTTCACAACCGAGACTACCTTTCAGATTCCTCAATCTCTCTGCACATATGGACAGCCTTATACTCTATGTGTCGAAGCCATGTACGATAGTGGATCTTCTGAAAGCACCTGTTATACCTTCACTTCGCAATACCTTCCTGCTCCGCGAAATCTTACCGCAGTTGGTGTTCAGTCATCCGTTTATCTGAATTGGGAAGAGCCAATCACACCTGGTAAGAGTACTCAGGTTGGTCACCCCAATCTATCAACCAATAGTCTTGGCGAACATGCAAATGGTGTAAGTAACTTTATTCCTACTGCACAATACACTCCATCAAATACTGATGCTATCCTTTGGGATAACGGAACCATCATCAATAGCCCGGGTACTGGTGCAGGTGGTGCTGACGAGAGTGTAATTCCTTCCGGTGGTTCAAGTTATGGTTTTACAATGAATCAGGCTGGTCCTTATTCAGTCGCAGATGACTTTACAGTTGGTACCAGTTGGACAGTTACTTCTGTAACATTCCAAGGATATCAGACCAATTCAGGAACAACATCTACTTTCACAGGTGCATATTTCCGTATTTATGATGGTGATCCTTCATCTGGTGGAACTGTTATTTGGGGTGATTTAACAACTAACCTTATGACTTCAACTAACTTCTCAGGTATATACCGTGTAAATGCTCCTGGAGAAGGAACCGCTCGTCCTGTAATGAATATCATTTGTGATGGCTTGAATATTAGCTTAGCTCCCGGTACATACTGGATTGAGTGGGCAACTACTGGTTCAGTGGCTTCAGGTCCATGGGTACCCAATACAGCTGCTGCAGTTGGAAATTCTATTCAGAATACTGGCTCATGGGCTGGATTAGTAAATCCAGGTGCTATTGATCTTCCATTTATCATCTCCGGTAACGGTGGTGGCGGTGGAGTTGCTCCAGATGTACTGGTTTACAATATTTATCGCGATGGTACTTTGGTTGCAACCGTTCCTGGTGATGTTTATGAGTATTATGATCTCTATCTTGATCCAGATGAATACTGCTACACAATTACAGCAGTTTATGACCTTGAGCCATTCGGCTTCCCTGCTGGTTCAACTGATGAATCATTAGAAGAAGGTCCTGCTTGTGTAAATGTTAATTATGGTTTGCTTATGCCATGGGAGGAGAATTGGGCTACATCTTCATTTGCTTTTAATAACTGGTCCTTTGAACCGTGTCAGGGAAATTGGAGTGTTAATTGTGTTGTCGGTAATAGTTTTCCTGCTGCAGAGTTTAACTGGGCTTCACCTGAAACCAATTATAGCTATGCTTT
>JAJTBW010000243.1 GCA_021286705.1 Sphingobacteriia bacterium
ACATCCTAAAAGCTCAATACAATTCAGGTTCAAATCAGAGTCTGCTACTGTAGGTAGGCTTTGTCGATTAAAGAAAAAAATCAAATTTATGTTTTTGGATGTTCCCTTTATTGATTTCAGAAAAAGGGGATATAAAAAGCGTCTTAACTGGGCAACGGTAAGTACTCTATCTCAATTTAACCATTTTGTGAGGAGGGTTAACTCAAAAGTATTCCTTAAAGCTCATTTATCCAATAGCTTATCTGATTATCATCACCTCATTTTTCTTTTCAAGATCTTAAGATATACATTTCGGTTTTCTGTAAATCGAATGGAGTAGCCTTGTCATTCAATCGATTTTAATTGTCTTTACAAAAGTCAATCTAAAAGACTTTTAAAAGACAGCTGCAATCTTGATTATATGAAAAAAGTGATCCTGACGTTACTATCTACACCACACGCAGAATCGGGATGCAATGGACAACACCTTGTAAATTTGCCGATAGAATGATTAATAATAGATCTGAGTCCATCACGCACTGTGTCCCCCACCGGAATATGGAAGGCCCACATAGAGAAATCACCTACTAAAGGTATCAGATTACGTCAACTAATGTAACACATCCCAATGCCGGAATTGCTGCAACCAAAACTCATTCGGGTTAATTTCTATTGGTCAATAATCTCATCAGGAGTCTTTCCAAATACAGCATGGAAAGGAACAGTATTGATGTATACGTAACATCAAACCGACAGATAGAGGATCTAATTAAAAGAAATAACACCCCTCTGGTAAATCTTATCTACTGAACATACAACTATACAGCGGTTGGAATATTTTGCTTGACTATTTCATCATTCATTTAAAAAATTGAATACATTTACACTCAGTTTATATTGATATTAAGAGTTTTCTCAACCAAATCTAAAACCTATTAAAAATGAGACAGTCAATAATCCTTTTTCTTTTAGTTTTAACCTTTAACAACGCATTCTCTCAAAATGAGCGAATCCAATTTATATTAGATTCCATTGTTAAAGAGGCTGATTTAATGTACAAAAATGAAAAAGTAGCCTGGGAATCTTCAGATCTCTTAATGGCTAAAAAATTCGATATGACAAACTATGGTGGATACGTCGTTACTCTCTCAAGTGACTCCATTACAATTACCCACCTAAACCAAAATATGGATGAAAGTGTTGCCCGATTTACTTATGTCTCTGAAGATCTAAAGAATCCTGTTATCTCATCCTATAAATCATCTGCTCTTACCTCCTCAGAAAAAGAACTTCAAAGTATTAAATTCTCAATTTTAGAGCAACTCTATAATGATAAATTAGATGTTATAATACCATTAGATTATAGCCCTAATTTTGTACTAATCAAAGATGGTCAATTCTTCAGATTATATATTATTATGGGAACTACACAATCGGGAGTCATTCCATTTGGCAAAGACTATCTATTCATTGCAGATGCAACAGGTAAAATCATAAGTTGGAAAAAACTCCATTCTACAATGATCCCCATTAAAACTCAAACCGCACAATCACAAAAGGTATTCGCCTCTGTTCATTCACATTTACCAACTACTCCATACATCCCAGCTACCGATATCTGCACTTTTAGACTATATGCCCCAGGATGTGGAATGAAAACATTTACTGTTTTCTGTACTGCAACTAAGCAGTATTATCAGTATAATATGGATGAAAACAAAATTGAAATTATCGGACAAAAACTCGAACAATATTAGTTTAAACGGTAATTAACTGTTTAACTATAGCCTTAAATAATGTTTGAACTAATCAAAAATGAAAGTTGAGCATCTAAAAGTATTTCTGACTACGTTGTTCGTATTGCATAGAATTGTATGAGTTCTTTTGAGTTTTAAAACATCTTTCTTTAAATACAACAATTTAATCAACCTAAACTATGAAAAAGTACATTCTGTTTTTACTTGTCGGAGGTCTCCTAAGCTCTTGTGTTGCTTCAAGATTTCTGGAGGATGATATTGTTATACAACATGGCACAAAAGTTTTCAATGCAAACTATGAAAAGCTAATGAACTCCATTTCTAGTGTCCTAGAAACGGAAGGGTATGATATTGCCAATGTAAATATGGATAAAGGCACTATCAACACAAAACAAAAAATGGTCGGCGCAACAGGAAATGGGGCAGGTTATGCAGTTGGCCTCTATAGACAATATACTGTAAAAGTAACAAAGATCTCAGAAGATAATTATAAGGTCATACTTCAACCTCGTGTTTTCCATGGTAATTTGGACATCTCCGACAGAAAAGTTTGGGTTATTGAGGGTGAAGCTGGTGAAATAGCTCTTTGGCAGAGTCTATTTAAAAAGATAAAAGAGAACTTGTAAGTATTTTCAATACCAAGTGCTTTAGTCCTATCTTAGCTACCAACTTATCCTATTTGATTTAATCAATAGCTAAGTTGGTAGTCTCGTTTTGATCAACTTAATGATTCAATTAACAATTCAACTATTTCGATTCATTGTCAGTTACTCACAATCTTAAGCGAGTATTATTACATTGCGTACATTTGAAATAATTACTCTTTATATTCTTTGACGAATCAATGCTAGAATTAATAGTGACTCTGATTATGCTCAAAAAACCACATAAAACACATCCTGCTAGCAATCCACTATGAAAAAAACTTCTTTCCTCCTCGCCCTTTTTTTAATAATTGTGTTATCAGAGAGTTTTTGCTTTTCACAAAAAGAAGGAGTAAAGCCTCAAATAAAATCCCTATCACAAGAATTCATATTTGATTCGGCCTCATTCCCATCCTGTCATGCCTCTTCAATCGTCAAGACAAAAGAGGGACTACTCGTAGCTTTCTTTGGTGGCAAATATGAAAGAAGTCCTGACGTTTCTATCTACACCTCACGCAGAATAGGACAGCAATGGACTACACCTTGTAAAGTAGCCGATGGACTAATTAATGATACCCTATCATATCCTACCTGGAACCCTGTTCTTTTCAATGCAGGGGATAGCTTGTTTCTGTTTTATAAAGTTGGACCAAATCCTACCTCATGGTGGGGTCTCTTTAAATACTCCATTGATCAAGGGAAAACCTGGTCAGTAGAACAAAGACTAGCCGATGGTATCCTTGGCCCTATAAGAAATAAGCCTATTAAACTAAAATCAGGAATAGTTCTGAGTCCATCGAGTACTGAATCCTCCACCGGAATATGGAAAGCCCATATAGAGAGATCAACCGATAACGGCAGAACATGGGATAGAACCGAAATCCCTTCAGATAACAAAATTAAAGTCATTCAACCAACTCTTTTAGCCCATCCTGATGGTAAAATACAAGCCTTATTAAGAAGTGATCAAAACGTCATTATGCAAAGTTGGTCTCATGATGAAGGACTATCATGGTCTGAGATTACACCAACCGATGTAACACATCCCAATGCCGGAATTGATGCAGTCAGAACTCAATCGGGTTTATTTCTATTGGTAAACAATCCTATGAAAAAGGGTGAATCATGGGAAGTAGGCAGGAATAAATTAAACCTCTACTGGTCGGTTGATGGGTTTAATTGGCAAGTTCTTATGGAGCTAGAGAATGAACCTACCGGTGAATTTAGCTATCCTGCAATAATTCAAAGCGAGGATGGCTATATTCATATTACTTATACGTACAACAGGAAAAAGATCAAGCATGTTAGTTTTCTTATCAATAATACAGATAAGAAATAACAAGACATACTCCGTGGCAAAGTCTCTAATTTTTTGTTTCTTTGTCAAAGTAGGCGAATAGAATAATGAGGGGTTTTTTCTGGAAGTCGAGTTTTCCAGTTAAAAGATAGATTATAGCTTTAATTGTGTCAGCTCGCTGGTAACCTCTGACCTTTGATTTGGCAGCTAGAAAGATAGAGTTGAATTCTTCAAGGATTCCATTATTAATTTTACAGTCCATCCAGTTAACAATACCATTCCAATGTCGTCGAATGATATAAACAGCGTACTTCCTTAATGGGTTGAATTCGACAATGCGTAGCCCAGAAATACCACTTGTTAAGTAATTTCTTAAAGAACATAGGTGATTTAGCCTGATAGATTTGTTGAAATGTCTCCCTTATATTCAATGCCCTCATCGTTTTAAGATTTAACCCACTTAATCGGATTTCATTCAAGTGCTCTTGCTGTAATTTCGTAAGATTATCTTGGTTTTTCAGGAACAGATACTTGGTATTCTTTAGAATAGGGTTGTTAACTACCTCAGCCTTTCTGACTTTATCTACCGCTTCATTAACAATTTTGGTTACATGAAAACGATCAAATACAACATCCGCATTGGGTAAATTATCGGTAACTCCCTTAAGGAAGGCAGGTGACATATCACATGAAACTTGAGTAATCTGTTCAGCGGAACCATTATGAGCTATCAAGTCATCAACAAATTTTGAGACGACCTTCTGATCCTTCCCCTCTGTAACAAAGATTGTTCTTTTTTCTTCAATATCTAAAAATAACGACACCTAATCATGACCCCTACGAGCTGCCGTCTCGCCGTAAGCATTCGGTCTAGTACATATTTTCAGACCTTCTAACGCTACCTACATTTGG
>JAJTBW010000028.1 GCA_021286705.1 Sphingobacteriia bacterium
GGAAGGTGATACTCTCTAAAACAGGTTAAAGTATCACCAAAAGTGACGAAGAACCACTACGCTCAACCACCGGGTTTCGACTACGCTCAACCACCGGGTGGTTGCCTGAGCGGAGTCGAAGGCAAAGAAGCGGGAAAGCGGGAGTGTTACTTGTTTTAGGTATAATAGAGCTATGATGTCTTAGTTTTGCGTTTAGTTGCCTCTTTTTTTAAAGTCATGAGGTCGTTTTTTTTCCTATATTTGAGCAATCATCATTTGAAAGAAAGTCTTTTGCTCAATGCAATTAATCCGACACTATTTCCCTGGTTTAAGTGATTTTCAAGTTGATCAATTGGCTCAGCTTAAGTCTCTTTACACTGAATGGAATCAGAAAATCAATGTCGTTTCCAGAAAAGACATTGAGTCTCTCTATCTTCATCATGTTCTACATTCATTGGCAATTGCCAAGGTAATAAAGTTTGCTGATGGAACCTATGTTTTGGATGTAGGAACAGGGGGTGGTTTCCCTGGTATCCCACTGGCCATTCTGTTTCCTGAAACTCAATTTACCTTGATTGATAGCATTGGGAAGAAGATTAAGGTTGTAACGGAGGTTAGCTCTGCTTTGGGTCTTCAAAATGTCGAAGGTCGGCATGTCAGAGTTCAGGATGTAAAAGAGCGGTTTGATTTTGTCGTAAGCCGGGCCGTTACTGCTTTGCCCGATTTTATGGCTATGGTTAAAGGTCGAATTAGGAAAGAGCAGATTAACCATCTCCAAAATGGAGTCTTGTATTTGAAGGGCGGAGAGGTAGAAAATGAGCTAAATACAATAAATTACCATAATCATGTTTATTATCTAAGCAACTTCTTTAAAGAGCCGTTCTTTGAAACCAAGTTGCTAATACATCTCTTTTAACATATTAAATTAACGAACTAATACAGATATCTTATGAATGAAAATCTTTTGACTCTTGAACCAAAAGAGGTTTGGGAACATTTTCGTAGTCTAACCCTCATTCCGCGTCCTTCAAAACATGAGGATGCAATCCGTGAATTCATGGTCAACTTTGGTAAACAGCTAGGTCTGGAGACCATAATGGATGAGGTAGGCAATGTTATTATTCGTAAACCTGCAACTCCTGGTATGGAGAATCGCAAAGGTGTGGTATTGCAAGGTCACTTAGACATGGTTCCTCAGGCTAATAGCGATAAGGTGCATGACTTTACTAAAGACCCTATTGAAACTCTTCCTGATGGCGAATGGATGAAGGCAAATGGAACAACGCTTGGTGCCGATAATGGCATCGGTGTGGCTGCTGCTATGGCTGTCCTGGCTAGCAAAACTATTAAGCATGGTCCTGTTGAGGCGCTATTCACTGCCGATGAAGAGACTGGTATGACAGGAGCTTTTGGATTAAAACCCGGAATGCTACACGGTGATATCCTTCTTAACCTCGACTCAGAAGACGAAGGTGAGTTATATGTTGGTTGTGCCGGTGGACTTGATGCTACGGCTACCTTCAGGTATTCAGAAGAGCCAATGCCATCAGAGCATACTACTTACACCTTGAAGGTGTCTGGCTTAAAAGGTGGACACTCAGGTATGGATATCGTCCTCGGGAGAGGTAATGCCAATAAGCTTCTTTTCCGCTTCCTGAAAGCCGCTACTGAGAAATTCCAGTTACGTCTTTCTTCGGTTGTTGGTGGTTCTTTGCGTAATGCGATCCCCAGAGAAGCAGTGGCTGTTGTTGCTGTTCCTAATGAGATGAAGCAAGCCCTCCAGGATTATGTGGCTGAGATGGAGCTAATCTTCAAGAATGAGCTCTCAGCAACAGAACCTAATCTTAGCTTCAAGGTTGTTGCCTCAGAAGAAATTGAAACTGTAATGGATCAAGGAACGCAATGGTCACTGACTAATGCTATCTATGGCTGCCCTAATGGAGTGATTCGAATGAGTGACTCTATGCCAGGATTAGTTGAGACATCAAATAATCTGGCTAGTGTTAAAAGCCAAAATGGATCAGTAAAGATATCTTGTCTGTTGCGCAGTTCTGTTGATAGCGCTAAAGATGATTTAGCTGCTATGATCTCATCAGTATTTGAGCTTGCTGGTGCTGATATTCTTTTTGAAGGTGGATACCCGGGTTGGAAACCCAATATGGAATCACCAATTTTAAAGACTATGCAGGCTACTTATGAGAAACTTTATGGGAAGATCCCCGAAATAAAAGCTATTCATGCAGGTCTTGAATGTGGTCTGCTGGGTGGTGTCTATCCAAAGTGGGATATGATCTCATTTGGCCCAACTATCCGCTCTCCGCACTCTCCGGATGAACGCGTTAATGTACCTACTGTAGCTAAATTCTTTAATTTCCTTATCGCTACTCTGGCAGACGTTCCTGCTAAGTAAAGTGTTATAAACTGACTTTAACGGTAAGAGTGGGGCTGTCGCATTTTTTGGTGATAGCTCCACTTTTGTTTTGTCAGATTATCTCCTGACTCATCCTTTTGTTTGATGTAATTGGTCATCTTTTTTACAGGAATTCTTGAGACAAGGTGTAAAAGATTCGGATAAAAAGGTTAATTTTGCAGCATTAACTAAAAATATTTGATGAATGGTTTGTAAAGTAGGAAATTAAAACCTACTTTTGCACTCCCAAAAAAATACGAGCTATGAAGAGGACATTTCAGCCATCAAGGAGAAAAAGAATAAACAAGCACGGTTTCCGTAAGAGAATGTCGTCTGCTAATGGTCGCCGCGTGCTTGCATCAAGAAGGGCAAAAGGTCGCTGGAAATTGACTGTCTCCGACGAGAATCTCGAGCGTAAAGGAAACTAATCCCAGCATAATTGCCGCTTTTAAGACATAGCGGAAGGAGGTAGTGTAAATCATTACCTCCTTTTGCTGTTTAATCGGGTCATTTGTTAATGTACTAACATCTTGACAGATGATCTGGATAGAGTTGGTATCTTTGTCATGAATTTATTTTTGAAATACATAATTTGACAATGAGTTTTTTTGAGGTACTATTTATTATCGTCGTTTCGTTTTGGTTGTTGGGCTATGTCAGCAAGCTAATTTTACCATGGCTTGCAAAGAAGTATACTGAGCGGTTGATGAAGCGTTTTGGATACTCTCAGCCAAAGTCTGAGCCTGATAAGCCTGAAGGGACCATTACTGTCTCCTCTGACCCTGTTCAAAAACGACAGGGTAACTTCTCAAACTTAGGAGAGGACATTAACTTTGAGGAGGTAAGATCAGATAATCGGAAAGAATAATATATAGAGGGTAGGATAGTTTTATTCTACATCACTCCATTTTTTTACCTTTGACTCGGCTAGCAGGGCCAAATATTGATAAACCATTAACCATCAATCTGCACACAATGAACGTCACTAAAGCTTTGGGTAAAGTTGCTCCCTTTGTAGCGGCTTTTGTCATTTTCCTTCTTGTTGTTTTTATGTTTTTTCAACCTCTTTTTGAGGGGAAGAAACTAAATCAGGGTGATATCATGCATTTCCAAGGAATGTCAAAGGAAATTGCTGACCATCGAGATAAGTATGGAGAGGAACCTCTTTGGACAAACTCAATGTTCGGCGGAATGCCGGCTTACCAAATCAGCACCTATTATCCATCAAACCTAATGAAGAAGGTTGATCAGGTGTTTCGTCTTGGTTTACCCGTTCCTGCAGATTATGTATTCCTCTATTTTGTTGGTTTCTTCTTTTTATTGATTGTTTTAGGATTTAATCCCTGGCTGGCAATTGTAGGAGCTCTGGCCTATGGGTTATCCTCTTATTATTTGATAATCCTGGAGGCAGGACATAACTCAAAGGCTCATGCTATCGCCTATATGGCTCCTGTTTTAGCAGGGGTTCTTCTGACATATAAAGGGAAGTATCTGGCTGGTGGTATCATTACCGCCTTTTTTGCTGCTCTTGAGCTTACAGCTAACCATATTCAGATAACTTATTACCTGGGGTTAATTCTTGTTCTATTAGGAATAGCTCAGTTCATTCAGTCTGTCCTTGATAAAAAACTTAAACAGTTCTCTATTGCAACTGCTGTGTTAATTGTTGCAGCGGGGTTGGCAGTGCTACCCAATATGGGAAATCTGCTTACCACTTATGAGTATAGTAAGGTCACTATTCGTGGTAAATCTGAGCTCTCACATAATGCTGAGGTTAAAACTAATGGACTTGATAAAGATTATGCAACGCAATGGAGCTACGGTATCGGTGAAACATGGTCACTCCTCTATCCTAATGCAAAGGGTGGTGCATCTGGCTTGATTGGTAAGGATAACAGTGCACTTGATAAGGCCGCACCTGAGACCAGAGCAACATTAGCCCAGATGAACCATTATTGGGGCGACCAACCCTTTACTTCTGGTCCCGTTTACATTGGAGCTCTTATTGTTTTCTTGTTTGTGCTTGGTATCATGATTGTCAAAGGGCCTCTGCAATGGGCACTGTTAGGCGCAACACTTCTAAGCATTCTTCTTTCATGGGGGCATAATTTGATGCCTTTCACTGATTTCTTTATGCACTATATCCCCGGATACAATAAGTTTAGAGCCGTTTCTATGACTCTAGTTATGGCTGAGCTTACCATGCCGTTACTGGCACTGTTAACGCTGCATAAACTATTCTCTGAAGGAAATCCTGCGAAGTATAAGAAAGAGATATTTATTGCTGCCGGTGTAACATTAGGTATTAGTTTGCTCTTCCTGGCTAGCCCGAGTAGTTTCTTTAACTTCTTATCGGAGTCAGAGTATCTACAATTGACACAGATGCAACAACAAGGTGGCGAACAGGCTCAGGCTGCTGCAATGTATATTACCAATCTATCAGCCGTTCGTGAGGCTATCTTTACTGCCGATGTGATGCGTTCTATATTGATTATTCTTGTGGGAGTTGCTGCTATTCTATCTACTATCTATCTTAAGTTAAATCATTTAGTAGCTATTGCGATTATCGGTGTAACAACTTTTGGGGATCTATATCTGGTTAATCGTCGTTATATTACCGAAGAGAACTTCGTCAGACCTAACAGAATGTCAACCCCCTTTACTCCCAGCGATGCTGATAAATTCATTATGAAGGATACTGATCCTGATTATCGTGTTCTGAACCTTACGGTTAGTCCCTTTATGGATGCATCAACAAGTTATTTCCATAAATCAATTGGTGGTTACCATGGTGCCAAGCTTCGTCGTTATCAGGAGTTGATTGACCATCAAATTTCAAAGAATAACATGGGGGTGCTTAATATGCTTAACACAAAGTATTTCATAGTACCCGGTCAGGATCGTCAACCTCAGGTGCAGATTAATATGCAGGCTCTTGGTCATGCCTGGTTTATTAAGGAGGTAATCATGGTTGACAATGCTGATCAGGAGATGGCAGCTCTTGACAGTCTTAAACCCGCCTACCAGGTTGTTATCGACAAGAGTTTCGAGGATCAGGTTAAAGGGTTTACCCCAGGCGTTGATTCAACTGCAAAGATTAAGCTAGACTCATACAGAGCAAATCAACTTATCTATAAGACACAGAGTAATATCCCTCAACTGGCTGTCTTCTCTGAAATCTATTACGACAAAGGCTGGAATGCTTATTTGGATGGGAAACTTGTTAGCCATTTCAGAGCCAATTATGTATTGAGGGCTATGGTGGTTCCAGCGGGTAATCATACCATTGAATTCAAGTTCGAGCCTACCTCTTATAAGACAGGTGGTACCATTGCTATGATTGGTTCTATTCTAATCCTGGGATTATTATTATCTCTTATCGGATTAGAGATTAAAAAGAAATTGACTCAAAAGAAAGAGGCGTAATATTATTTGTGCTATGATCTGTTTGTTTATTTTTAAGATAAACAAACAGATCATTTGCTTTCATTGTAACCGGTTAAGCGTAAATTATTGATCTATGAATAAGCAGCTTCATCTGCTTTTTATAACCTATTATTGGCCTCCGGCTGGTGGTCCTGGTGTACAACGCCCTTTAAAGTTCGTTCGCTATTGTCATCTGGCCGGCGCAAAGGTAACCGTTATAACGGTCGATGAAAAGCAGGCAAGCTATGCTGTCACAGATCCCTCTTTACTTAATGAGATACCCTCGCAGGTGAGAGTTGTTAGAACTCCTACTTTCGAGCCTTTTGAGATTTACAGAAAAATTACCGGAAGAAAGCAGATCCCTCATAGTGGTTTTGCAAATGAATCAAAGAGTGGGTTCCTTGAAAAAGTGATGCGTTTTATCAGAGGGAATTTCTTTATTCCTGACCCCAGAAAAGGATGGAACTCTCATCTTATAAAGGCTGCTCTCTCTGAAATTAAAAGAGATAATATTGATGTTATCATCGTCTCTTCTCCACCCCATTCTACGCAGTTAGCCGGATTAAAACTCAAGGAACTAACAGGTCTGCCCCTGATTGCCGATTTACGTGACCCGTGGACTGATATCTATTACTATAATCAGCTATTGCATACAAAGCTTGCTTCTTCTATCGATAGAAAGTTGGAGCTAAAGTTGCTGAGTAGGGCTGATGCTGTAATCACTGTGAGTGCTGCTTTGAAAAGACTATTTCTTTCAAAATCCGGCATTCTTAATGAGAAGGCTTTTTATGTTATTCCAAATGGGTTTGATCATTCTGATATGGAGACCCTTCCTTCAATTAGGCGTGACAAGTTCGAGATTGCCTATACGGGTACTATGTCAGAGGATTATCCAATAGAAGCATTCGCAAAAGCTATCTCTGAGTTAGTTGCTATAAACCCTTTGATCCCTTTACATATTCAGTTTACCGGAAGTATCAGTGAAAAACAGAGGGTATCGCTCTTAGAGAATGGTCTTTTACAGTTCTGTACTTTCGATAGTTATATACCTCATCGGGAGGCCCTTAATGTGATGAGTCAGGCAACAGTTCTTCTTTTAGTGATACCTGATATTAGTAACAATCAAGGTATCCTGACCGGAAAACTCTTTGAGTATATAGGTGTAAAACGTAGAATACTTGCGCTCGGTCCTCTTGATGGTGATGCTGCTCAGATTTTGAGAGAGACTTCTGCCGGCGAAATGTTTAATTATAATGATACTTATGGCATTGCTGGTTTTCTGAAGAGAGAGTATGAGGCTTGGAAACAAAATGAGTTATTCCAACCTCTCGATGAGAAGATAAATATCTACTCACGCCGCTATCAGGCAGAGACTCTTCTTGAGATTGCTAAAGGGCTTAGAAAAGGTTAATGGGAAATTGGCTGCTAGCCACTAGCTACAGGCAAAGTGAATTCAAAATTCGAAATTCAAGATTAGAGTCAGTGATCAACGGTCAGCTAGTAGCTATTTACCAGTTGCCGCACGCCGGATGCCAGATGCCAGATGCCAGAAGCCAGTATTATCTGCTATTTTGCAGTATCTTATCTACAAATCCTCTGACATCGTAGTTTGGCACATTAAAGACCTTGTATAGCTCATGCAGAATGGGGAAGTTCTCAAGATCACGATGAGTCATGAGCTCTTCGCAAAAGATATTGGCCGCTATTTTACCCTCGAGTACTACTTTCTGACTAATATTATCGGTAAAGAATCCTTTGCCGATAAGAAGTCCGAGGGTTCTGTTGCGACTTAGGTCATTAAGAGCAGTCAATCCGAAATCACCATAGCCACAATACCTAAACATAGTTGTCTTTCTTCCTCCGAAGTGAAGCATGACGGCACGCATTTCATAGAAAGCCCTGGTCAGAACCAGGAAACGTAAGTTAGGGGAGTCAAAATGGGCATCTACTATACCGGCAGCAATGGCATAGATGTTTTTTAAAATACTTAGAAGTTCAACTCCTCTGACATCCTTAGTGAAGTCGGTGTAGATGCAGGTGCCTTCAAAGAGCTCGTAAAGTTGATCTTTAACACTGCTACTAGCAGAGCCGATGGTAAATGAAGTAGGGACATAATTTATAAGTTCACGAGCGAAAGATGGTCCTTTCAAGGTTGCCACTTTCTGGGGAACTATTTCGATTAGTTCTTCTGCAATGGTGCGTCTTTCAGGGCTAAATCCTTTAGCCATGTTAACCAGGATTGCATTTTCATTGAGGTATGGTTGCAGAGACGAGACATAGCTGACTACAGCTGTAGATGGGACTGCCAGAAAGACTATAGAGGCTTCTCGAATATCTTCGGCATTGATTGTTGCCTTTAATTCCGGATGAAGTCGTATTGCAGGAAAGTATTTTGAATTCGAGTGATTCAGGTTAATATTCTGAGCTACATCCTCTTCAACGGTGTGAAGTAAGACGTGTGCTCCTGCTTCAGCCAATACTTGACCTAATGCTGTGCCGATAGCTCCCGCTCCGGCAATCACTACAAGTTGTTGATATGCAGTCAAAGCCCGATTGTTTAATTTGGTACAAAGATAAGGGCTTTATCACTTAATTGTACTTACCGGAGGGTTTACATACTTTTGTAATGAATTAGGAAATTGTTTAGAAGATGAAAATTAAGTTGGTAATCACTGATATAGATGGTGTTTGGACTGATGGTTCAGTGTATCTAGATTCTCATGGAAATGAAACAAAAAAGTTCTCAACAGCCGATAGTATAGCTGTAGGAACCTTAGCTGCGGCACGTATCCCTCTGGCCATTATCTCAGGTGAGGGCGGTGAAACAGCTACACTCAGAGCTAAAGAGTTGAATGTTCCGATTGTTATGCTGGGTGTTGAAAATAAGTTACTTGCTGCCTCAGATCTGTGTGATTCTCTGGGGATAACTCTTGAAGAGACGGCCTTTATCGGGGATGATATTAATGATATTTTACTTCTTGAAAGGGTCGGTATTAGTGCAGTCCCTTCCAATAGTCCTTCTTATGTGAAGAGGGCGGCAAAGTGGGAATTAACCAAAAAGGGAGGAGAAGGGGTGTTTAGAGAGTTTGTTGATAGAATTTTTCAGGAGGAAGGGGTATTAGAGTATGTCTTAGAAGGCTATCTGTATCCTTTAAGATCGGCATTTCAAGAAAAGAAGGGGAAGTAGAAAAATCAGGAGTTGTGAATTCAGTTGTTTATTTGCTTTGAGTCATGGGTCTCTTCGATGTCATGCTGGTGTTTTGCCTCAATAATACTTGCATTTAACTCGAACCCAATAAGCATAATTAGTCCGTTAAAGTAGATCCAGAGCATAATGACCATCAGGGTTCCTATTGAGCCGTAAAGTCTGTTGTAGGAGGTAAAGTGGGTTACATAATAGTTGAACCCTCCTGAAAGCAGAATGGTAAGTAGTGTAGCCAGCGTACTGCCTGCTGAGATAAATCGAAACTTATTCTTTTTTGCAGGTGCGAGGTAGTATAGTGTGCTGAAGGCAAAGAAGAGGAGAGCTAGTATGACCAACCACCGTAGAATTAAAACCAGATAATAGATTAGTCCGTGATGTAGTATTCCGAGGTCTACAAGGGCGTTCAATAATGGTGGCCCCACTGTCATTAGTGCAATTGAAAGAATTACCATACCACTTAATAGAAGCACTATTACAATAGCAACTAATCTTTGGATGATAAAAGGACGGGTTTCTATTGAGTGGTAGGTTTGGTTAAAAGCGCCAATCAGGCTGGCAATACCGTTGGTTGAGAAGATCAGAGCCAGTAAAAAACCTAAGGATAATAAACCACCTCGAGGTTTGTTAATGATATCGTAAACCGTGGTTTCTACTGTTTGGTAAGCTGATTCAGGGATAAACTCAGCTAAAAGAGCCATCAGGTTCTCCTGAAAGTTATTGATCGGGATATACGGGATAATAGTGAAGAAGAAGATGATGGTCGGAAAGATAGCTAGAAAACTATTATAGGTAAATGCAGCAGCACGAAGAGTTAGAGCCCCTTTGTTCAACCCTTTTATGAAGAACATAAGGACATCGTACAACGGCATTCCATCAAAACCCGGAAGGATGAGTTTTCTAAGTTGGCTTTCTATTTTTAGAACAATCTCAGAGTTAACAATGGCTTGATGCGTTGACTTGAGATTGTTCTCGAACTGCTTTATCTTCTTCATTAATTGCAGGTTTACGGCCTAAGTGTTGTTTAGAATGCCTTCAAGCTTAGATCTAGGCTCTTAATATGGTGAGTTAAGGCTCCCACACTTATAAAGTCTACACCAGAAAATGCATAACTGCGTAATGTGTTAAGGGTAATCCCTCCTGATGCTTCCGTTTCAAATCTACCATCTATTACTTTAACAGCTTGAGTCAGCATCTCCGGAGTGAAGTTGTCTAGCATTATCCGATCAATCCCCCCAAATTCGATTGCTTCATTGAGTTCGTCAAAGTTTCTGACTTCAATCTCAATCTTTAAGTCTTTTCCTGTCTTTTTAAGATATTGTTGAGCTGCTCCGATGGCTTGGGAGATTCCACCTGCAAAATCAACATGATTATCTTTAATTAGGATCATGTCAAAAAGCCCGAAGCGATGGTTCCCTCCACCTCCGATTCTGACGGCCTCTTTTTCCAGCTCCCGCATCAAAGGGGTCGTTTTACGAGTATCGATGACTTTGGTGTGAAGTCCTTCTAACTCTTTGGTATAACGATTGGTAACTGTAGCTATACCACTCATTCTTTGCATGAAATTAAGCACTAGTCTCTCTGCTGAGAGGAGACTGATAGAGGGGCCTTCAATGGTAAAAGCTATATCGCCTGGTTTTACGGCTGTCCCATCTTGCAATAGCTGATTGAATACTATTTTAGGATCTACTAATTCAAAAACGATAGGTGCAATACGCATACCTGCCAGTATTCCCTCCTCTTTGACAATAAGACGAGCTTTGCCGGTTGCGGTCGAAGGGATAGTAGAAAGTGAAGTGTGATCGCCATCGCCGATATCCTCTGAGAGAGCGTATTTTATTAGATCAATTAGTTGCATTGTTTGAATTGTTTTTCGGCGCAAAGTTACAATAACCAATTGGTCTGATCTATAAAACCTATTAAACCAGAGTAACTGAAAAAGAGAAAGGCTCTATCTCAATATATTATTTGAAATATTGATCAAATAATATGTGAAACAGAGCCTTTTACCGACAAAACCGTAAAACCATTAAAGAAGTAGGAGCCGTCGGTTGATGATGATAAGAAAACTACTTTTTATGCTTTTTGCCATGGAACTCAGGAACGCCCATTTTGCTTGCTAGAGCACCAATCTGGTTCAGGTCGATGTCGCCTGTGATTCCAACTATGAGGGCTTTATTCTTGTCTTCAGAGATAAGAACCAATTCAGAGACAATCTTACCTGTTCTTCTGATAAAGATTCGAACATCTTCGTTTTGTTCGCGAACCTCCATTAGCTGGCTAAATGATGAGTTAATAGCACCTCTTGCTTCTGCGGCGAAAGCCTCTTTTCTTGCAGCAAATCCCGGATCAATAGAGTCTTTGGTAACGCTAATGACTAACATTGATTTGAGTTTACTTGCGGCATCCAGCATCTCACCAGCTTTGTTCTCTTTGGTTCCATCATTTACTTTCATCTCTGAGAACATTTTGAACATCTCAGGTGAGATATTGACAACGGAATACCCTTTTTTTCCAACATATTTATCGTAGAATTTCTGGGCAACACCTTGCGCCTGAATCTGAGTTCCGACGAAGAGAACGATCATTAAAAAGATCCATTTTATACGTTTCATAGGTACACTGTTTTTCGATTAGTTAATAGGACTAGAAGTATATAGATTCCGGAATTTTATATCAATTATTTGAAGTATTACGAGTCGTGTCAGTGCCGTTATCTTCAGATGGAAGATACTTTGCCAAAAGCTCAAGTGCTGTGAGAAGTGTATTAGGGTTTTCTTCCTTTTTAGTATCGGGCAAGTGTAAAGTGTCTGGTTCTGTGTTGCCGAGTCTGTTAATTGTGTTAAGTGGCTTGAGCCCTTTATCAAGGTTTGTTGCTACTAGAGAAATGGCATCTGCAAATGCATCAAATGAGGTCATCATCTCTTGTTGTCTCAGCTGGGCAGCCAGTGCTTCTCTTTCTTGCTTTTCTTGATAGTTAATCAACTTAACGATTAAAAGGGTGCCAAATAGAAGTGAGGCTGCAATTGATGTGCTGATGATTAGTAGGCGACGAACACCGTTTTTAGGTTTTGCTGTCGCAGTAAGCATTCCCTCTTTTTGAATCGTTGGAGCTATAATAGTTTGCTCATTTTTAAACAAAGAGAAGAGCGACTGATAAGGTAGCAAGTCATTATCAACAGAGTCTGATAGGAAGTACTCCTGTAGAATGCGTTCCTCTTGCAGGGAGGTTTCTGCCTCATTGTACTTATCCAGCAGTTCAAGGATATATTCTTTAGTATATTGAGTGTTCATGTTCATAGATTTTTTCAAGTGTTTCACGAACTTTTTTTCTTGCACGTGAGAGATTGGCTCTTACGGCGTTGATCGATTGACCACTGATATAAGATATTTGGTCAAATTCAAGCCCTTCGACATCTCTGAGGTGCATCACCGTGCGTTGTTGCTCAGGTAGCTGACTAATCAATTGGCTAATGTTCTTTTGAAGATCTTTTAGATGAACTTGATTATCGGCTGTAGCTGAAGCGGCGGAAGAATCAGAAAATGAGTTCTCGTAGACAGTATATTTATGGCTATGACTTTTTAGCTTGTCAAGACATAGATTGCGAGTCACCGTCATTGCCATTGCTTCCATGTTAGAGACCTCTTCAAGACGCATCTTTGAACTCCATAGCTTCAGATAGGTGTCCTGAACGATGTCTTGTGCATCCTCATCATTGACCAGAAGTCGTCTGGCAAGACGAAAGATTCTGTCACGAATTGGCCAGAGTTTATTGGTGTATTCGTCTATTGTCATTTTCGTGTTTCTTGATTTAATGACGATTTATAATAATTAAAATTACATCAATGATTCAAAAATGTGTTATTCATGTGGGGGGGGGCGGGGTTTTTAGTAGATCGACTTACCTTTTTTTTCATATATTTGCCTTGCACCGTTTGAATAACTATCAGACAATTCATTCATTAACTAATCAGAAAACATATGTTAAAAGGACATCCTAAGGGATTGCTTGTAGCATTCTTTGCTAACATGGGGGAGCGATTCGGCTTCTACACAATGATGGCAATCCTTGTACTTTTTCTTCAGGCTAAATTTGGTCTGACGGGAGACAATGCGGGAATTATATATTCCATCTTCTATGCTTCTATCTACGCTCTGGCTTTGGTTGGAGGTTTGGTAGCTGACCGTGTTTTTGGTCTTAAGAAGACCATTGCTTTTGGTATTATCGCTATGGCAGTGGGTTACGTACTTATTGCTATTCCTACTCCAAATAACATGGCAGGTCTTATTCAGACTTGTGTTGGTTTATTTGTTATTGCTTTTGGTAATGGTATGTTTAAAGGTAACCTACAGGCTGTTGTTGGTAATCTTTATGAGGCTCCTGAGTTTCAGAGCAAGCGTGATAGCGCTTTCTCTATCTTCTATATGGGTATTAATATTGGTGCCTTGTTTGCTCCTACGGTAGCTATTAGCCTTAAGAAGTACATCTTAGCAACTGCCAATTTTGTTGATAAAGCTGAGATTCCTGCATTATGCTGGAACGTTAAACATGGTGTCGAGGGTGCTGCTGATAAGCTAACAGCTATTGCTCCATCTGCTTACCTGAATGGCGCTCTTCCCGCTAACTTTGATGTCAATACATTTGCTGAACAATATATCAGTGCTTTCTCAAGAGGTTACAACTGGGCCTTCGGTTTTGCCGCTGTGATGATGCTAGTTTCTCTTGTTGTTTACTTTGCATTTAATAGCTATCTGAAACCTGGATATAGCGTAACGACAAAAAATGCTAAGGGTGAAGCTGCTCCTGTAGCTGATATGCCTGCTGATGAGGTACGTAAGCGTTTAACTGCTCTCTTCCTGGTATTCGGTGTGGTTATCTTCTTCTGGATGTCTTTCCATCAAAATGGTCTTACTTTGACCTTCTTCGCTCGCGACTATACACAACGTTCTGTTGCTCCTGATACTTTCTTCTGGTTTGACCTCTGGACATTACTACCTCTCTTTGGTACGGCTTTAGGTCTGTACTTCCTTGTAAGAAAGAGTTCAAAATCTACTGAGCGTATTATGGGTCTTGGCGCAGCAGCAATCTTGGGATATCTGGCTTATTACAAGTTATCTTCGATGCCCTCTGTCAATGCCTTCTCTCCCGAGCTATTCCAACACATGAACCCATTCTTTATCGTGTCATTGACTCCTATTGCTGTTGGCCTGTTCTCCTGGTTGAATAGTAAGGGTCTTGAGCCTTCTGCTCCACGTAAGATTGGTATCGGTATGATTTTAGCTTCTTTAGGTTTCGTGGTCATGACCATTGGTTCTTTTGGTTTGACATCGCAAGCTACATTAGCCGGAAATCCTGTTCCTCAATCTGAATTAGTTTCTCCTTATACTTTAATTAGTACTTATTTCGTACTTACAATTGCTGAACTTTTCCTCAGCCCGATGGGTATTTCATTTGTTTCAAGGGTTGCTCCTCCAAAATATAAGGGTACGATGCAAGGTGGCTGGTTAGCTGCCACAGCTCTTGGTAACCAATTACTCTTTATCGGCTCCCGTTTATACAGTAGAATTGAGATTTGGCAATTATGGCTCTTCTTCGTCGTATGTTGTCTCCTCTCTGCAGCCTTCATTTTCTCGATGATGAAGAGACTCGAAAGTGCTACTAAATAATTCAAGTCCTATGACTTATGGGCCGCTTTAGCGGCCCTTTTTTTTGCTCATAGGTGATGGTTTACATCCCTATAAGTTAGCTTGAGAAGAGTTATAGTGACAGTAAACGGAGTTATTATCAAATCTCTGATTAGTTTTGCAGAATGAAGCAAGTTCAATTTCCCGGGAATAGAAGGTATAATAATTATAATGAGTACTTTAAACGAGTCTTTGGTCGTAGGGTACAAAAACTATCTGTCGATGCTGGTTTTACTTGTCCTAATCGTGATGGCAAGGTAGGGCGTGGTGGTTGTACCTACTGTAATAATGACGCTTTCAACCCATCTTATTGTGTCCCTGCAAAAGGAGTTGCTCAGCAGCTTTCAGAGGGTAAGGAGTTTCACGCCTGGCGATACAGAAGAGCGGTTGAATATTTAGCCTATTTTCAGGCTTTTAGTAATACTTATGCTCCTCTTGATCATCTTAAAAAGCTCTATTCTGAGGCATTGAGTATGGATGGAGTTATAGGACTGGTTATTGGAACCCGTCCTGATTGTGTTGATGAGGAGAAGTTAGACTATTTTGCCACGCTAGCTGAAAAGTACTATGTGATCCTTGAGTATGGTGTGGAGTCTTGTTATAATAAAACATTAGATAGAATCAATCGTGGCCATTCGTTTGAAACGGCTCAATGGGCGATCAATGAGAGTGCTGCACGAGGAATCCATGTTGGAGCACACCTAATCTTTGGATTACCGGGCGAGAGTCGTGAGGAGATGCTTAAGGAGGCGGATATTATCTCGACATTGCCTTTAGATACCATCAAGTTTCATCAGCTGCAAATCATTCAGGGAACCACAATGAAGTTGGATTATGAAAAGAATCCGACTGATTACAATCTGTTTTCCCCTGAAGAGTATTACGACTTTGTAGTTGATTTTGCTGAACGTCTTAATCCTAAGTTTGTAATAGAGCGTTTCTCGGGTGAGGCTCCACCTCGTTTTGTTATAGCACCTCAATGGGGTAAGATAAGAGCCGATGAGGTTGCCCGGGCTATAGAGGATCGAATGGCTCATCGCGACACCTGGCAAGGTCGTCTGTTCTCATCTGCTTCCTTTTAAAGATTTTGTAGATCAACTGAACGGTTAGGCTGATTCGGTTTGGAGTATCATAAGAATCCGGCGAATCTATGATTGCATTGTAATTATGCAAGTGGGTATAACTGAGTTTGGCATTGATATTTAAGTTCCTGTTTTTCCACTTTACCAAAAGACTGTTTCTAAAGCCTTCGCCAACTGTCCCGGGAATAGAAAAGCTACCCTGAATTTCAGGTTCAGAAAGTGAACTCCGTACCTCATACGATGGGCTTGTGAATAACATGGTTGTGAAGGTCATCCAAATAGTTCTGATACAATACGAGATGCTTTGGCTTATTGAGGTTCCCTCTTTTGATTTATTGCTTAACCTGCACTCTTTCCACTCCAATCTCGTAGTGAAGTAGAGATTATCTGATTGTCTAAAGTCAAAATGAGATGAAATAGATGAACGTCTTATTGAGATTGGTTCTGCCAGAATTTCTTGTGAAGGTGAAGAACTGTTTTGATGTTTTGACTCACATCTATATCTTAGAGCTAATCCAATGTTCTTTTGAGGTTGCCAATGTACTTTTATTATCTGCTCACTCCCATGAGTTGGGAAATCGGTACGGTATGAGATCCAGTCTGTTTTAAAGATATCAGTTGAGAGGGAGATTTGAACTTTTGGTTGAGGTTTAAATGTCCAACCTAAAAAGAAGCCTTTCTCGTTATTGTTATTTGAGTTCTCTCCAAACGCATTACCTAGCGGGGCACAGTAATAGCGGTTATAAGCCCGGTAAACTAAATTTACTGAACCATCATAGGGGGTAAGAATCGTTACCCCAAACAACAGAGTCTCTCCGCGATGATTTGATAAAGCAGCTTCCCCAAACAGAGTTACCCTTTTTCCAATAAGTAAGTAATGAATGGAATAGTTGCTGTTATACTGCTTTGTTTGTGAGAAGAGTCTGTAAAGTTCAGGATTAGGGGATGATGGTGTTGAATATTGGGTACTTAATGCTGATATTCCTATTGAACCGGCTCCAATCTGATAGACAAGATCACCACCATAAACTAGTTGATTAACTATACCTTTTTTGGCTCTTTCTGAATCAGTTCGATGCAGCCCGACTCCACTCTCACTTATAACTGGGTAGTTTAGTGTGTCATGGTTGTAGTTGACCCCATCAAGTGATCTTGAGGAGCCGAAAAGTGTTAAACATAACCGATTGGTGCCAAGTTCTATTGCTCCTCCTCGCAGAAACGGATTTCCATCTCCTGACGTGTAAGGCTTTATGGTTCTAGTTCGCCTCCAAACGTGATCGTCAAATCCTCCTTTTTGAAAAGCAAAGCCTGTCCAAGCTACAAGACCTTGCCCCAGACTTAGTGAGTAGTCACCTGCAACTAATCTTCTGACTATTTTTGTTCCGATGATTTGAATATAGCCTGAGAGAAAATCGAATCCTGTATTGTTTTTCTTAAAGTCGATTGGCTCACCCGGGTCATTTTCTGCGGTGAATCCGATTGACAAGCCCCCTTTAGAACTTAAAGAGTACCTGAGCCTTCTGCTGGCAGAAACGGCTTGGTAATAGCCAGCGTATCTATTGGTTAACGTCTCCTCTTGGGGGTGATATCCGACAGGTGGGGTGAGGTTTTGTGTCCACTTTAGTTCGACTTTCTGTTTGGGGTCTGAGAAGAGTCGCTTGAGATAGGGCGTTGTTGAGGTGGTTTCATCGAGGGTTATAATTTGTGTTAGTTGTTGTACTGTTAACGAGTCAAAACCTGGTATTAGCTTTAACTCATCAAATGAGAGTATTTTCCCATAAGTTTCTCGATATTTCATTAGTTCAATAGCCTGATTGCGCGTTAAAAATGGTAAAGCAAGTATTTCATTGGCTTTTATCTGGTTAATTGCTATCGGATTTGCATAAAGAGATGTGAGTTCATCAATAAGTTGGTTAGGGTTTCCTTCGTCATTATTTCGATCATTCTCTTCCTCCAAACGCAATTCAGCTTTTCGGATAGTTGAGGCTGTAACCTCTTGACCATAACAGGGGGAGTTGGTATTTAAAGCCAGGGATGTAATAAGTAGACTTATAAGGATAAACCTGATTGTAATTGACAATGTGGTCATGTCTTTACTGAGTTGGGGTTAGTAAATAGGAATTGAGGCTCAGTTATTAGTAATAGAAGGCGGAGTTACTTTTTGCTTTTCCATAAAAGAGTTATTTGGGGTGAAATGCCGGTGGTGGTTTGATAGAGGGATGAGATAATAAATGAGAATTGGTTCCATGACAGGCTTGTTCCAAGATGGAGTGTTGAGGGTTCAGACGAGTATCCCGCTTTCAATGACATAGATTTAATTGGGGAATAGTCCAGAGCTATTTTTATGTTTAGAGGCCAATCTGTCAACTTTTCGACAGCCAGATAGCTACTCCAGTCAGACTTCATTTTCCATTTTATTCCTATGGTTATTCTTTGTCTGAGGAGTTCATGGTTATGGCCACTCCAATACATTGCTATGGGGTTATCAGTAGCAATACCAACATGTATAGCATCATTCAATGGTAGCAATACTCCTACGGAGAAGGCAACGGCATGGCTTCCCGGTACTGCAGGTTCCGAAGATTGACGGGAATAGAGATGAGCTGATAGCCCCACTTGTACTTTTCTGAATACTCTTCCAAAAGCTAGTCCCATGTGCTGCTCCGACAACGTTGACTCTCCAAAGTGGGTATAGAGAAGACCAACCCTCGTAATACCCCAAGGGATTATAGTTGAGATCCCTTTAACCGACATGGCACTTTCGCAGAAGCGATTATCTACACTTATTCCAACAGATAATGGTTCATTGGCTATGCCAGAGGGATTGCCATCTATAGCCCAGCAGTCAGTTGCCATTACATCCGTATTACCTAAAGCCGAGGTTGATGCTCCAAGTAACTTTGGGGCCGATTGACAGAAAAGCAGAACTGGAAGCGATAGCATTAACATGCAGATCACCAGAGATTTCATAAGGGTTAATTTGCTCTAAAAGTAGTGCTGCTAATCTCTGATCTTGAGTATAATTTTGCTTTTTTACTTACGGTTATTGCTTCATGGATTACATTTGTAGAAAACAATATTTATGTCTGGTGAAGAAATTCTAGCCTTTTATAAGGCACTAGCTGAGAATAATTACCGTGAGTGGTTTCATGCTAATAAGGATTGGTATGAGAGGATAAAGAAGATTCAGGTTGAATTGGTTACGAATCTTATAAAGGAGATACAGAAGGTTGATCCGCAACTGGGTCCATTATCTCCATCTGATTGCATCTTTAGAATCAATCGTGATATCAGGTTTAGCACTAATAAGGAGCCTTATAAGACCCATGCTGGTCTCTTTTTTACACGGGGAGGAAAGAAGAGTCCTTTTGGTGGCTACTATTTGCATCTTGAACCTGGGAAATCGTTTGTTGGCGGAGGGGTATATGGCCCTTCTCCTGAGAATCTTAAAGCTCTTCGTCAGGAGATCTTCTATAATTGGAATGATTTTAATAAGATTATCGGTGAAGGTTCATTTGCTAAGTTCTTTCCAAAGCTAATGGATATGGGAGATGCACTAAGCCGTCCCCCTAAAGGATATGATTCAGCCTTTGAAGGGATAGAGATTTTAAAGAATAAACACTTTGTTACGGGTCTCTCTCTAACTGATGAGCAAATTGCCTCGAATGATCTTACAACCTTAGCAATTGAACCATTTAAGGTTATGGTTCCGTTTATTCACTTTCTTAATCAAGCGATTGAGGGATGATGATATTTTAGGTTGTTGGTACTAGATGCCAACAGCCTCTTCCTTGAATCTTGAATCTACTCAACTAATTGCCAACAGCCTCTTCCTTGAATCTTGAATTTTGAATCTACTCTATTAGTTGCCAACAGCCTCCTCATTGAATCTTAAATATACCCTGCCAGCTGCTGGCTGCTAGCAGCCAGCAGGATATTATTCCTTTCCTGTAATATACAGTGCTATTTCCCTTCAATAAGTTTATAAAGCTCATCTAGTTTGGGAGTCAGAATAATCTCTGTCCTACGGTTTGAGGCCTTTCCTTCTGGGGTGGTGTTAGCCGTTAAAGGTAGATACTCTGATCGACCGGCTGCGGTCAAGCGGGAGGGGTCAATCATTTTATTTTTCATTAAGATCTTTACAACCTGGGTGGCACGCATAACGCTAAGATCCCAGTTGTCTTTTAACTGTCCGGCTCCTCTGTAGGGGACATTGTCGGTGTGACCCTCAATCATTACTGATATATCCGGATTTGTAGCCAAAACAGAGGCTAGTTGTTCAAGCGCAGCCTCTCCACGAGCGCCAACATCATAAGATCCTGATTTGAAGAGCAGGCTCTCTTCAAGGGAGACGTAGACTTTCCCGTTTTTCATCGTTACGGTGAGTCCTTTACCCTGGAAACTAAGAAGTGCATCGGCAACTTTTTTGCGTAAGGCGATGGTTAGTGAATCTTGTTTTGCCAGCATTCGTTCAAGCTCTGCAAGCCTTTTCTGCCGGCCGGCCAACTCTTTCTCCAGTGATCTGAGTGAGTCTTGCTTGTGAGATAATTTCTCTTGGGTAACTTGTAATTCACCAAGAAGTCGTTGTAGTTCCGTTTGTGATCCGGATTGCATCTTAGCCATGGCGTCAAGAAGCTCGTCATGGCTTTTGTTCAACTTGGCCAGGTCAAACTTTGCATCTCGAAGTGCTTGACCAAGTGAAAGAGTGTCAGAGCCAAGCTTTTTGCTCTCCTCTTTTAGACGACCATTTGTTGAATTAAGCTCTTTTTTCTCATTTTCCAGATCTTGTCTTTGTTGTCTCAATGAAGCAACTTCGTCAGTACATTCTCTATAACGTCCTTCCAGATCTGAGAACTTCTTCTGGGAGACGCAACTTGTAAGACTTATGATGGTAACCCCAATCCATACTAATACTAATGACTTCCTCATATTTATATTCATTCGTTTTTAAGAAAAGTAAATTAAGCTAACCCGGATTACATTAAAACAAATTCTCTGAGATTTATAGTCGTTTCAAAATGTATTTTAGATATAGCTGATAACGTAATATCTTTTGTAAAATTACAAACAACAAGCCAACAGTGGTGGCTTATTAAAAGAATTACCCCGATACGGGTAATTCCTTATTCCGACAGTAAAGAATGGGATTAGCTTTTTTCTTTATCTAAGTTACAACAAGAGGAGACTAGTAAGAGACTCTTTTTTGGCCTTTAGACTAGACTGCTGCTTCTCTTAGAATTCGGATATAGATTTCCCTCCATCCTTTCCATCTGCCAGTTTCACTAAAGGTCTCATTGTGCCAGAGCAATCCAAATGTTCCTCCATATTTTCTTACAGTTTTAATCAGGTCAGTGGTATAATCAACTACATCTGCGTCGTTTATTTGCAGATAGTCTTTCATGGTTCCATCCATTAATGTAAAAGGATGTACTGTTAGGGTTCCGGGGGCATCAAGGTCTAAATCGTAAAACTTGAAGGGTATGGTAATGCCTGCTCTGAATCCGGGGGCTGCAGCAAAGCCCATGGTGTAATCGTGTTCGATGTCGAGGTTGATCAGGTTGCGATACGTAAGAGGAAGTTCCAGTTTGAGGAAATGTTGTCGGCTTCTTAGTATGGGGCTATGTAGCACATTACTTAATTCATCAACCTCCTGCTTGAGGATATTAGGGTCACTATTACTGGCATACGATGGATGGATACCTACGTCTGCAGTATCGGCCAGCCATCTGATAAGCCTCTTGAATTTCTCACTAGTGGTTGGAATGTTTTTATCATGCATCCCATAGGCTCCGTAAAGAATAAAGTAATAGGGTCGTAGGTTAAAGGACTGGTGAAGGGAGTGTAACTCATCGAAAACATCAAACGGATCAGCAAGTGAACCTGAGATAACTTTGGTGCGATAGACCATATTATGTAAATCTCCTTTTCTGATGTCTTTAATGTAGCCTCCAAATGAGCGAAGCAGTCCCTTATGGCGAATAGCGAATGCACTATCTACATCAATGGTGGGTTCAAATCGGTACTCAGGTGTATTGTAAGATAGACCGGGGTAGAAAGTCTTTAGAATTGAAAGCAGTTGCAGACTCCATATATTTACCACCGGGAGATTTAAAAAACCTTTGCTCCATGCCAGACTCTCTTTTGCACTAAATCTACCATGTTCATCACGGCGATATGGGAGATATTCTTCGTAACGGCTGACCATAAAAAAGGAGGCTGCAAAGATATCGTAGGGTAATACTGAATTCTTCGAATAGGTCTTGAATATTATGGGGATGTCATCAAAACGACTTGTCTCAAAGTCTAAAGAGTCAATGCCACGCATAAAAAGGAGGTCGGCACTGTGAATGTGGGGAACCGCTTCGTCAACAAGACTCTTCCCATATGATAATCTTGCTTCTTCTGATCTTTTAAACTCGTCAACATCAATGGTTACTCGATAATCTATTCCTAAAAGATCTTTAATTACAAGCTGAAAGATGTATCGTGTTCTGTTCGTTTCGGTCGAAATCCATATTAGAAGCATGATGGTCAATTTGTTGTGCAAGATAGCTATTTTGAGTGGTTCAGGGAGATATTGCCCCGGTTAATTCAAAATGATGTTATTGGTGTAACCATTAAAAAGCAAAGTATTATCGCATGATTCTTCGTATTTTTGAGCTAACAACCCGCAAAGGCAAATACATGGATAATTTTGTTGTTTCTGCTCGAAAATACAGACCATCTACATTTAATACAGTTGTAGGTCAGCATGCCATCACCTCAACTTTGAAGAATGCAATAAAGAGTAACCATCTGGCGCAAGCATTTCTATTTACCGGACCCAGAGGAGTAGGTAAAACGACATGTGCCAGGATATTGGCAAAAACCATTAACTGTAAAAACCTGACTCCCGAGCTGGAGGCTTGTGATACATGTGAATCATGTCAAGCGTTTAATAAGAGTTCTTCATTCAATATTTATGAGCTTGATGCTGCCTCAAACAATGGAGTGGAACATATAAAGAGCCTTATAGATCAGGTTCGAATACCGCCTCAGGATGGCAAATTCAAGGTCTATATCATAGACGAGGTTCATATGCTTTCTCAGGCTGCTTTTAATGCTTTTCTAAAGACCCTCGAGGAGCCTCCCGCCTATGCTAAGTTTATCCTTGCAACTACTGAGAAACATAAGATTTTACCCACTATCCTTTCTCGCTGTCAGATCTACGATTTTAAGCGAATCACTGTGGAAGATATAGTGAATCACCTTTTATGGGTGGCCTCTTCTGAAGGGATTACAGTGGAGCAGGAGGCGCTTCATGTCATTGCACGTAAGGCTGATGGTGCTATGCGCGACTCTCTCTCGATCTTTGATCAGCTGGTGACCTATGCGGGAAATAATCTTACTTATCACAAAGTCATTGAGAACCTTAATGTTCTTGATTATGAGTACTATTTTAGGGTAGTAGATGCAATTTTGGCGGGTGATACTTCCTCGGTTCTTTTGCTTTTTGATGAGGTTATTAGTAATGGCTTTGATGGGCAGCATTTTATTGTCGGTTTAGGTGACCATCTTAGGCAGCTTTTGATCTCATCTGATACGGCAACTCTTAAACTGATGGAGGTAGCTAATGCCGTAAAGCAACAGTTCGCAAATCAATCTGCACGATGTGAACTACGGTTTTTGCTTCGCTCTTTAGATGTAGCAAATCAGGCAGATATCTCATATAGAAACTCTAATAACAAAAGGCTTCATATTGAGGTGGCTCTCTTGAAAATGATTCAGGAGGCAGGTGGTATTCCTTCAGGGTTACAGCCTCGTCAAGCTGTTGCTGTTCCCCCTTCTCAACCTACAATATCAAATACTCCTGCTAATACTGCCTCCGGACAATCTACTCCACCTGCTGCTCAACAACCCTCTGCCAGGCCTCCTCAAACTGCATCTCCGGCAAATGCTCAACCTGCTTCAAATCAGTCCGGAGCTATTCCTCAGGCTGCCGCAGCTCAGCCACAAGCCGCCCGACCAACACCAAGTTATAAAGGTCCCACTGGTCGATCTGCTCCCTCTTTAAAGTCGATGGGCGCCTCAACTAATGAGGAGGATAATTCAGATTCAGAGCCTGAGCCTGCGCGGCTATTAAATGAGCCCGTTACCTCTGAAAAGTTAATTGTTTCTTGGCAAGATTATATTAGCCAGGTTGATAACAAGAAAAATATAAGCCTTTATACCGCTTTAAGCGCTTCATTGCCTCAGCTTTCTGAGAATAATGCTATTACTCACGTTGTAGAAAATCCGATTCTTTTGGAAGCGATTAATGAAGTCAGATCTGAGTTTCTCGGCTTTTTGAAGGAGACGCTAAGAAACTCTTATCTTACGTTAAATATAAAAATTCAGCCTAAAGAAGAGACTAAGGTGAAGGCGTGGACTCCGCAAGAGAAGTATAGTCGGATGATGGAAATCAACCCTGTTCTCAATGAGCTTCGTGTAGCTTTTGATGCAGATGTTGAAGGCTAAAGAAGGTTGTTCGTATACGTACACACGGTGGACGATCTATTACACTTTTTAGGCGGGCAAAAATTAATTGATTATATATATAGTTTTGATAATTAACGCTTAGGCGATTTTGGCTTAATATTTATTTGATATTTATTAAATATTCACGACTTACCACAATGAATCTAAACAAGACCACACTTCTGGCTATTTTTTGCTCAGGAGTTTTAATTACCGGTTGTCAATCGGGCAAGCAAGAGACGGCTGCTGTTAAAGCAATTGACACAACGAACATGGATCGTGTCATCAAGCCGGGTGACGATTTTTTCCGCTATGCTAATGGTAACTGGATCAAGAACCACCCTGTTCCTGATCAGTATGCCGATTACGGTGCTTTTGTGCAGTTGGCCGAAGAGAACCGTGAGCAGTTGAAATCACTGGTTCAGGAAGCGGCTGGTGCCAATGGCGCTAAAGGAACAGTGACTCAACAAATAGGTGATTTCTACAAGTCAGGTATGGATAGTCTGGCTATTGAAAAATCAGGTATTGAGCCACTCAAAGCTGATTTCGAGAAAATCTCTAAGTTGGGTAATGGAGCAGAACTAGCGGCCTATTATGCTGATTTGCACAAAAGAGGTACCTATCCTGTGTTTGCAGCCTTCCAAATGCCGGATGCTCGCCAAAGTGAAATGGTGGTTCTTAATCTCTATCAAGGAGGGCTAGGACTTCCCGAGGTTGAATACTATCTTGATCCTTCTGTTCAGATGGCTGAGATTCGTAACGAATATCAGAAGTTCATCCGCACCATGTTAACATTAAGCGGTATGGAACAGACCGCCGCAGAGAAAGCAGCCTCAGATGTTATGTCGTTAGAGACAAGTCTAGCTAAGGTTTCAATGGGCATCGAGGAGAGAAGAGACCCTATTGCTACTTATAACATGAAAAGTATTGATGAGCTGAAAAAGCTTGCCCCTAACTTTGATTGGAGCGCATACTTCTCAGCAATGGGATTGGCCAAACTCGATAAGGTCAATGTAATGATGCCTAACTTCTTTGCTGGCTTTAGCAAACTCCTGACTGAAGTACCTGCTGCAACCTGGCAGAACTATTTCAGATTTACATTGATGATACACAATTCATCTTACTTGACTGATGCTATTCAGAAAGCTGATTTTGACTTTTATAATAGTTATCTGTCAGGTCAGAAAGAGATGAAACCTCGTTGGAAACGTGTTCTTTCAACTGTAAGTGGTGGTTTAGGTGAAGCTATCGGCAAACTCTATGTTGAAAAATACTTCCCCGCTGATGCTAAAGCTCGTATGGTTGAGTTGACCAACAATCTTAAGAAGAGTCTTGCTGCTTCAATTCAGAATCTAACCTGGATGAGCGAAGAAACTAAAAAGGCCGCCCTCACTAAACTTGAAGCAATGAGGGTTAAGGTGGGTTATCCCGACAAGTGGATCGATTACTCAAAACTTGATATTGCCGCTAATAGCTATATTGAGAATGCATGGAATGCCAGCCGTTTCTCAACAGAATTGGAGATGAGCAAGGTTGGAAAACCTGTAGATAAGGAAGAATGGGTTATGACCCCACAGACTGTTAACGCTGGTTATGTTCCTCCTATGAATGAGATTATATTCCCTGCTGCAATACTTCAACCTCCTTTCTTCTACAAAGATGCCGATGATGCAGTTAACTACGGTGCAATTGGTGTGGTAATCGGACATGAAATGACTCATGGTTTTGATGATCAAGGAAGAAAATATGATGCAAAAGGTAATCTGGTTGATTGGTGGACTCCAGCTGATGCTGATAAGTTCGTTGAAAAAACACAGATACTTGTTAACCAATTCAATGAGTATCCCATCCTGGATAGTTTAAGGGTGAATGGTAAGCTAACACTCGGAGAGAACATTGCCGATAATGGCGGTTTGAATCTTAGCTTACGTGCCTTCAAAGCTACCTTGAAGGGTGATGAGAAAGAGATTGATGGTTTTACCCCAATGCAGAGATTCTTCTTGTCTTATGCTCAGGTTTGGAGAGAGTCTATCCGTGATAAAAAGTTGATGAGAGATATTAAAGAGGACGAGCATTCACCTGCCGAGGCACGTGTTAACAGAGCCCTGTTTAATATTAATGAATTCTACGATGCATTTGATATTAAGAGTGATGCAAAGCTTTATATCCAACCTGAACAGAGAGCTTCTATCTGGTAACAGAGGAAAATATTAATTATCTTTAGGGTATCTGATGGCGTAAGTATCGGATACCCTTTCTTTTAACCAATAACATGTTCAATGAGAAAATATACATTACCTATCATCGCCTTGTGCTCAGCCTTGGCACTACCGTTTAATATGTCAGCACAACAAAAGTTCCAACATCCTTCTACACCCATGCGCCCTGTTACTGATACGCTACATGGTGTTTTGCTAACTGATAATTATCGTTGGCTTGAGGATGGTAAGAATCAAGAGGTAATTGACTGGACACTCGCCCAACATCAGGCTACCGTCAAGTACATCAATGAGAACTACCCTGCAATTCCAGGCCTTAAGGAGGAGATCACGGCACTGATAGATCGTGATTATACGGGTCCTGATTTTATGCAAGGAAACCGCTTATTCTTTAATCGCAAGAAAAAAGGGGAGGCTCAAAGTAAACTCTATACGCGCCTCAATGGAAAAGAGAAGTTAATCTTTGATCCTACAACTAAAGACCCCTCTGGAAAATCGGCTATGTCGGGTAACGACTTCACCGAGGATGCTTCTATGGTGGCTGTTGGTGTTCAACAGGCTGGAGCTGAGATTTTAACCTATTATTTGATCGACACAAAAACTGGTAAAGAGCTCTTTAAACCGATCACGGGTATCTATGGCTTTAACTTCGCAAAAGATGGGAAACATGCCTATGTTACTATAAGGACGAAGGAGATGGTTGATAAACAAGAGCCTCCTAAAACTTATTGGTATCAATTAGGCACTGACCTCAACAAGGCTGAATTCCTTCTTGCTCCCAAAGATTCAAAAGATGTAGCAGGCATCTGGGATGCCCGTTATGCTGATCTGACTTTTCTCAGTGAAGGTGATTTCTATTCCAATACCTTAAGCTTGCGAAAGGTTGGTACAAGAGATGAATTCAGAAAGATTTATAGCTCTAAAGAGTTTCAGGCTAATCCGGAAGCAATTGGGAATAAGATCTATTTCATGACTAATGATCATGCGCCCAACTTTAAGATCATGGCTTGTGATGTTAATAACCCTGATTTTGAAAACTGGACTACCCTGATCCCCGAGCAAGAAACGGTTATAGATGAGTTTGCCGTTACTCCGGAGAACATTATTGTAAGAGATAAAAAAGATGTTCTGAGTCGCCTGATGCTTTATGATCTGAATGGAAAGTTTATCAAGCAACTTGAGCTTCCTGCTATGGGTAGTGTAAGCTATGTCTCTTATCATCGTGAAAGCAATACCCTATATATGGGTATTGAGTCATTTACCGAACCCTATAGCATCTATAAAGCCGATCCGAAAACCTTTAAATGGGAGCTCTTCTATAGAATGCAAACCCCTGTTGATACCAAGAATATCACAGCTTCAATAGTCTTTTATCCCTCAAAAGACGGAACAAAGATTCCTCTCTTCTTAATGCATCGTAAAGATGTGAAGTTAGATGGTAATAACCCCGCTTTACTATATGGTTATGGTGGGTTCAATGTTGGTATGACGCCTTCATTTATCAGTCTTGCTGCCTCTTTTGTTAATAGAGGTGGCGTTTATGCTATTGCTTGCTTAAGAGGTGGTAATGAGTATGGTGAGAATTGGCATCGTGATGGGATGTTATTTAACAAGCAAAATACTTTCGATGATTTTATCTCAGCTGGTGAGTATTTAATTGATCAGAAGTTCACGAATCCCGATAAACTCATAGTTCGTGGAGGTTCTAATGGTGGTTTGCTTATTGGTGCTGTGGTTACCCAACGCCCTGATCTTTTCAAAGGGGGTATTTGCGCAGTGCCTCTTCTGGATATGATCAGATACCATAAATTCCTTATCGCACGCTACTGGATTCCTGAATATGGCGATCCTGATAAGGATCCTGATTTCAGGTATCTGCTCACTTATAGCCCTTATCATAATATCCGCCAAGGGATTAACCATCCGACACTCCTTGTGACTGCCGGTGCAAATGATGTAAGAGTTGATCCTGTACATGCTAAGAAGTTTGTTGCTGCTCTTCAAAATAACCCCGGACAGATCTCCCCGATAATGCTTTATATTGACTTTGAAAGCGGACATGGATCTGGTAAATCAACCCAACAGTTAATTGATGATCAGGAGTTTCAGTGGAGGTTTATGATGAATCTTGCTGGAATTAAGTAGTTGATAAGAAACGGGTATCTAGAATACTCTGTGCTATCTGGTTAATTGATGAAAATTACCTAGGTTGAGTAGTACAGATTTTACCATTTCTTCTGTTGAATGAAAAAGAGCCACTATGATTTTTTTCGTAGTGGCTCTTCTCGTTAGGGTTTGACTTCAAGAATCTTTCCTGCCAGCCTCAAATAGTCATGTTCCAACTATCTAATAATCAGTATCTCTAAAGCACCCCTCTTATATCCCTCTTATATCTCTCTTATGACTCTCTTATGTTCTCTTATGTTTTCTTATGTCAACTTCTCCTCAACATCCTCTCAA
>JAJTBW010000029.1 GCA_021286705.1 Sphingobacteriia bacterium
ATAAGAGCGTCATAAGAGAGATATAAGAGGGATATAAGAGGGGAGCTTTAGGGATATTGAATATCAGAGAGTTGGAAGCATGGCTATTTTGTGGCTGGCAGGAGAGATTTGGACAAATAAATCACTCGTTGGAGACTGCTACTTCTTAGGAGAAGACAATTCTCTGGTATCAACTATCTCAGAATTAGTAAAATGAACTTTTATTGATAACAAGGAATAAGAATTGGAATGGTTTAATAAATAATGATCTCTTTGATAACACCAGGACCAAGTGCTTTATTAAGTGCGATGATTAATCTGTGTCTTGCATAGGTAAGCTCTTGACGAATAATTGGGTTATCAAGACTAACATAAAGGCGCCCATGCTCTATTCGAAGGTTTTGAGTATGCGATTTAACAACAGGGCCGGCAATTGATTCCCAAATAGAGAAAATACGGGTTTCATTATATTTTTGCCTGATGCGTAATGCGTTAAGCCAATCTTTTACTGCCTGTTTTAAGGTTATCTCGTCTGACATATTCAATTTGTTCTTCAAAGGCAAAGATACTGAAGAGATTGTTTAGGGTTACATAGTTGTAACTTGAGGAGGAATTTTTCTTTAGGAGGGAATAGGAATTTCAAGACAGAAGATGATAGAGTCTTTTTCTGTTTTTGTGGAAAAAGATGCTTGTAAAAGTTCTCCGTATTTTTTAGACATATATAACTCGTTGCCAATAGAATAGTCAGCGTTGGGTAGCCTTTCATTAATCAGATTGAAAGGTTGGAAAAAGTCGGCTGCCTTATTCATCTTATCTATATCGTAGCGTCCTTTAAAGCAAAGAGATATTATTTTGCTCTTTTGATTACAGTTAACCATCACCTCAATTATGTCTGATTTTACAAACCGTTTTACTCCGTCAGTCAGAAGTATGAGGCAGCGGTTGAGTATGGCGGGGTCTGAATCTATTTGAGGAAGAGAATCAAGATAAGGGTCAGAGGTTGTTAGTTCTAGCTTAATATTATTTGAGCTGTTGAACTCTGTAATGGTTTTCTTTAACCAGAAGCCGATGTTTATCTTCCTAAAGTCCGGAGAAATTGATTCAGATTGAAGTTTAGAGGCTTCAAGAATGATTTCGAGAATACTCAGCAGATGGTCAACGTTTTTAATAATGATTTGCGGAAATTCCTTCATCTCTTTGGGTTCAATCTCTGCATTGCGTAGAATTTGAGAGAACCCTCTAATGGCATTAAGAGGGGTTCTGATTTCATGAGAGATATTACCCAAGAAAGAGACTTTAAGCCTGGAAGCAATTTCTGCTTCATGCAGAGCTTTGTTTAATTTATCAATGATAGCTTTTCTTTTCTTCTCTTCATGGCGTGTTAAAAGAAAGAGTAAGATTGCAGTAATTAGTATAAAGAAAAGGCCTTTGAAATTTTGCAGATGGGAGAGGGTATGAGAATCATAGGCCAGATATTGAACGAGGCGGTCACTTCCCAGAATCCAGGCAATTCCAAGAAAAAGGTAGATTACGGTTAGCTTAATTGAGAACTTTGGAATCATTAGTTATATATGTTGTTTATCCAAATGTAATATTGATTGTATCGGTAAAGTTGATTTAAGGCATAACTTTTTTCAAGAATTTATAGGCGTTTGCTCAAATGAAAAAGAAGTGATTAATATTTGGTTAAAAAAATATTATATTTACAAGTACTATAATGGTGGTTTGCAATCGTTTGCGAAGGAAAATTACGAAAATTGCCATTGGAATATATATGAAAAAAGTTAAGCTATAGGTCTGTAAAATAGTTAATTAAAAATAAAGCGTTACGACACACTGTAAAAGCAAAAATCATGAAAAAACCTAATCTTAGTTTTTGGCAAATCTGGAATTTAAGTTTTGGATTTTTAGGTGTTCAGATAGGGTACTCACTTCAAAATGGCAATACCAGCAGGATTCTGTCTGCTTTGGGTGCAGATGTTCATCATTTGGGATACTTTTGGTTGGCAGCTCCATTCGCTGGTTTGTTAGTACAGCCGATTGTTGGTTTGTCGAGTGATAAAACATGGACGAAGCTAGGACGAAGGGTTCCATTTATTCTTGGTGGTTCTATTATT
Source organism: Sphingobacteriia bacterium (assembly GCA_021286705.1). Taxonomy (GTDB): domain Bacteria; phylum Bacteroidota; class Bacteroidia; order Bacteroidales; family TTA-H9; genus JAJTBW01. The sequence continues at coordinate 2,097 of JAJTBW010000029.1, forward strand.
TCTGCATTGGCGATGTTTTTTATGCCTAATGCAGAGTTTTTCTCATACCTTTTTATGCCATTGATTTTCGGAGCCGTAATGCTTTTATTAATGGATACCTCATTTAATATCACGATGCAGCCATTCAGGGCTCTGGTAGGTGATATGGTTAATGATGATCAACGAAACCTTGGATATTCTTTACAGAGCTTTTTGATTAATGCAGGAGCTGTTTTAGGTTCATTACTTCCTATTATTCTCACAGGAATCGGAATTGCTAATGTTCCTGCTGAAGGAGAGAAGGTTGCTCCGACAGTTATTTGGTCGTTCTATTTAGGGGGCGGTACACTTCTGGCTACGGTATTGTGGACTGCCTTCAATACAAAAGAGTATCCTCCTCAAGTGTATGAACAATATAATAACGTAACGAAAGAGGAGAAGAGTTCAACCTCGTTTGCAGATTTAATTAAAGGAATACCCCAATCTATGTGGCGATTAGCCATAGTACAGTTTTTCTCATGGTTTGCGTTATTCTTGATGTGGGTTTATACCACAAGTGGTATTGCAGAGAATATCTGGGGCATTGACCCCAAAGATACCGCTTCACAAGCTTTTAATGATGCAGGTAACTGGACTGGTGTAATCTTTGCATGTTATAGCCTTTTTGCAGCTGCCTTTTCTATGATGATTCCTCGCTTTGCAAAGGCATTTGGTAGGAAAGGTACCTATCGTGGAGCATTGATCTTCGGCGGAATTAGTCTCTTATCGATGGTCTTTATTCAAGATAAGTATTTATTAATAGCGTCGATGGTTGGAGTAGGGGTCAGTTGGGCAGCAATTCTTGCTATGCCTTATGCTATTCTATCTGCTTCGCTTCCGGCAAGTAAGATGGGCGTTTATATGGGGCTTTTCAATGCTACCATAACAATACCTCAAATTGCAGCAGGCTTTCTTGGTGGTCTAATTTTGATGGCACTCGATGGTCGAGCCATTTCGATGTTAGGAGTAGCAGGGGTTTCCATGATTATTGCAGGGTTGTCAGTCTATTTTGTTATTGATAAGAAACGAAAAACAGATATATAAATCATCAGTTCAACATGAATAAATTTGAGAGAAGCAGTGGTATACTTTTACATATCACTTCTTTACCGGGAAGGTTCGGTGTTGGTAGTTTAGGCCGCGAGGCATTTAATTTTATTGATTGGCTTATTGTTGCTAAACAGAAATTGTGGCAGATACTTCCATTAGGTCATACTGGTTATGGTGATTCACCTTATCAGTGTTATAGTGCGTTTGCTGGTAATCCTGTATTAATTGATATTGATCTATTGATTAATCAGGGATGGCTTACTGAGAGTGATATCCCCGTGTTTGCTCCATTTAATAGTTCAGAAGTAGAGTTTGGAAGAGTTAATGAGCTTAAATGGAAGTTGGTTAAAATAGCCGCAACTCGCTTTGCTCAGAATGCAACTCTAGCTCAAAGAGCAAGTTTTGTAAGATTTAAAGAGGCAAACGGAGCTTGGCTAAATGATTACTCCTTCTATGCCGCAGTAAAACAGCATTTTGGTGAGAAACCTTGGTGGGAATGGGATTATAATATCAAGATGAGAGAGCATGATGCCGTTCTTGAGTATCAACATAAGCTCGCTTCTGAGATTGAAATGTTCTCTATTTTGCAGTATTTCTTCTTTAGTCAATGGTATGATCTTAAGGCTTATGCCAATAAAAATGGGATCAATATTGTTGGTGATATTCCTCTATATATAGCTCATGACAGCTCTGATGCTTGGTGTCGTCCTGAAATATTTATGTTTGACGAGAACCGTAATCCAACAAAAGTTGCTGGCGTTCCACCTGACTATTTCAGTGAAACGGGTCAGCTATGGGGAAATCCTCTCTACAATTGGGATTATCTTAAGCAGACTGGTTTTAAATGGTGGGTAGATCGTGTTAAGGCCAACTTTAATTTGTTTGACGTTTTACGTATTGATCATTTTCGTGGATTGGCGGCATTTTGGGCGGTTCCATTTGGCGAACCTACCGCTATTAATGGCGTTTGGTTACCTGCTCCCGGCAAAGAACTTATTGATGCTATTAAGGCTGAAATGGGAGATATACCCATCATTGCCGAAGATCTGGGTGTCATTACTCCAGATGTTGAAGAACTCAGAGATTGCAACCATCTTCCAGGAATGAAGATTCTTCAATTTGCCTTTGATAGCAATGAAGGCAATAACTTCCTGCCTCATCTCTATCCTCATAATTCTGTGGTTTACACTGGCACCCACGATAATGATACCGTTATAGGATGGTTTAATGCCGCTTCTGATGCAGATAAGGCTTTCGTGATGGAGTATTTTAATGCTGACCTTAATGACATTAGTTGGTCTATGATAAAGCTGGCCTGGTCATCGGTCTCTAATATTGCTATTGCTCCGCTACAGGATATCCTGAAATTGGGTTCTGAAAGCCGAATGAATCTGCCTGGTAAACCATCAGGATATTGGAGATGGAGATATGTGGAAGGTACATTAACCGATGAACAGGCTATTCGTCTTGCCCGAATTACAAAAATCTATAACAGGTAATCCAAAAGCAAAAACTATGAGAAAAATCTCTTTATTGATAGGGTTACTCCTGTTAACATTTTTTGTCAAGGCACAAGATTTGACTGTTGAGCCTCCCTGTTGGTGGGTTGGAATGAAAAACCAGACCCTACAGCTATTCCTACATGGTGAGAACCTTAAAGACGCATCGATCAGTTTAACCTATAAAGGGGTAAAGCTTGAGAGAAGCGTCAACCTTGAAAACCCTAATTATCTTGCTCTCTACCTTAATATTTCACCCAGTACAAAGCCTGGAATCATTCCTGTAAAGCTTAAGACTAAAGGGGGAAAGGAATACACTTTTAACTATGAATTAAAGAGCAGACAAAAAGGTTCTGCAGGGAGGTCAAGTATAGATAAATCAGATGTGATTTATCTAATCATGCCTGATCGTTTTGCCAATGGTGACCTTTCCAATGATAACGTTGCAGGCATGCTGGAAGGAGTTAATCGTAAGGAGGGGCTTGGTAGACATGGTGGTGATCTGAATGGAATAAGATCCAAACTGGATTACATTCACGACTTAGGAGTGTCAACTTTATGGTTGAATCCGGTTACTGAGAATAATAACAAGTTTCAATCATATCACGGATATGCCATAACCAATTTCTATAAGGTTGATCCCAGAGTTGGGACAGAGAAGGAGTACTTGGATTTGATCGCTGATCTACATAAGCGTGGTATGAAAATGGTCATGGATATGATATTCAATCATATTGGAGATCAACATCTTTGGTTTAAAGACAAGCCTTCATCAGATTGGTTTAATATGTGGCCTGAATATACCAGAAGCAATTTCAGAGCTGCAACTCTGTCAGATCCAAATGCATCAGTCTCTGATAAGGATTATATGTCGAAAGGTTGGTTTGATAGACATATGCCTGATCTTAACCAGCATAATCAAGAACTAGCAACCTATCTGATTCAAAATAGTATCTGGTGGGTTGAGTATGGTAATCTAGATGGTATTAGAATAGATACTCAGCCATATCCTTTTAGAGATTTTATGTCAGATTGGGGTAAAGCCATATTAGCAGAATATCCTAACTTCTTTATGGTAGGTGAGGCATGGCTATCCAATCCATCTTGGGTTGCCGGATATCAAAGTAAATCTCCTGCTGCTGTAAATTACGATTCTCATCTTCCTTCTGTTTTTGACTTCCCTCTTTATTTTAGAATAAATCGTGCTTTTAATGAGTCAGAATCTTGGGATGGAGGTCTTCAGTCACTCTATGATTTACAGAGTGAAGATTTTCTTTATCGTGATGCCTCCGTTTTAGTGACTTTTGCTGATAATCATGATCTTAATAGGATATTCTCTGTATTACAGAGTGATACAGCTAAGATGAAGATGGCAATGGCTTTCCTTTTGACCACAAGAGGTATTCCAATGATCTATTACGGCACTGAGATCGGAATGGAGGGTTGGGAGCATGAAGGACATGGCCATATACGAGAGGATTTTCCCGGTGGCTGGCCTGGTGACTCTCTAAATGCATTTTCAAAGGAGGGAAGGAACAGAGTTCAACAAGCAATCTTCTATTTTACTCAAAACCTGATAAAGTTAAGAAACGAAAATAAGGCGTTACAGTCGGGTAAACTTCTGCACTTTCTTCCGCAAGACAATGTTTACGTTTATTTTCGCTACACTGAAAAGGAACGTATTATGGTACTGCTGAATAATAATCCATCAGAGGCAAGAACAATTAAAACGAATCGTTTTAATGAGATTTTAAAAGAATCTAAGAGTGGTACCGACCTATTTACAAGTAAACAGGTTGATTTGACAACTCAGATTACTATTCCTGCAAAATCAGCAATGATTATTAAACTTTGATTTATGGTTCGCGGGTGTTATTCGCATTTAACACCCGCGAATTTTTCATTCTCTCATTTTGACTTAATTGATTAACCTAAATACATCTGATTATGAAGAATAAAGGAATTTTAGTGATGTTTTTGGCAATAGCTCTTCTTTCATTGTCATTGGTATCTTGTCAAAGTTCACAATCTACAGTAGCAAATTCTGACACTACGTTGCATACCCCTGAATGGGCTAAGAACGTGAATATTTATGAGGTGAATATCAGGCAGTATACCCCGGAAGGAACCATTAATGCCTTTTCGCAGCATTTGCCGCGTTTGAAGGATATGGGTGTTGATATTCTTTGGCTTATGCCAATTAATCCGATAGGGGAGAAGAATAGAAAAGGAACCTTAGGTAGCTATTATAGTGTTAAAGATTATACAGCAGTAAATCCGGAGTTTGGAACAGTCAATGACTTTAAGGCCATGGTCATTAGAGCCCATGAATTAGGGATGAAAGTGATCATAGATTGGGTAGCAAATCATACAGCATGGGATCATGCATGGATGACTCAACATCCTGATTGGTATACAACTGATTCAACAGGGAAAATTGTTTCTCCATTTGATTGGTCAGATGTTGCGGATCTAAACTATGATAAGCCCGAGATGCGTAATGAAATGCTAAAGGCACTGAAATACTGGGTTAAAGACTTAGACATTGATGGTTATAGGTGTGATGTAGCAGGTATGGTTCCGGTAGATTTTTGGAATAATGTAAGGGCATCGCTTGATTCAATTAAGCCTGTATTCATGTTGGCAGAGGCTGAAGAGCCTGCTTTACACGACAGAGCTTTTGATATGGCCTACAGTTGGAGCACCCATCATGTGATGAATCAAATTGCTAAAGGGAAGCTTACAGCGAGAAGTATGGATAGTGTCATCCTTTTTAATAAGAATCGCTTTCAACCAAGTACCATTTTAATGCAGTTTACTTCAAATCATGATGAGAATTCATGGAATGGTACCGAGTCAGAAAGAATGGGAAAAGCGGCTCAAACATTTGCCGTCCTGACTGCCACCATTCCCGGGATGCCATTGATTTACTCAGGACAAGAATCCGGAATAACAAAGAGACTTGAATTCTTTGAAAAAGATCCTATTGTTTGGAATAATTATCCTTTAAGTGGGTTTTATAAAAACCTTCTTAAACTAAAACATAATAATCCTGCTTTATGGAATGGGGTTTGGGGTGGTACCTATCAAAAGGTAGCAACTTCAGATTCATTATCGGTCTTTGCTTTTACTAGAATTAAGGAGTCAAATACAGTCTTTGTAATAACAAATCTGAAAGATGCCTCAGTGAAAATTACGTTAGGGGGTGGGGCACCAACAGGTCAGTTTACTGAACTTTTTTCAGGATTGGTTAAAGATATTGATGCAAAGACCGAGTTTGAATTAAAACCGTACGAGTATTTAGTTTTTTATAAGTAACCTGATGATTTGTGTTTATCTGAGGGCTCCTTTTGGAGCCCTTTTTTATTTGAACACAGTTTGATGTAATTCTTCTTCTTTTCTGTATAAATAGAGTCTATTTACATTTTAACGAGGCATTGAAAACGATTACTTTGTATATTTGAAGAAGTAAGCCTCAAAAACAAGAATATGGTTTCTATTAATGACATTGCAAAAGCATTAGGCATCTCAGCCTCAACAGTATCTCGTGCCTTAAAGAGTCATCCTGATATAAGTCTCGAAACACGCGAGCTTGTTAAGGCATATGCTGCAAAGGTGAATTATCGCCCTAATGCATTAGCACTTAGTCTTAAAAGGCAACGGTCGCAGACCATTGGCTTAATAATTCCTGAAATAGTACACCATTTTTTCTCATCAGTTATTAGTGGTATTGAGGAGCTTGCTTATTCTAAAGGGTATAGACTTATTATTTGTCAGTCGAATGAAGACGAAGCAAGAGAGAGGATTAATTTACAGGCATTGATTGATCACCGGGTAGATGGCATCTTAGTTTCAGTAAGTAAACATACTGAGAAATATGACCACTTTGAAGAGGCTATTCGAGATGGCATTCCAATTGTTCTGTTTGACAGAGCTGCAGATATGCTAAATACAGACAAAGTCTTAGTAGATGATTATGAAGGTGGGCTTTTAGCGGTAAACCATCTTGTTTCAAAGGGGAGGAAACGTATTATGCATCTAGCCGCACCTGAGGCTATGTCGGTTGGCAGGCAAAGACGAAAAGGATATTTAGATGGACTGAAAACCCATGGAATTGATTTTGAAAGAGATCTTATAATAACATGTGATAGCCGTGATGGGGTTTTAGAGAATCAAGAATCTATTCTAAAATTGGCGCCTGAAATAGATGGCATATTTGCAGTTAATGATAATACGGCAATTTCTGTTATTCAATTATTGACCGCACATGGATTTAAAATTCCAACTGATATCTCAGTTGTAGGCTTTGGTAATGATCCGATAGCATCTCTTGTCTCTCCCCGACTTACAACTATTGATCAACAGGGATTTACGCTTGGGAGGCAGGCCGTTGAGGTATTGATACATCGTTTAGAGCGTCCATCAGTGGCAGGTAGTAACCAAACGCGGGTCATTGGTGTGACTTTGCAGGTTAGAGAATCGAGTTAATCATCGCTCCTAAGTAATCGTTACACTAATTTTTCCTAGTTAAGTATCTTGTTGTTTTTCAACATAATTTGATCGATTTAGGATATGAGAAACAGTTTTGATTTAGTATATTTGTACTATATCAAAACATGTTTGTATGAGAAGGAATTTGGTGATTTTTTTATCCCTTTTATTTGGGGTTATATTCAATGTAGGGGCTCAGGTCGTCACTTCTACGCCCTGGTTTCCGGTTGTCTCTGATTCAGTAATAGTATATTTTGATGCCTCGAAGGGCAATGGTGCTTTAGCTAATTATTCAGGAGATATTTATGCTCACACAGGAGTCATTACTAATCTGAGTACCTCATCTACCAATTGGAAATATGTTATTGCTGACTGGTCTGCCAATTTACCTAAGGCGCTACTAAAACCTTTGGGTAATAATTTGTACAAGTTTGCGGTAAAACCTAGTATTACGGATTTTTATGGAGTACCAACAGATGAGCAGGTTCTAAAGTTGGCTTTTGTTTTTAGAAATGCCGATGGATCCAAGGTTGGGCGCAATTCTGATGGGAGTGATATTATGGTAGATGTCTACCCTGATGGTCTTGAAGCGAAGGTTATTACACCCGAGAATGGAGTTCTGGTATCTGGTGGATCAAATATTGACTTCAGAGGAGTTACAAAAGAGTCTGATAGCCTTTTCTTATATCTGAACAATCTTTTATTGGAGAAAACAAATCTCCATGACTTATCAAGAACAGTAACCGTTGTTAATCCGGGAGTTAACTGGTTTATTGCAAAGGCTAAGAAAGGTAATGAGGTAGATTATGATTCTGTATATGTCTACGTAAGGGGTTCAGTGCCTGTTGCGGAACTACCATCGAATGTTATCTCTGGCGTAAATTATAATAATGATGGATCAGTAACACTTGTATTATCTGATCCACCTGCACTTAAATCATACGTATATCTTTTATCTGATCTGAATAATTATATGCCGTCAGAAAGTTATCAGATGAACAGAACTCCAGACGGTAAGTATTATTGGATTACTCTTACAGGTTTACAGTCAAATGCTGAGATTGGATATCAATATCTTATTGATGGTTCTTTGCGTATTGCTGACCCTTATACTGAAAAGATTCTTGATCCTTGGAATGATCCTTATATCAGTAGTGATATTTATCCAAATCTTAAACCTTATCCTCAAGGCAAGACCTCAGGAATTGTTAGCGTATTTCCTGTTATAAAATCTGAATATCAATGGCAGACAACCAATTTTACCCCTATCGATAAGGAAAAACTGGTCATTTATGAGTTGCATATTAGGGACTTTGTTGGTACCCGTGCTATTAAAACAGTGATGGACACCCTTGATTACCTTCAGAATTTGGGTGTGAATGCCATTGAACTGATGCCTATAAATGAATTTGAAGGGAATGATTCATGGGGATATAATCCATCATTCTATTTTGCTGCAGATAAAGCTTATGGTACAAAAAATGACTATAAAGCCTTTATTGATGAGTGCCATAGGCGGGGCATTTCGGTTTTTATAGATATGGTTTTGAATCACTCATTTGGTTTATCTCCATTGGTTCAGATGTATTTTGATCCTCAAGCCGGTACTGATGGTGCTCCTTCTGCTGATAATCCCTGGTATAATCAATCTTGTCCTCATCCTCCTTACTGTTGGGGCTATGATTTCAATCATGAGAGTATTTATACTAAGGAATTTGTTGATAGAGTAAATGCTTATTGGTTGACAGAATACAAGGTTGATGGTTTTAGATTTGATTTTACAAAAGGTTTTACCAATAAGGTAGGCGATGGAATGGCCTATGATGCTTCAAGAATAGCGATTCTTAAAAGAATGGCAAATCAGATATGGAGTGTCAATCCTGCTGCGGTAGTAATATTAGAGCATCTGACGGTGAATAGTGAAGAGAAGGAGCTAAGTGCTGCCGGTATGATGCTCTGGGGAAACATGAACTATAACTATTCTCAGGCTGCTATGGGGAAGATTAGTACGAGCAATATAAATGGTATTTCGTACAAGAGTACTGGTCGTAACTGGGCAGAGCCACATCTGGTTGGCTATATGGAAAGCCATGATGAGGAGCGTCTGATGTATAATTGTAAGTCGGCGGGTAATGACTCATTGGCTTCTTACTCAATTAAAAACCAGAAAATTGCTCTGGAAAGAATGGCGTTAAATGCATCTTTCTTTTTAACAGTTCCTGGTCCGAAAATGATCTGGCAATTTGGTGAGTTGGGTTATGATGTTAGTATTAACTATGATTGCCGTGTATGTCCAAAACCTCTGCACTGGGAATATAAGGATGATTACTATCGAAATTTCTTGTATAAGGTATATTCATCATTGAACAAGCTAAGACTAGAATATCCTGTGTTTTCAACGACTGACTTTGATGTTAAAGGAACAGGAACCGTAAAACAGATTGTCCTTAGACATAATTCTATGGATGTAGTTATAGTGGGTAATTTTGCTATAACTGATCGTACAGCAACTCCTCTATTCACAAAAAGTGGTAAATGGTATGAGTTTACAAAGAATGACTCGTTAGATGTTACAGCTGGTACCACGAAATTGGATTTGAAGGCTGGGGAGTTTAGAATCTTTTCGACTTCACGTATTGCCAATAACGGGCTTAATATTGGAATAGAGGATCCGATAGGAACTTCTGAGATTAAGATTTATCCCAATCCAGCGATGGATTTGTTGAATGTTGACTTTGAGTTAAATAGTGCCAAATTAGTTGTTTTTAAGGTTTTTGATTTAAGTGGAAAGTTAGTTCTTCAAACAGAGCGGAGTAGTAATACTGGCTTAAATCAGATTCAATTAACCATATCAGGTTTAAAGCCTGGCCTGTATATATTAAGAGGTGTTTCTGAGAATCAGCAGTTTAGTGGTAAGTTCTCGGTTGCCAAATAATGATTTCATAAAAAGAAGGAACGGGTGGTAATTTTTACCACCCGTTCTTATTTAGTGCGAGTATACTAAACATTAAACAAAAGAGAGTACATCGAAATAAGGAAGTCAGGATAAGTAAAACATTTAATTAGATCGGTTATCATTCTCAAAAAAAAAGGAAGAGATTACTTCTCTTCCAAGTCTAAATGAAAAGATTCTTTTTACTTTTCTTTGTTTAATCGGTGTCTTCTAAGACACATCATCATGTTTACTAAAAAAAACTCCAAACCGCTTCTGGTGTGTATTTATAGTGTAAAGTAACTTCCTTTTTTTTCTTTTCAAAGAAAATCCTCCAAAAAAGGATAAAATATTAGGCAATCTAATTTGTTGGTGCTCTATTAGTTTATGTAATCCTACAATTTGAAGAGATTGTAGGGAGGTGATTTGAAGAAATAGTCAAGGGATAGCAGGCAACGTTCTATCAGCGATATCAAGAATCTAATTTCTTTTTAATATTGATATGATTAATAATGGTTTCCCAAAATTCAGCTAATTGAATTGGCTTATGAATTACTGCATCACAGCCTGCTGCAAGGGCAATGTCATCTTCATCCGGTGATGCAAAAGCAGTTTGGACTATTATCGGCAAGTATGGGAATTCACTTCTGATCAATCTGGAGGTTGTATATCCATCCATGACTGGCATTTGGACATCCATGATAATAAGATCGAAAGTCTCTTTTGATTTAGCCTCATTTAGGGCTTCTTTCCCATTCTTGACCCATGTTATTCTAGCTCCGGTTTTGTTCAGAAGTGCCTTGATGAAGGAAAAGTTTTCTTCTACATCTTCGGCTACTAAGATAGAATGTTTACTAAGGTTCGGGATGGGAAGTTCAGGAAGCTTTGATCCGTCCCAGATTGTCGGGTCAATCCATTCAGCATCCAGCGCTATATAGATGACAGTACCACTGTCTATAAGATTATCCCCCCAAATCTTTCCGCCAAGTTTGTTTATAAAAGACTTTGCAATAGCTAGATTTAAACCGGTATCCGATAATCTCTGTGAGTAGGTTTCATCAATTGGTCTTTCAATACCCTGAACTACGGCTAATTGCTGAGGTGATATTTTAAGCCCATCACTCATGAAGGTTAAAAGGAGCTTTTTATCTTCCGTTTTCCTCCATTCTATCTCGATTTTGCCATCTTGACTATATCGGATTGAGTTTTGGATAATATGTTTTATAGCCTTAGTTAAAAGAGAGGCGTCTATACTTACAAGGTAATCAGTGTTAAGAAAAGTTTTTGAAGTAAGAGTAATACTCGATTTAACTTCACTGAGTGACTTGTTGAAAGAATTAATTATATCTCCAACAAGAGTTTTAAGATTAACCGGTGAAAGATTTAGGCGTATCTCTTCAGATTGAAGGTTACTGAATTCGATAATGTTATCAATATAATTAATAAGGTCATTGGTTGAGTTGGTCACATCACTGAGCCATCTTCCACGAAGATTATCCGGGGCAGAAATTTGCCAGTTTTGCAAAACAGTAAGAATTGATTTAACAGGAGATTTTATGTCATTCGAGACGTTAGAAAGAAATACAGACTTTTGTCTTTCAGACTCTTCCGCTTTGATTAGAGATTCATTTAGCTTTTTCTTGATTTCAATTTCTTTAGCAATGTCTATAAGGAAGATTGCTACTTGGATTCTATTTTGGTGATTTATTGGGTGGAAAGTTGCTCTGGTATGTATGGTGTTTCCTGATAAAGATCTTAATTGAATTTCAGTAATAAGTTTATTTCCGCTAGTAATGCTTTTGACGTTTTGGTAGATTTTGATTCTATCTTCAGAAGAGAGAAGAAAAGAAAAGGGCTTTTGAAAAAGATCTTCTTTCGTATACTCTAGAAATTTGTATAAGCCGGAACTAACATTAGTTATTGTGAATCTTTCATCAACTATTATAGCTCCAGCATCAAAGAGGTTCAGTAGGGAGATGTTTGAGAGTTGATTTTCAGCAATAGTATTTATTTTTTCAAGGGCTTCATTGAGCCTATTAGAAAGTGATAGATTTTCTGTTTGAAGATGTATTGATTTTCTCTTCATATATAAAAAAGAACTGACAGAAACTAATATGACCACTGCTAGTCCACTTGCTAGAAGAATAATGTACCAATTTTTTCCATCAGCTTCAGAACTGCTTATGTATCTCTTTTCAAGTTCGTCAAATGTAGTCTTAGTTATAAATTTGGTGCTTGATTTGGTCAGCTTCTCGACATAATCGTAGTTTTTTTCGTAGAATTCCAGGGCTTTTTTATTGTCTTTCCATTGAATATAAAGTTGAATGAGATGTCGATATGCTTTTTGAATGAGTACCTGATGACCAATTTTGTATGCAAAATCCAATCCTTTTAATAGATTATCCTCAGCATTTGGGAAGTCTTTTTTCTGAAGATAAGAAGTACCGATATTTATGTAAGAGCTACTTATATTTGAAAACCTTCCCGATTTAAGGCGTAATTCTTGGGCAAGTTTATTATAGTAAAGTACCGAATCCCAGTTGTCTGATATTGAATAAAGGTGTGCAATACGTGTAAGTAAATGAGTTTCTTGTCCTTCATTTTTAATTTCGTGAGCCAACTTAACTCCTTGAAGACTCAAGGATAAGCTTGAAGAGTAGTTTTTTTCTGCGTAAGCGACTTCACTTTTGGCTATAAGTGCAAGAAGTTTTAAGAATTTATCATTAGACTTGGTGTATTCACTTTCGATTTTAGAAATTGTTTTATGGACATTAGGAAAATCTTTATCGGCTATATATGAACGAGCAATACCCAGAAGAATACGACCTCTCATTTGGATATCTTTTTTAGGGTCAGTCATATCGAGAGCGTGGAATAAGTTTTCCCTACCTTTTTCATCGATATCAGATAGTACCAGCACATTTCCGATAGTAATGTAGGCAATGAGTTGTTTTTTTCTGATTTGCTCTTTATTATAGTAGGCCAGAGCCTCCATGGTTTTTTCGACAGACCTATCGAAGATTTGTAAATTCCTATAGATTAAGCCATACAATAAGTTACAGTCAGCTACCCCTTCTTCGTTTTTTTCTTTTGAATAGAGGTCGTTTGCTTTGTCATTTAATTCTTTTGCTTTTGGGTAATTAGATTGCAACATGTTTGATGTACCCATCCTCCGATAGGCATCAGCTTTTTTGGTATTGTCGTTTAATTGCTCTCCAATTTCAAACATCCTGACGGAATATGAGAGAGCGAGGGTATCTTCAACTTCAAGAAGGGAATCGACTAATACTTTGAGTTTATTAAATCGTTCGCTAGGAGACTTGTGCTCAAAATCTAACAAATCATCCTGTGCGAATAGGGATGAAGTGCAGATTAACATCACAAATACAAGAAATGCTCTTGCGCGAACCATATTGTAAACTGTCTTAATTCTCTCTGCTACCTAGCAATAATCTCGTCACGAGAACTCTGCTGTATAGTCATTGCTAAAATAGGTATTTTATCATTTCAATATCATGTTCAAAAGGCTTTTTTTTGCATTCGGATACCTATATAAAGGAACTGTAGAAAAAAAAGGGTGTTTTGTAATCTTTTTTCTGCTGAAATCGTTTGTTTTTTGTCGAAAATTCTAACTTTGCCAGCGAATGTTTTCTCTATTATTAATACAATTTAATTTATACTTATGATGAGACGTAATGTAGTTATTATCGGTGCAGCCGGTCGTGATTTCCACAATTTCAATACTTTCTATCGTGGAAAGTCTGAGTACAATGTAGTAGCCTTTACAGCTGCTCAGATCCCTGATATTGATGGAAGAAAGTACCCTGCAGAGTTAGCCGGTGCAGACCTTTACCCACAAGGTATACCCATTTTGGCAGAAGAGAAACTTCCCGAACTGATTAAAGATCTAAATGTTCATGATTGCGTATTTGCATACAGCGATGTGCCTTACCAACGCTTGATGAATGTTAGTGCTGTTGTTAATGCAGCAGGAGCAAATTTTGTTTTACTGGGACCAGCTGAAACTATGATAAAGAGCACCAAGCCTGTTATTGCTGTTGGTGCAACTCGTACAGGATGCGGAAAGAGCCAGACCTCACGTCGCATTATTGAAATTTTGATGGCTCAGGGTTTAAAGGTTGTTGCTGTTCGTCATCCGATGCCTTATGGCGATTTAGTTGCTCAAAAGGTTCAACGTTTTGCTACGGTTGAGGATCTTAAAAAGCACAAATGCACCATCGAAGAGATGGAAGAATATGAACCACACGTAGTTCGCGGTAATGTAATCTATGCTGGTGTTGATTATGAGGCAATTCTTCGTGCTGCTGAAAACGATCCAGATGGTTGCGATATCGTTTTATGGGATGGTGGAAATAATGACTTCCCCTTCTATAAACCTGACTTATTCGTAGGTGTAGCTGACCCTCACCGTCCTGGTGCTGAAGTTAGTTACTATCCTGGTGAAGTGGTTGCCAGAATGTCAGATGTTATTGTAATTAACAAGATTGATAGCGCAAGCATCGAGAATATCCAGAAAGTTCGCGATAACATTGCTCGTATCAACCCTAAAGCTATCGTTATTGATGGTGCTTCTCCTTTAACAGTAGACCAACCTGAACTTATTCGCGGTCGTCGTGCATTAGTTATTGAGGATGGTCCAACTCTTACTCACGGTGAAATGCGTATCGGAGCTGGTACAGTAGCTGCTAATAAATACGGTGCTGCTGAACTAGTTGACCCAAGAAACTATGCAGTTGGTAAGCTTGCTGAGACCTTTAAGATCTATCCAAATATTGGTACTCTATTACCAGCAATGGGCTATGGCGACCAACAGGTAAAAGACCTTGAGACAACTATTAAAAATACTCCTTGCGACGTTGTAGTTATTGCTACTCCTATCGATCTTAAGAGAATTGTAAATATTGATAAACCAACCGTAAAAGTAGGTTATGACCTACAAGAAATTGGCTATCCTAATCTTGATGTTGTTCTTTGCGATTTCCTCGCTAAACAGAATATCAAGAAAAAAGGTGGCTGCGGTTGTTGCTAATCTTTTATAAAAGGCGGCTTTAGTCGCCTTTTTTTTTGCCTTTATTTTAGCAACTTAACCTCCTCGTTGAATTAACTTTATACCAACATATATTTTACTTAGATGAAAAATCGTAGTCTTGTTTCAATTACCGATTTCAGCCGTGAGGAGTATCTCCAGATCCTTGACCGGGCTGTCGAATTTGAGAAAAATCCTAATCAAAGAATTCTTCAGGGCAAAGTAGTAGCCACATTATTCTTTGAGCCCTCAACAAGAACACGCCTCAGCTTTGAAAGTGCTGTTAACCGACTAGGGGGACGTGTTATTGGTTTTTCTGACGCTTCCAGTTCTAGTACCTCAAAAGGGGAGTCTCTAAAGGATACTATCTTAACAGTAAGTAATTATAGTGATCTTATCGTTATGAGACATCCTATTGAAGGTTCTGCCAGATGGGCATCTGAAGTCGCTTCTGTACCTGTCATCAATGCCGGAGATGGAGCTAATCAACACCCAACCCAATGTCTTCTCGATCTCTATACTATTAGACAAACTCAAGGTACCCTTGAAAACCTGAATATCGTTTTTGTTGGTGACCTAAAGTATGGCCGTACTGTTCACTCTTTAGTTCAGGCACTTACCAACTTTAATGCTACGTTCCATTTCGTTTCTCCTACTGAATTGAAACTACCTTCAAGTGTGAAAATCTATATTAAAGAGAAAAAACTCGAGTATTATCAATATACTGACATTAATGAGGCTATCCAAAAAGCAGATATCCTTTATATGACTCGTATCCAACGTGAAAGATTCTCTGATGTCATGGAATATGAAAGAGTTAAAAACTCTTATATCCTAAATGCTGATATGCTTAACGGAACTAAGAATAATCTTAGAATCTTACACCCGTTACCACGTGTAAACGAAATCAGTACCGATGTTGATTCTAGCCCTAAAGCCTATTATTTCCAACAGGCTCTTAATGGAGTTTTTGTTAGACAGGCTCTAATGGCAAGTATTCTCGGACTTTAATCACGCTTTTTGATTTATTAAAACTCATTTATCATGACAGATCAGCCTAGAAAAGAATTAGTGGTATCAGCTATTGAGAATGGTACCGTAATCGATCATATCCCCTCAGCCAACGTTTTTCAAGTAATGAAAATACTGGGACTCGATAAAACGGAAAATCAGGTCTTGTTTGGAACAAACCTGATAAGCCGGAAGTATGGTTCTAAAGGAATTATTAAAGTCAGAAATCAGTTTTTCGAAGACCGTGAAATAAATAAAATCTCTTTGGTTGCTCCAAATGCTACTTTGATCGTAATAAAGGATTTTAACATTGTTGAAAAAAGACAAGTGCAGGTCCCCGATAAAATTGAAAGCATGGTGAAATGCTTTAATCCTAAGTGTATCACTAACCATGAAGCTATTCCTACCCGTTTCAAAGTGGTTGACAAAGAAGACTTGAGACTCTTATGCCACTACTGTGAGAAGATAACTAAGAAGGAAAACGTTCAGTTTATATAGATCTTTAATTACCATGAGGCCTCTTCTCAGTGACTTTTATACTGCGAAGAGGCCTCCGTCTTTCTATTCCTCTTTATAGCATAAAATGTGGTATCTTTTTTGATCATTAACCACATCTTGCTTTTTTCTCTAATTATTCTCTTTACTGATAAATTTTGTTACTATGGAAAAGGATGTTAAACTAAAGTACCCTTTAAACTTCTTTCTTAAGATGATTTTTGATAATGATATTGAGCATGCTACAAGAAAAGCATCTGTCCAAATGGTTTTTGATCAACATGATATTCCTGCGGGTGATTTTCAGACTAAGGTTTCCGAAAGCGGTCGATTTCTTACTATGACTGTTCAGGTTTTAATAATCAACGAAGAGGTATTTGTATCGCTTTATTCAAGTCTTAAATTGCTACCTGGTCTTCGTTTTGCTGTCTAGTTTTCACCTCTTGGTTTAAAACATGTTAAGCTATTATTGTTTTTGTTAAACAAGTCTAACGACTTATCCGAAATCGGAGAATTATCCGTATTGGGATTGTTCTTATGTAAATTACTGATTTGTTGTTTTTTATGTGTAGATTATCATTTCTCTGATCTAAAACTCTCCTAAATCGGTTAAATTTTCCCTTTATATTAGATTTAAATACAATTGATATAGTTGTTTTACAGTGATTTGCAATTTGTGGCACGCTGTTTGAGTAATAGTGAATAGCTGTTGCAGGTTTCTAAAACCTGGAATTACCAAACTAAACTCTCTTTACCTACTTTTCATTAGTTGTTTTTGTTGTTTTAAGTTTACTAAGTACTTTTTGATTACTTTTTCCGGTATGCAGGGATGCATCCCGGTTTTTTTTTGCCTAAATTTACTAATTAAATATATATCTTATACGATGGACACAACAAATGCTGTACTAGATGCTTTAAAGCAAAATGGAAAGCCAATGAAGGCTGGTGAAATTGCCACTGCTTCAGGCTTAGATAAGAAGGATGTAGAAAAAGCTATTAAAGTTTTAGTCAAAGAGGAGAAATTGCATTCTCCGATTCGTTGCTTTTATGATATAAAGAAGTAACAAATTAAAAGGGCATCCGGAAAGGATGCCCTTTTAATTTGTTACTTCTTTATTAAGATTGTACTTGGATTGCTCGTTTCAGATCTCGTCTTGATTAAGATTCTCAACCGAATTCAAGATACCAAAAGGGATAAAAGCTGAAATTAGTTATTTCCTACTTATTTTATTAGATCCCCTTTACAGCACTTACTGTCCAGTTTCTTAAAAAACTAACAATTTTTTTCTCATCATATCCGTCCCCTGATTCAAGCAGACCGGAATCTTGGATATGCAACAAGGTGCCTCTCTCATCCACTATAGCCAAAACAGGAAATCCAAATCTAGCCGGTGACCCGAGTCTTTTTAATGCTTCAGGGTTTTTATTTTCCTTGCTGTAGTTGATTTTGACTACAACATAGTCAGCTTTAATCAAAGAATCTATGGTTTTATTTTCGTGTATAAAACGATTTAGTTTCATGCACCATGAACACCAGTTCCCTCCGACAAATACTAACAACTGCTTGTTGCTACCTTGAATACTCTGAACAGCCTCATCCAACTGCTTTAACCCATCAAGCGTTGGGTCATATTTGAATTCTGTTGCGTTGACCTGTTGCGCTTTGATCAGAAGGGGTGTAAATATCACGAAGATGGACGCAAGTAAAACGATTGAAAAAAGTTTTCTCATGACAAATTAGTTTTATTATTTATTTTCTCTATAGCTTTTCTAAGGCTTGTAAGTGAAGTAAAATTAACAAACGACTTTCAATTTTCGATAGTAGAATTTTCAACTTAAGGGATGATTCCAAATGACTGAACTGTATTATACTCATAAGTCTTATGTGGTGCAGTCGCAAATCCAATATGCGTGAAAGCTGGGTTAAGTAGATTTTTCCTATGACCAAGTGAGGCTACATCATTATCTATTAGAAGCTCTAAAACAACTATGATTGGCTGTTTAGGCCCATAGAAACAGTTTTCAGCCACTTCAGTGGCTCTACCTAGAACCTTACTATAACGCTCATCAAAACCATCATGGCCGGTCTTCCCTGCATTTCCCATAGATATTGCATGGCCTTCAGCAACCTTTGATAACTCATTGTCATAATAGAGCGGAGAAAGCTTGGGCTGTTTTTTTAACTCATTAATTAGCGATTTTAAATATGAAGTTTGCTCTGCCTTAGTTGAATCAACAAAAAATGGTATTACTAGCTTCGCAAATAGTGGTCCATTTGTCCTAGCCATATTAATGAGGATTAGCTCAGTTGCTTTATCTCTTGAAACTCCAGACTCTTCATTTATCTTTTTCAAGAAGGCCATCTCTTCAGCTGGCCATTGCCTGAGGATATCTTCAGTGCTCTGAGCCTGGGTTTCAAATCCTAACAATATGATCAAAAGAAAGCTAACGAATAGCTTTAATTTATTGATCCCTTGTGTATTAATTGTATTCATCATCTTAAAAGTATTATATTCATTACACGACTAAACTACTGAATAGCCATATCTGCCTAGAACTTCACCTTGTAAATGGTATTGAGGTGATATGTAACTTACTAATCCGGCTGCCTCAAGTTTTAGCTTTCCTGTAGATTCTAGAAATTCTTCTTTCACAAAAATTTCAATGATTTCACCAATAAACATGGTGTGCGTGCCCAGCTGAATCAGCTGACTCGTTTTACAACATAGACTGACAGGTGATTCTTTAATATAAGGGATATCATGTTCTCTCCATTCAACAGGAGTCAATTTGGTGGCTTCGAACTTATTAATATCACGACCTGATTTTACGCCACAGAAATCGGCCTCTTTTAACAATTCCTGACTTACCAGATTTACAATGAAAAGTCCTGATTTTTTAATTAGGTCATAGGAATGTCTTTCAGGGCGAATAGAGACTGAAACCATTGGAGGATTACTATTGACTGTACCAGCCCATGCGATCGTAATAATGTTTGGATTTTGCATGGTACCGCAAGAGACTAAAACAAGGGGCGCAGGAAAGAGACAGGGGAGAAGATGAGGCGCTACAATCTTCATTTTACGGTTCTTTTAATTAAGCAACTAAGTTAAGAAAATGGATATGAATGAAGGAAAGAATTATCTTGATTTGACAACTTTCAAAAATGGTGGCTAATTGAATGAAATAACTCTATTCTGTTCCTGTTTACACTGAAACTAAATGGTTACAGATAAGATTAATGACTATTAACTCTGAAATTATTCACCTAGTATAGTTTTGTAGGATCAATCGGGCTAATATGGAGAGATTTGTTGCAGATTGGTTATAAATTGGATAGTCAACTAAGTAAGGAATCTTATCTTTGCAGATAATTTAAACCTTTCATTCAATTTTAAGCTACATGCAGGAATCGATTCTAATTCTAGATTTTGGGTCGCAGTATACACAACTGATTGCCAGGAGAGTAAGAGAACTAAATGTTTATTGTGAAATTCATCCATGGGATCATGTTCCAACCGATCTCCAGGGAATTAAAGGTGTTATCTTATCTGGCAGCCCATTTTCGGTAAGAGATAGTGCATCACCGAGACCTGATTTAACCGGCTTAAAGGGTGTTGTCCCTATGTTAGCTGTTTGTTATGGTGCTCAGCTTCTTGCTCAAACGAATGGAGGTGAAGTGGCTCCTTCTAAGATTCGTGAGTATGGCAGAGCCAATCTGCAATATATTGATCTTACGAATGACTTGCTGAAAGGTATGAGCACCGGATGTCAGGTTTGGATGTCTCACGGCGATACTATTTTAAATATCCCGACTGAATTTGAAGTTGTTGCCAGTACGAGTGATGTCAAGGTAGCTGGTTATCAGATTAGGAATGAGAAGACATGGGGTATTCAGTTTCATCCAGAGGTTTACCATTCGACAGAAGGTATGGTTCTGCTTGAAAATTTTGTAAAGAAGATATCTGGCTGTTCAGGAACATGGACAGCTGGAAGCTTTATCGATAATACCGTTGCTTATTTACAAGAAACAATAGGGAAGGAGAAAGTTGTTCTTGGTTTATCAGGTGGTGTTGACTCTTCGGTTGCTGCAATGTTACTTCACAAAGCCATCGGAAAGCAGCTACATTGCATTTTTGTTGATAATGGCTTACTAAGGAAGAACGAGTTTAATCAGGTATTAGAATCATACCAACATCTTGGATTGAATGTTAAAGGAGTTGATGCTTCCCAACGATTCTATGATGCTTTGAAAGGTCTTACAGAGCCTGAGGCAAAGCGTAAAGCAATTGGCAAGACCTTCATTGATGTTTTTGATGATGAGTCACATAAAATCCAAGATGTGAAATGGTTAGCTCAGGGTACGATCTATCCTGACGTCATTGAATCAATATCAGTTAAAGGGCCAAGTGCAACTATTAAGTCTCACCATAATGTTGGAGGCTTACCTGATTATATGAAATTAAAAATTGTCGAACCTTTGAAATCTCTATTTAAAGATGAGGTACGTAGGGTAGGCAAGGCTCTTGGCCTAAGTGATAAGTTGCTTGGCAGACATCCTTTTCCCGGTCCTGGTTTAGGAATTAGGATTTTAGGTGAGGTCACGGCAGAGAAGGTTGCAGTACTTCAGGAGGCAGATGCAATATTTATTGAATCACTTCGCATGGCAAACTTGTATGATAAAGTATGGCAAGCTGGGGTAATCTTGTTACCTGTTCAATCGGTAGGGGTAATGGGTGATGAAAGAACTTATGAGAATGTAGTTGCCTTACGTGCCGTTAGTTCTACAGATGGGATGACCGCAGATTGGGTTCATTTGCCATGGGAATTTCTAAGTAGGGTGTCAAACGATATTATCAATCGTGTTAAAGGAGTCAACCGTGTTGTATATGACATAAGTTCTAAACCCCCAGCCACAATTGAATGGGAATAGAATTCTAACCGAAATAAATTAGATATGCTTAGAAGAACAGCATTGAGTATCATTTGCTTATTTTTCGTCTTTCTGCTTTTTTCTCAAGAAGTGAACGTTTCTCCTATTGTTAAACAAGAGAATGGGAAATCTTTTTATATCCATACTATTCAGAAGGGAGAGACACTCTATTCTATCTCTAGAGCTTATAAGGTCTCTGTTGATGAGATCATCATGATGAACCCTCAGGTTCAAGATGGATTAAAGGTATATCAAGAGATAAAAATTGAAAAGAAGGATAGCTCCGAGGTAAAGGCCTCTGTTCCTACTAGTGCCACCTATGTTAACCACATTGTGAGAGCAAACGAAACCCTAGAGTCAATCGCTAAGGTTTATGGTGTTTCTTCAACTGTAATTCGAAACACAAATCCTCACATTATTATGCCTTTACAAAAGGACCAAATATTGAGGATTCCTCTCGATTTCAATGTTGAGAATATTAAGGCAAAGCCAACTAAAGAGTTTCATGTTGTCAAGGCAAAAGAGACTATTTATGGTATAGCCAGACAATATTCCATCACCCCTGATCAACTGCGTCAGGCTAATCCACAAATGACCTCTATAAAACCAGGGGATACGCTATTTTTACCTTCAAAAGAGGTGGAACAAACCCCTATAGAAAAGTCATCGGGTAATGCTATAAATGGCTTAAAGCATACAGTGGAACCTAAAGAAACTCTGTATGGAATTGCAAGAAAATACGGGGTTTCGGTTACTGAAATAAAGGAGATCAATCCAAATCTTCCAGATGCTTTAGTTATTGGACAGGTTATAAATATTCCAGATTCAACAGGGCATAATGGTTTTATCATTCATAAATCTCAGAACAATGAGAATATGAGTGATATAGCCGAGAACTATAAGGTTGATAAAAAGGTTTTGGAGACGCTTAATCCCGGTATCGGACGAAAAATAGATCCCTCAGAATCTGTTCGCATTCCAGTTGAAGGGAAGAGTGTTCCAGTAAGTAGTGGAAATTGCAATCGGGGCGATTATAGAGATGATACCTTCAATATATCTCTTTTGATTCCGCTCTCTTTATCTCGGGTCGATAGTGCATGGAGCGAGAAAGATGGAAATATATCATCATTCCGGTTTCTAAGCTTTTATGAAGGGATGCTCGTTGCGCTTGACTCGTTACAGAAAGCAGGTGCTAATATAAATCTAAGGGTTTATGATATTCCTAAAGATAATCCAGTATTAAGCAAGGTATTGCAAAAACCTGAACTTAAAGAGTCTGACTTAATCATTGGATTACTCTTTGCGGATGACTTTGAGAAAGCTGCAAAATATGCAAAACAGAATAATATACCCATTGTAAACCCATTGTCTAGACGCAGGGATGTAATTAACGATAACCAGTGGGTTATAAAGGTATACCCTGATAAAGTCTCTCAACAAGAAATGCTTGCCAGGGTTTTTGATCAAACAACCAATAATCAGGTTTATATCGTAAGAGCTAATAAATTTCAATCTGCTGATTATGCTAATTCTCTTTATAAGAGGCTTAAGGAGGTTGATAGAATTGATCCTAACCGCTTCTCTCGTATAAGGATGGTTGTTGATAGCGTGAGTTGGGTTAAACAGATGACCCAAAATGATGAGAACCCTACTGTACTTGTCGTTGCTGAGAATCCTGCCTATGTTATGGATTTCTTACGGAAAATGGGACAAGGTGCGGTAAATGGAAAGATCAGAATTATCGGACTTCCAAATTGGCAAGATATCGATAAGTTGGAGGTTGGTTTGATAGATAAACTTAACTTCCACTTCCTTGCACCATATCTAGTCGATTACAAGAATGAAGATGTAAAAGGATTTATTTCCACTTTTAGAAATCGTTTTGCCGCCGAACCTGATGAGTTAGCTTATTCCGGATTTGATCTCACTTGGTTCTTCTCGCATTCAATGATTCAGTTTGGTGACAATTTTATTGATTGCCTTAACAGTACTCGTGCAAAGTGCATATTATCTGCCTACGACTTTGAGAAGAGTCCTAACAAAGGAATCGAGAATAGATTCTGGAATATCTATCACGTTGAGCAATTTAAGCCTGTAATTATTAACAGGTAACTAATAATAACAAGATACCACAAAGACCGTTGAGGTCTAAATCAACACTTTAAACCAGTCATATAATGAAAAATACTGCTTTTACAAAGTTCCATGAGGCACTTGGAGCAAAGATGGTTCCTTTCGCCGGATACAACATGCCGGTTCAGTATGAAGGTCTCATTGCCGAGCATCTGACCGTTAGATCTGCTGTTGGTGTGTTTGATGTTTCTCATATGGGCGAGTTTTGGGTAAAAGGTCCTAAAGCTTTTGATTTTGTTCAGTTTGTCACTTCCAACGATGTTTCAAAACTTACAGATGGTAAGGTTCAATACTCATGCTTCCCAAATGGAAAAGGTGGCATTGTAGATGATCTTCTTGTTTATCGCATTAATGAGGAGACCTATCTTCTAGTCGTAAATGCAGCTAATATCGATAAAGATTGGGCTTGGTGTACTTCTCATGCTGAGAAGTTTGGCTTAACCCCGGGTAAAGAGCTTTATAATGCTTCTGATGAGATAGCTCAGTTAGCAGTGCAAGGGCCTTTAGCTCTTAAGGCTATGCAGAAACTAACCAGTACCACTATCACCGATATGGAATACTATACCTTTAAAAAGGTTGATTTCGCTGGCGTTAAGGATGTAATTCTATCTACAACCGGGTATACCGGATCAGGTGGATGTGAAATCTATATGGCTAATGAAGATGCAGATAAAATCTGGAAAGCCGTCTTTGAAGCTGGTGAAGAATTTGGAATTAAACCAATAGGACTTGGTGCCAGAGATACGCTTAGATTAGAAATGGCTTTTTGTCTCTATGGTAATGATATTAACGATACAACTTCTCCTTTGGAAGCTGGTTTAGGTTGGATAACCAAGTTCACACCTGAAAAGAATTTTATTGATAAAGAGTTTCTCTTAAAACAAAAAGAAGAGGGATTAACCCGTAAATTAGTTGGTTTTGAGATGATTGATAGAGGTATTCCTCGTCAACACTATCTTATTAATGATGCTCAAGGGAACATTATTGGTGAAGTAACCAGTGGAACTCAAGCCCCTTCTCTAAATAAGGCTATTGGTATGGGTTACGTCAATACCGCTAACTCTAAGGCTGATACTGAGATTTATATAGATATCAGAGGTAAAAAGCTTTTAGCTAAAGTTGTTAAAACCCCTTTCTATAAAGGTTAATCGGGGTTACTATGTTTTATTTGTAGCCCGGTAATTCGTACTGGGCTACTTTTTTTTAACTAAATATCATGACTAGAAAATTTGATTTCCAAACGGTGTACCAACGAGAGGGCACCCGTTGTGTGAAATATGATATGCGCAATATCATTTTTGGTAATTCCACTGTTTTACCTATGTGGGTGGCCGATATGGATTTTCCTTCACCCCCCTTTGTTATAGATGCTTTACGCAGAAGATTAGATCACCCAATCCTTGGTTATACGTTCAGGGACTCAGATTTTGCATCTGTACTAAAGTCGTGGTTATTTAGACATCACAATCTTTCAATTGAGAATGACTGGGTTCAATTTGTCTCTGGTGTAGTTCCTGGATTAGTCTATTCTATTTTGACATACAGCAATCCAGGTGACAAGATTATTATTCAGCCACCAGTATATACTCCTTTTTTCGAGAGTGTCAAAGATCATGATCGGGTGATATTAGAGAATCCGTTAGTCAAGGATGACTCAGGATATTATACTATGAATTTTGATGATCTTGAACAAAAGGCTAAAGAGGCTAAAATGATCATTATTAGTAACCCTCATAATCCTGTCGGTAGATCATGGAATCATGAGGAGCTTTTTAGATTAGGCGAGATTGCTCTAAAGAACAATTTGGTTGTTATAGCTGACGAGATTCACTCTGATCTTGTGCTTTCTGGTGCAAAACATGTCCCATTTATCAGCGTCGATGAGCGGTTTAAAGAGATTGCTGTGACTTTTTATGCACCAAGTAAAACCTTTAACTTGGCGGGTATGTCGACTAGTGCCGTGGTAATTCCGGGAGAAAAGCTAAGGAAATCCTACGAGTTGACACTTCAGAAGTTTCATGCATGGTTAGGTAATATGATGGGTCTTGAAACCTACCTGTCGGCTTATACCGATGGTGATGAATGGCTCAATGAGTTGATTTCTGTCCTCGATGAGAATCGAAATATTATTCTTGAATTTGTAAGCAAATACAAGGATGTGTTGAGCATTTCAGGCCCTGAGGCTACCTATATGGCCTGGATAGATTTCTCAAAACTAGGTTTTACTGATGATGAATTAAAGGATTGGTTGATTAATAAGGTCGGTCTTGGCCTTAATCATGGCTTAGGATTTGGGACAGGCGGAGATGGTTATCAGCGACTTAATTTTGCATGTCCTAAGGTAATTCTTGAGCATGCTCTTTCATTATTGTCAGCTGAATTGGATAAGTTAAAATAAGATGGAACAAAAAGCAGTTATATTTGATCTGGACGGATTATTAATTGATTCAGAGCCTATTTGGGAGGAGTCAGAACAGTCGGTTTTTAAGAGATACGATGTAAATGTACTCATGGAATGGTGCTACCAGATTAAAGGAAATCGGGTGGATGAAGCTATTAAGACAATCATTAGGTTGGCGAATAGGGAGGATCTAAATCCTTTAATTATTGAAGAGCAGATCATCGCTGAGGTAATACGACTTATTGGCTTGAAAGGTAAAGGAATGCCAGGCTATATGTATATTTTGCATTTCTTTAAATCTCGTGGCTGGTTAGTCTCATTAGCCTCTGCGAGTAAGATGCCTGTGATAGAAGCTGCACTGGTTAAGCTAGGATGCGCTACTCTGTTTGATGAGATTCACTCAGCCGAGTTTGAGGTTTTTGGTAAACCTCATCCAGCTGTATTTCTTACCACTGCAGAAAAGCTTGGCGTAAAGCCACAGAATTGTTTGGTGTTTGAAGATTCTATCAATGGCATGATTGCTGGAAAGGCTGCACGAATGAAGGTTGTTGCAATTCCTCCGGCAGAA
>JAJTBW010000030.1 GCA_021286705.1 Sphingobacteriia bacterium
ACCGGGTTTCGACTCCGCTCAACCACCGGGTTTCGACTCCGCTCAACCACCGGGTTTCGACTCCGCTCAACCACCGGGTCGCTGCCTGAGCGGAGTCGAAGGCAGAACAGAGACGATTGAGTTCAAATTATGTCATTTACCCGGCATTAAAATATTAAAAAAGAGCGACCTCAGTTTGAGATCGCTCTTATATAGAAGCTCTAGTTATGGTTTATTCGGCTATCTTTTTTCTGGTATTCCAGATCTTACCTGCACCATAAGCAGCACCTAATGTAAGTAGTATAGCAATACCGCCATCTATTGGGGCACCACCACCACTGCCACTTAAAGGAGCACCACCTGAGGCTCCTCCTGCCTGTGATCCATTAGAATTGGTGTTTGGATTTGGTTGAGCAAAGGCACTACCTGCAAAAACCAATATTATTGCAATTGAGAATAATACTTTCTTCATATGATTGAATTTAAAATTATCAAGAATTAGAGAAGAACAACCTTCTTAGTTAATACTCCTTTAACAGTGGCAATTCTAACAATGTATGTACCATTAAGGCCGTTTACATTGATTATACTCTTGCCTTCGGTAACCTGTTTAGCTAAGATCTTTTTGCCTGTGATGTCATAAAGTGTAACATCACCTACTACGCCAGCCTGATTATCGATAAATAATTGATGATTTGCAGCCCAGATCTGGATATTCTGCACCTCTTTATCACTGATACCAGTTGCAGTTGAGAAATGAAGGATGAAACGGCCTTCATCATCAGTAGTATTATAGCTAAAGTTATAACTTAATGAGTTTGTTACATCAATGGTAGAACCCAAAAGCTTATCTTCCAAAGTGATTCTTGAGGGACTCTCAAACGATTCTACTCCTGAGAAAGTAAGGGTATATTGTCCATCAACACCGCAGCTAAAGTTCATTGGGATATCCCTCTTCGACTGCTTAGGTTGCTCATTAATGCTTAATTTATATTCACCGGCAGTGGTATAGAGCTGAGGAGCCTCATTGAGACCTTCAAGCTTTCTTGCATCCCAACGGCTATCAAAACCTTCAGTAGCTTGATCGTGGAAACGGACAAAGGTTTGGTCTTCGTATTGATCACCAGTTACTTTTACGGCAAGATTGTTTAAGATGGCCTCTTTATAGATACCATGATTGCTATGAGCCTGGGCACTAGTTGGAATTAGAATCTGAGCACCATTGATTGAAGCTTTTACAAAGAACCCACTGCAAATTGGAATAAGGTTTCCAGAGATGCCACCATTTAAACCGTTAGTAGCAATATAGTTTGAACCACTCCAGATATAAGCGGAACTCTCAAAACCGGGAGCAGGAGGATTCGCTGCTAATACATCAGACCAATTAATCGCAGAACTGAAGGGGTTACCTATTAGGTTCCAACCATTATAGTCGTTAGCTGAACCGCCACTGGCTGTACCATCTTTTGAAAGCGTTTTTGTAACATCGCTAGCATTTAAATCACCGCTAAAACTGCCAGTCTGAGCAGCATTCATGGTTACAGAGTATCCAAGACCGATTTCAGAATTATCAGTTTTTAGCATATTAACCCACTCACCAGTAGGCTCATTGTAACGTCTTAGGTAGATATTATCTTGGTTAGCCGGGAAAATTGAGCCAAAAGATTGAGGTGCTACAGGACTTGAGATGTAATGATAATTATTTGCAGAGACGTAACATTGAACTGTTGCGTTTCCGTCAATACCAGTTTTCTCTGCACCAATAAACGAACCGGTTGAAGCACCCGAACTTTGAATCTCAAAGTCTCCAAAAACATAAAGCTCATTTGAACCGCTAACCGTCAAGCTTGCAGTTGAAGAGATAGTAAGATTATTACACTCTGCTTCACCGTTAACAGTGGCATTGCCAGAGATTGTGGCGTTTGTAGTAGTTGCAGGAATACCATTACTCCAACGGGCAAAATCAAACCAGTTTCCAGTTCCAGAGAAAACTGATGTAGCCGGAGCTGCCATTGTAGTTACGGTAATGGTATTTGAATTATCAGTTGTTTGTGAACCATCGGTTGCACGAACACGATAATAATAGGTCTTATTTGCAGCTAAGCCGTTAACGATGTCTGAAGTACCGGAAACAGATTTGTTGTCGTAGCCAGCGATAAAGGATGGAGTAGAACCACCATCATGAGAGCCCAAATTGGTTACATCATTCTGATCATATTGTGTCCATTCTGTCTCTAAAGTTGGGAATCCTGAAGCTGGATTTACTGTTACACCTCCAGTGACTGTTGATTTTCTAACCAGAGTTTTATCCAACGTCGAATTAGAGGCACTTGTCCAAGCAGTACCTGGATCTTCACCGATCCTCCCAATAATATCAACAAACGAATCGGGTGAGATTTTCTTCAATACAACTGCATCATTTCCATTAAAATTACAGGCACTGTTAGTTGTTGCACTAACTCCACTTGGTAATGTTAATGTAGCTCCAGAATTCTTATAAACTATAGTTTTATTGTGGTCTAATGTTCCTGATAAGGTTACCTCATTTGCTGGATCACTATTACCATTAGCATAAACTGCAAGTTTATAATTAGATAAATCAACAGCACTTCCAGTACCATTATAAATCTCTATATACTTATTATTACTTGATCCTTCAACATACTCAGAAATAAATAAATCTGAGGCCACTGCAGAACCATTTGAGAAACTTGCATATTCTGATACATCCAATTTATACCCAGTTGCTCCACTCACACTGTTCCAGTTAGCTTTAAAGGAATTAGCCGATACTTCCGCAGCGTCTGTTGCAACCGGAGTAGCCAATAATGGTGCAGGAATATTAAACGAAGCAGAAGTTGCACTGGTCAAGCTACCTGATGTGAAAGTGATGGTAGCTCCATTAACTAAAGAAGCACTGGTAGCAGTTAAACCTGCAAATGTGGCAACTCCTGAAGTTGCGTTAACAGAAGTAGTGCCACCCATAGTCCATGAGCCAGCACCAACTGCTGCTGTAACAGATGCAGAAGAACTTGTAACAGGATTATTATATTGATCTTCAACTCTTACTCCTGGTTGAGTTGCTAAAGCCCCCCCATTAACGACTGGAGCGGTGGGCTCAGTTACCACTTTTAACTTAGTGGCAGCCCCAGGTAAAATAGTTTGGGTTACGGTTGCATTAGAATATCCGGTAGCCTCAACTGTTATGGTTCTAGAACCTGAAGTTTGAAGAGTAGAATTTCCTCCAGAAGGTATTAATTGCAGGTTTCCATCAGATAAAACATAATCTGTTGAAGATGAAAGAGTGGTTGAACCGTCCTTAACAGCTGTTATAGCACCTCTCCAAGCCGCATTATCAGTGAACGTGATATCTATATCATTATCAACAGTATTGTTAGTAGCATCTGGGGTAAGGGTTGGTGGGGTTAAACTAGAAGCTGATACAACCCAAGCTATTGTAACGTCATCTATAGATAACCCATGATCTGCTCCGCTATGGTCTGGATCATCCCACTTTAACATTATAAATTCGTTAGGCTGCAATGATAAAGAGGGTATTTCAATATCTGTCAAGATAACCTTATTCGCACTTGCATTACCATCTAAAGCAGCAGCAGATCCACCTGTTTTCGGACTAATACTATTTAAAGCTGCAACATTTGTCCATGTTCCATTACTATTAGGATCGAGGCTAGTAATCAGATTACTACTTATTTTATAATAGAAGGACACAGTTTGAGCTGCTGTCCCACTATTTCTCCATTGCTCTAAAGTATAAGATATTTTAATACTTGTGATAACAGCACTAGAGGTATTCTTCAATTGAACGCCATATGCAAAACTTCCAGCACTATTTGAACCCAATGAGCCCAATGCTCTATCTGTGGAACTATTAGAACCATAACTATATAGATTTCCGGCATTTGCCCCTCCAGCATCTGCCGCAATACTGTTGCCTGATTTAGTTCTTTGTGCGTACCAATTACTTATTGTTGAGTTGTCTGCCCAAGTATCAGTCCCCGAACTAATCAACGTATTAAAATCTTGACTTACTGATCCAGTAGTCGACATACTCACCTGCCCCCTCCCCTCAAGGCCCACAAACCCCAAGATCAGGAGAATTAATAACGAAAGTAGTTTTTGTCTCATAAATATTCGGTTTAAGATTTATTCTATTTGATTCAACACATCTTTTCTTTCCTACTATGAAATTCTAAAACCAACTTCATTATAAAAAGTTGATCTAATGCTGATATTTTGGTATCAAAATTCTCTATGATACCTGTATACATAGTTCGAATTAGTCCTATTAGTTTTTTCAGTCCTCGGTCGATGCACTAGCACCTCATCAAAACAATATCCTCAGTAGTTTTGAGAGCCCAAAAATACACTTTATACCTATACTTTTTTCTAAGACTATATTAAAAGAGCATTACTTTTTTGTAACCCCAGCAGACCATCTGATAACCAGAACTATATTTACCAAACCACAATAAATATGTAATAAAAAGCACTCCCCAAATACCGCTACGGTTACACTAACAGCCACCAAGTGTTAATTTACTGCTAACCCAGATGCTGGGACAACAACCTACGAGATAATCATCCCTCATCCAAATAAACACTATACCTCCTAAAATCATCTATCAATTCCCGCTATTCATCATCACCATTGGGACAATCCCGTCTGTCTTATAATCAATCTGATTCCCTGTTCCGGTATATGAAAATATCTTAAAATAGTAGTTGGTTTGAGGTGTCAAAAATGGAATCATTGCCTGCTGAATACCCCATGCTACATTGAGGGAATTCCCTCCATCCGTAACCTGAACGCCATCAACAGGGGTCTCTATTGCATCATATCCAACAGCACTCCACCGAATTAGATAACCCGTAGGAATCACATCGCCCACCGCATCTTTCCACATCAGATGGATGGTAGTCGCTGAAAAGGGATTAGGGTAGTTACTCGGCTCAGGAAGAATAGCCTCCGGATCCCATACTCTATCAGCCCACTCCGGATGATCTATATAAGGGTTCCTATTACCTTGTATCTGAAAAACAGCGTTATTCCGATCTATCTCCTTCTGACTCACCGGATCCATATGATGCCACTTCAACATCAAATCTACATACCATGCCTCATAAGCGGGATACGATGTGCCGTTCAAGATCAAATCACCCTCTGTTGTCAAATTGGCCCAACTGGCTATCCGGTTATAGTACCTTGTAGCCATGTAAAAGTAATTACGCGCCACATCGCCCTTAAACTCATCAATAGGCTCAAAAACAACATCACTAGTTGAGCCAATGAAGCCAACGGTACTGCATGGGCCCAACTTCCCACCATTCTGCGATGTCCATGTTGGACTGATTACCTCTCCATAAGGGTTATTGTTTCGACGGCTATTTACATAACTATCGGTAGGCATGATATGAAACAGATCGGTATACATCGTATCGGTTGAGTTACCGGTACTATTCCACCAGCTTTTAGGAAACGTATGCTCTCTGTTATAGCACCCTCCTTCATAACCAGGAGTGGTAGAACACTGATTAGTGCCTAATAAAAAGATATATGGTGAAACCCCAGGTGCCGGAATATGACTATAAATATCCCAAACTCTATCGCCAGGCTGAAGTGAGTCACTAGTATAGAATGCTGTCCACAAATAATCATAGCTCTTCTTGGTATGCCCTTTTATGACTTTAAAAAGAGAAGATTGAAGCTCCTCCCCTGTTTGTGTTATTATGCTATTGTAATACCCAACAGGAATTTGCGCATCTAAATTAGAACTCAAAATCGACCAAATCAGGCCGATTAAAATAACGGTAACTCTACTCATGTAATCCGAAATAGTAAAAGTTGATTCGACTAAAATGCCTTTATATAGGCAATGATTCCACAGAACAAAAGCAAAGTTACTGTATATATACCAGTCGCAGTATATTGAATTAAAAAGAAATATGATGAGGGTCAATAGCCTAAGGACAATTTCAACCCTTATGCTCCTAACCCACATCTACTATTTCCATCTTTAACGAAATGGAAATCCTATAATAAACATCAGGAAATTCTCAAGCTAGTATCCTGCCAATGGCATCGTAACGGTTGGGATCAACAATAGCCACCCTAAAATAACCATTAGAAGGATAAACTTCCATGCCCAGCTAAACCACTTGTTAAAGGGGATTCTGGCTATCTCAAGTACTCCAATCAAAACACCTGATGTGGGAGTAATTAGATTCGTAAATCCATCGCCAATATGGAACGCAGTTACGGTTGCTTGCTTTGAGAGATTAACCATCTCGGAAATATCTCTTAAAATAGGCATGATTAGTGCTGCTTTTGCAGTTCCACTCGTGATCACAGCATTAATCGCCGAAGTGAAGAGGTACATCAGCGATAACGTAGTAATTTTACCTGTACCCTCAATTGTTGTAGCAATGCCATGCAAGATGGTATCGATAATTCTACCATTTTCTAAAATCACAATTATACCACCAGCAAGTCCTACCACTAAAGCAGCTGAAAGAATGTCTCTAGCACCTGCAATGAACGATCTGGTTAAATCATTCGCATCCTTACCGATGGCTATCCCACTAGCTACAGCCATCCCAAAGAAAAGCGCAGCAAGCTCCATCAAGCCCCAATCAAATCCCATAACCCCAACTACCAAGAAGATAATCGTAAAGGCCAGAATGTTTAGAACAAAGAACTCCATCGATTTCTTCAGTGATCTAAATCCTGTAATGGCAAATAGAGGTGCAATGATTGGCAAGACAGGAGCAGTAAATGAGACAGTACCCAGCTTCATATTAGCCATTGGCCAATTAATCGCTGCTATTGTCATGACTAATAAAACGCCCAGATAAGCAATCCAGGTTCCCCGACCGGCAACAGTACGAAGGGTTAAATCAGCACTCTGATGATGTTGACGCCAGTAGTTATCCAATTCATACATGATCGATTTCTTCGGATCTTTCTTTACTCTGGCAGCATACCATAACACATAGCTTATTCCAACAGCATTAATGATCATCCAGATAATAAACCTATAGCCTATCCCTGAAAAAAGCTGTATACCGGCAATTTCTTGTGCAATACCCAAGGTAAACGGATTCATCAAGCATCCAGCAAAGCCAATACCTGCTCCTATAAATGACATGCTCACCCCAACGATACTATCATACCCCATCGATATCGCTAAAGGCACGAAGATTATAGTAAAAGCTATTGTCTCCTCACTCATACCGAAAATGGCTCCGAAAAAGCTAAACATCAGCATCACAACCGTAATTATGATGTTATTAACTCCAAGAAACTTAATCAATCTGAAACGCTCAAGACTGTTCGATTTCTGCAAAAAGGCATAAACCCCGACATCAATGGCGCGACTCTCATTCATAATCCAGAAGGCACCTCCAAGAATTAAAATAAAAACAATAATCTTAGGAGATCTGACAAAGCCATCATAGAAAGCAGAGAAAATCTGCCATGACTGCGGACTGCTATCAATATATCTGAAAGACTGACTATCAATAACCTCACGAGTTGAGCTGCCCGTTTGTATTGTCTCTCTGGCGAATTCTCCCCCAGGCACAATCCAGGTGAAAATGGCAGCTAATGTGATGATAAAAAATACAATAACGTAAGTGTGCGGTATTTGAAACTTTTTTCCCATAGTCAGAAATATTCTATATTTTTATCTATCGTTTCGGTTCGTTATATGCAAACCTAGTGCTTTTAGTGCAATCTAACAAAACAGCATCTAAAATACCGATACCTTGTAGATATATTGGTCAATTAAAAGAATATGGATAAACTCAACAAAAACCTGAATCTCACGCTATCTGAAGCCAGAACCATTTACCTTGCAGTACAACGCATGGGTGAACAATTGGAGAAAGATATCCTAAAAAGACAGCAGAACCCAGGCTTCCAAAGAAATGAGGAGATGGCCAAGTTGCGTTCCATTCATGAGTTAAACTCGAAATTAAATCGGTTTATTAACGACTTTCTGATTGCAGCTGAGGAATAATCAGATTAACAGACCTATAACGGCAAAAAGACCAAAAAAGAGACTTGCAATCCCATTAAGAGTAAAGAAAGCCAAATCAACCTTTGCGAGTCCATTTCTATGCACCACCAGATGTTGCCAAATCAACAAGGCAATGAAGATAAATGTACCAGTATAGCTGAAGGTTGGCAATGCACGATATGAAAAGAGAATTAATAGAGAGGCGGAGAGTAAATGTAAAAGAGAAGAGATCATTAGTGCCTTGTCAGTTCCTAAAAATGCTGGTATAGAATTTAACCCTTGCTCCTTATCAAACTTCTCATCCTGTAAAGCGTAGATGATATCGAAACCAGCAACCCAGAAGAGTACGGCAAATGATAGCAGTATTGGTTCAAGAGCGAAATAGCCTGTTACGGCCAACCAAGCACCTAGTGGAGAGAGACCCAACCCCATGCCTAAGACAAGATGAGCTAAGGAGGTAAATCGCTTGGTATAACTGTAACCCATGACAGTTAATAATGCAAGAGGAGAGAGGTAAAAACAGAGTGGATTAATAAACCAGGCCGTTGCAATGAAAAAGATAGAATTTATTACAACAAATATAGATGCTTTTTGGAGTGTTATTTTTCCAGCAGGAATCTCCCTCTGAGCTGTTCTTGGATTAAGTGCATCAATTTTATAATCGGTTATCCTATTAAAGGCCATTGCAGTATTACGAGCAAATAGTACAGCTAAAACAACCAGAAGGAGTAAACGTAAATCGAAACTGCTTCCGGTAGCATTAATGGCTAAGAAATAGCCCGTTATAGCGAAAGGCATTGAGAAGATGGTATGTGAAAACTTGACCATCTGCAAATACTTGGTAAAACGAGTATTGGTTATCAGGACACTCATGAAATTCTATTTGGTTCAAATATAACAAACGGCAAAAGTATTAGTTTTGTTCTCAGAAACGTGTCTATGTCATTAATCTTTCCATATCTTCAATTTATCCGATACTACTTTAAGTCGGGTAATGCTCACGGGCTGCACTCTCCTTTTGTGTACGATCTTTACACCAATGCTATTCGAATTCATAGAAGTAAGGGGTTAATCAGATTAAATTCATCAATCGTTAATGACCAAGATTTGACTAAAGGTCACGGTTCGAGTGATATCATGTGGGGAGAGATTCTTAGAGCACAATTAATGTCTTCTAAAAGAAGAGTTGAGGTAGAAGATTTAGGTGGAGGATCAATTCATACTCCCGGATTAACACGTCAGATAAGCAAGATTGCTAAATGGTCGGGACGAAGACCTCGTGCCGGGAAGCTTCTCTTTCGTTTCACTCACTATTTCAAACCTGAATGGATACTTGAGCTAGGCACTTCACTTGGCATTGGAACTCTTTATCTTCATCAGGCTTGGCCGAATATCCCTCTGACCACCGTTGAAGGAAGCAAAACTATAGCCGAGATTGCTCGTGATAACCTAAAAGAATTTGAACGAATTAGTGTAATTAATAGCTCTTTTGATCGTTTCTTTGATGAATGGCAAAGTCCTCAAGGAGTTGGCCTTATCATGATTGATGGCGATCATCAGTATGGATCTGTTAAGAGATATTTTAATTTCTTAGCTAATGGAGCTCATAATGACACCGTTCTCATCTTTGATGATATCCATTGGTCGAATGGGATGGAGAAGGCTTGGAAGGAGATTTGTGAAGATAATCGGGTACGAGTTACCATTGATCTATTCACTTTTGGAATAGTCTTCTTTAAAAAGGAGCTAAGTCGACAACATTTTGTACTATGGAATAAAGATTGTTTTTAAATTTGTAATAATAAGGATTTGAAATATAACTAAATAAACCTGTCATGAAGCAAGAGGTAATTCGTTTGGTGGATATCAAGAAACACTATAAGGTGGGGAGTGAGGTTGTTAAGGCACTCCAATCGGTTTCACTTACCGTCATGCATAACGAGTACGTAGCTCTAATGGGGGCATCGGGCAGCGGCAAATCAACACTCATGAACATCTTGGGTTGTTTAGACACACCATCAGGGGGGCAATACTTTCTGGATGGTAACGATGTCAGTCAACTCGATGATAATAGTTTAGCCGAGATTCGTAATCGTCAGATTGGTTTTGTATTTCAAACCTTTAATCTGCTACCTCGATCAACAGCTCTTGAGAATGTAATGCTTCCACTAGTCTATGCAGGAATGACTAAAGAGGACAGGATTAAGAGAGCTACTACTGCACTTGAGCAGGTAGGTCTTGCAGATCGTATGACACATAAACCAAATGAACTATCGGGCGGACAAAGACAACGTGTTGCAGTAGCTAGGGCTCTGGTAAACCATCCATCAATCATTCTGGCAGACGAACCCACTGGGAACCTCGACTCTAAAACCAGTTATGAGATAATGGGACTATTTGAGGAGATTCACGCAGCTGGTAACACGATTATTGTTGTCACCCACGAAGAAGATATAGCCCGTCATGCCCATCGTATTGTTAGAATTAAGGACGGCCTGATTGAATCAGATGAGATAAACAAAAACATTGTCAAAGTGGCCGATTATGCCCTTTAAACGGGTATCAGTTGAATCAAGATTACCTACACTAGATAATCATTCAACAGACCGATTATTTCAAATAACCGTAATCATATCATCCGTTTTTTGAGCCATTAAAAGATCCAAGCCCATCACCTTATTCTGAACATTAGCCTACTATTGCTGTTTCGGTATAAGCACTTGGGCTCTTGAGTTATGACTTCAAAGAATTCTTAAGGGCGATATGTTTAAAAATTCAATCGAAATGGAAGAGTGGAAAATATATACCCGAAAAGGGGATAAGGGAGAAACCTCTCTGCTTGGTGGACAGAGAGTTCCGAAGTATCATGAGCGTATTGAGGCCTATGGTACAGTAGATGAACTAAACTCATTTGTAGCACTAATAAGAGACATGTGTCACGATGAATGGGTCTGCTCAATACTTCTAGAAGTAGAAGAGCGACTATTTACAGTCGAGTCAATTCTCGCTGCCGGAACTCCTGATGACATCATCAATCTACCCAAAATTAATGATGAGGACATTACCCTTCTTGAGAAGGCAATTGACACTATGAATGAGAATCTACCTCCTTTAACAAGTTTTGTACTACCTGGCGGTAATATCCTAAACTCATATTCTCATATCGCCAGAACAGTCTGTCGCCGTGCAGAGAGATGCGCAGTCAAAGCCGCATATGATCATCCTCAATATGCAATGGGAGTTAAGTACTTGAATAGACTAAGCGATTATTTGTTTGTTCTGGCAAGGAAATTCTCTCATGATGCCGGGGCTACTGAAATTGCTTGGAAGCCAAGAGTTTGACGGATAATAAAAAATAAATAAACTATTTTGAAAGGCGATAGAAAAAGAGTATTTTTGCGGCTTCGTAGAAACAGACTAAAACATTGCATATATGTACTGGACATTGGAACTTGCTTCTAAACTTGAAGATGCGCCTTGGCCTGCAACCAAGGAAGAATTAATTGACTTCGCGTCTCGAACAGGTGCTCCTCAGGAAGTGATCGAAAACCTCCAGGAGATTGAGGACGAAGGTGAGATCTATGAACGTATTGAGGATATCTGGCCTGATTATCCTACCAAAGAAGATTTCTTCTTTCACGAAGATGAGTACTAGACTTACAACAAAAAATGATTTACCCGGCTCGCAGGCCGGGTTTTTTTTACGATGCTCAATCATTGGATGATGGATACTGGCAGATTAAATTCAAAATTCAAGAATTCAAAGATTAGCAAGTACTGAATGGCTACTGGCTACTGGCAGATTAAATTCAAAATTCAAGAATTCAAAGATTAGCAGGCAATGAATAGCTGCTAGTTGCTGGCAGATTAAATTCAAAATTCAAGAATTCAAAGATTAGCAGGCATTGAATAGCTGCTAGTTGCTGGCTGCTAAATTATCGGTTCAGGCTGCCAGAGGCCAGAGGCCAGAGGCTAGAAGCCAGATGCCAAAAGCCAGATGCTATCTGTAAGAATGGCTGCTAAGAAGTTCCTCGGCAATTCGAAGATCATGAGGTTCGGTGATCTTAATATTATCAGCCGAGCCATTAAAAAGAGAGACTTTATAACCAGCCGCCTCAACTACAGAAGCATCATCAGTAAAATGATTACTGAAAGGTTGCCTGTATGATGTAAGCAGGACATCTCCTCTAAAGGTTTGGGGCGTCTGTACTGCTCTGTACTCGGATCTGTTTACCGGAATAGAACCCCCATCAGCAGTGACCCTTCTTAATGAGTCTACAACTGGAACAACCGGTATAGAGGCTCCATCTCTTTTAGCAATCTCTTTACCTTGTAAAAACATCTCTTTCGTAACCAAAGGCCTTACTCCATCATGAATAGCAATTATCCAACCCTCATCAAGATCTCTGATACCATTCAAAACAGAAAAAAACCGCTCCTCTCCCCCGGCAATGACATCATGAGGAATGTTTATATCGTATTCCAAACATAACCTCCTCCATTCAAGTATTGAGGCTAGAGGAAGAACAACCCGGATTAGATCAGGCTTTATGTCATAGGCTCTACTTAGTGCATAAAACAAAACTGGTTTCCCACCGACCAAAAGAAATTGCTTGGGAACTTCAGAATTCATACGTTTTCCACTACCTCCGGCAACAATTATTATAGCGTATTTCTCTTCCACTTTCTTGATTATTAATTGAATCAGAAATGATTTTAGGACATAACATAAAGCCGTTATGCCTAATAGCTAGGTACATAATCCAGATAGATAACTTGGATCCCTTGCAACTTAATTTCCTGCAAAGAAAGGAAAAAACAGTAAGCCAGATGGCACTGGTGCTCAACAGAAATCAGAATCAGGCGCTTATAATAATCCAAAAATAAAGCCTAAAAAGAGAAGCCTGCGACGAGATAAAAATGTTCCTCATTAGGATTCAAGATAAGACTAAGCTTAAGCGGTAAAGAGAACTTATCAGTGATAGCAATATTTCTGTTATAACGGCATCCTACGTTTACAAAGGCAGCCTTATCAGCATAGTAACCACTATGAGGAGTAAACCCAACAAAAACATCTAAGGAGCCATTTGATAGAGACTTGGTATAAGAACCCTCAATATAGAAGCTATTATCGGGAGCGGCTCCGTAGAAAAACCATGACAAAAGCAATTTAAGCGGAACTTTATCCTCACCTGATAAAAGAATCTGGCCTTCAAGCATGTGAGCAGTCTCTCCCTTTTTATGATTAAAGAAGGTTCCCTTAAGAGTATCAAGATAAGAGTAGTAGTCGAATATTGTAAAAGTGACATATTTTAACGACTTACTCAGATAAATATCCGTTTCTTGCCATCCGGCTCCGTCAGTTTTATAGGCTCCCCATACACCCAGCTTATATCCTTTAAGGTCAGCCTCTACATAGGGTTGAAAACTTGGAGACTTCCCAAAATCGAGACCACGCCAAACATACCGACTTACCACATCAACACCACCATTAAACTGCAATACATTCTCTTGTCCAAGAATAACCCCTTGCCAAATAACTGCTGTTAAAAAGATTAACAACACTTTAACCCTTTTCACGTTAGTTCTCATTGTTTCGATTGTTTAGTTTATTACTCCTTTTGTAACACCTGTATTAACAAAAGCCCCAACTCAGAATCCACCTTAGATAACGATCCTGTTGAGATTGAGATTCCAATCTGGGCTGGTTGCATTCCACCACTGCCAACACTCATTCCTCCTAATGATATCACCCTGGAGATTTCACTGCTGTGTAATCTAAGATATATCGTCATCCCAAAAAGTCCACCTTTCGAGATAGAGTGCTCCTTTCCGGGAATAAGCTCAATTAACTTCAACAGACCCTCTTTCACATAAGTCTTTTTACCATCCACTCTAAACTTAACTAAACCATCACCACTTCTTTGAGAACCTAAAACATATAACCGCCCCGTCTCCTTTAAACTATCATTTATTTTTAATAGTGAGTCAGTCACATTAAAAAGTGTAAAGGTCATAAAGGCATTACCATTCACATCCGAAGGCAAATATTCATTTAAAACGAATCCATTACACTGTAAATTTCGGGCCTCATCTGCAAGTTGATTATACATCGCAGATATCTCAGAGTTAGAAGACTTAGATGAGAATGTCACGCGTTTAACCCTTATCAAGGCATTAGTATCTAATGCAGGACTAAGCCAGTTTAATGGAGAACGACTAAGTTGATGAGTTATAGCATTTCTTTGCTCTGTAGAATTATTCTGGCCTAAAACAATGGCTGGAAAGACGAATACAAAAAGAATTAAAAGAAGGGAAAATTGGTGATAATAGTTTTTCATTAAAAAAGTACTATTAGCTCCTGACGGTATTGTCAGTACGGATAAAGATAATCTATTTACCGGGTAATGACCAAGGCAATACAAAAACAAATTCGGACCCATGATTCAACTTTGAATCCAGGGTAATCCGTGATCCCAATAATTCAACATAAGCCTTAACAATAGAGAGACCTAATCCAACACCCTCAAAAGATCTGGTTGAAGAGACATCAGCCTGAACGAAACGATCAAATATCATCTCATGACGTTCTTGGGCTATTCCAATGCCTGTATCTTTAACCTTAAACAGAATCCCATCGGGTTGCGAGTAGCATGTCAGTTCAACAGACCCAACAGGAGTATATTTAATAGCATTTCGCAAGAGATGGTCTATAATAGACCAAAGCATAATTTGATCCGAATAGAGCTCTTTATCAGATAGACTCTCATCAAAATTAACCTTGAAATGCAGTTTCTTCTCTTTAGCAATATATGCATGCTTAAGAACAAGCTCGTTTAAGAGTGATCTCAGATCGACTTTGGAAAGATGAGGCTCAACAAGTCCAACCTCAATTTTAGAAATCTCAATGATATCATTTAAAGTACTAAGCATTCTGTCGCTACTCTCCTTAATAATTTGAAAGTACTCTTTTCTTTCGTCTGGAGAGGTTCCCGGATCCTCAAGGAAGTTTATAAAGCCCATGATTCCATTCATCGGAGTACGAATTTCATGGCTGAAATTCTGCAAAAAGGCCGTCTTTAATCGGTTACTCTCCTCTGCCCTTTTTCTTGCCGTAATGAGCTCCTCAAGTCTAAACTCACGTTGAAGTGCCATCCCAATTGAGGAGGCAGTGGCTTCTAATATGGCTCTCTCTGCTTCACTCATGCCACCAAACTCAGCCTTACAATCTAAAAAGATAATTCCTTTGCAATCCTTATCAACGAAAACAGGAACCAGAATAAACTCATCTATGCCACGGTCACTAAATACCTCTCTGAGTTCACCGCTTGTTTCATTAATAGATTTCTCAATGATAACACCTTTAGAGAGCTCTTCATACCAGGTCTGAATAACGGAAGACCATTTTATCGTATTAAGCCTACCATCTATTAACGATTGAACTGAAGTGCTTTTAACCCACTCATATTTGAGACTCAACAAATACTCATTTGTATTAGCCTCTTTATAAAACTCAAAAAGATAAACACTGGTTCTATCTATAGCCTGCCCCAAAATCGAAAGCGCCTCATTTGTAGCCTCACTAAATGGAATGTTCTTAAGATAAACCTGATTAATATCAGCAACAGCTTCCAGAATAGTATCCCGTTGTCGAAGTTTATTTCGACTATTTACCTCCTGAAGCTCCGCCCTTTTCTCTTCAGAAATATTAATCAACGTGATCATCTTTCCTATAAGACTGTGTCCCTCCCCTTCAATCTGATTAATAGCTATTCTAAAGCAGAAGTCTTCACCAGATTCCTTATATGTAATCTCACCATCTTCTGGAATCACAGAATCTTTAATGACGCCACACAACTCCGGCCAATAAACAAAAACCTCACATGCATTCATGCCCAACTGATCCTTTTGAAGGCAGAACAGTGAGGAGGCACCTTTATTAAAGTCGATAATGCGCTCATTACAGTCGAGTACAATGACAGGATCTGGTATTATATCAAAAAGAATATTTCGGGCATGAGGGACTAAATCAAACAGTTGATAATTATATAATCCAATATAGATTATGATTCCCATTATTGCGAAAGAGAAGGGTATGGGATCAAGGTTTGCAGGAAAAACACCAGCTAGGTATACGATATAAGCCAGATAAGGAATACTACATCCAATCAGAATAAAAAGGATCTGCTTTCTAAATGCGGCAGCAGAAAAGATATACATTCTAAGAAAGAGAATAAACGAGAGAGTAATAGCTAATATTGAATAACTCTGTTGAACCCAATACCAAACACCCGCTTTAAATGCCAAAGAGGGAAATACCCCGGTTGTGTCAAAATGAGCCTCCTTAAGAAACAGTTGATGTGAAGAATTTGTAAATACAAACACTACCGTCAAGAGAGGAATTAAAAATATTATTGAGATAAGAGGCCAATCTATTCGAGTTCTACTGGTGGTATAAGTTAATCCAAAAAGAAGAGCAAAAGCCGGGAAAAAAGGAATTCCCAAATACTCAAAACGGTAAAAGAGATAAGCTTCAGTAAAGGTATTAGAAGATATCTCTAATGCATAAAACAGTGTATACACTGCACCACTAAACGAGATTAAGGAAAAATAACGGACACCGGGTATGCGCCTAAAGCGTAGGGCAGAGATTCCGATTATAACCAAAATCATTGCAGCTGCTACAACCGGCAAGGCAAACATATTCAAATAAATGGACGATATACAAACGAAGTTGTACATTTGATTTACCCGGAATTATTTTAGTATATGCTGTTAACAGATTTAGAATCCTCAAATATAGCTATGTTATAAAGAACTTCCGAAAAAAACAGCAACTCAACCAAAATATTCTTTTTATAAAGCATTGGTAAACCTCAATAATATACATGCTATAAGTTTTTAAACAAATGAAAACTATTAAAAAACAAGCTATAGCATTAATCAGTAACTCAACAAATAAAAAAAGGGGCTGCCGATATTCGGTGCCCCTTTTTCCTTTATTTCACAATCTATCATCTGGATCCCATGACCATAAGTTCCTTTGGTGGAACACTCATAACAGGAATAGAGCTTAGATTGATAAGTTGTTGAGCATATTGTCCCAATAGAAGGTTAATTGCTCTTGGCTCTTGGTCTGTCATAATAACTATCAGGTTAGCTTCAATTTTGGAAGCATAAGTCAAAATCGCATCCGAATTGTTTTTTGACTTCACTGAGGTAAGGGTATAGGGTACCTTTGCCTTTTCTATAATCTCTGCAACCTGTTTAGCGTATGCATTGGCAGTGAAATGAACCTCTCTGACGGTACCCTCCAAAAGGGTGAGAATATGAATCTCAGCATCAAATATCCTTGCCAGTTTCACAGCATAGGTCACTTTTTGACGTGTATCTATTGAGGTGTCTATTGGCAAAACAATCCTCTTGAGATCATAATCAACCCGAACAGCCTCACGTATTGTAATTACAGGACAAGGAGCGGAAGCCACCATACGATAAGCATTTGATCCAATCCAAAACTCCTCAAACCCGGAAGAACCGTGTGTACCG
This sequence comes from Sphingobacteriia bacterium, assembly GCA_021286705.1. Taxonomy (GTDB): domain Bacteria; phylum Bacteroidota; class Bacteroidia; order Bacteroidales; family TTA-H9; genus JAJTBW01. The sequence continues at coordinate 17,571 of JAJTBW010000030.1, forward strand.
GCAACAATCAATGATGCCTCATTCTCTCTGGCCTCTTCCACTATCTCTTTATAGACCTTCCCATTACGAATCCGGAATACAATATTACCAACTGGGAGTCTCTCTTTATACTTTTCAACCAACTCTTCTAAGAGTTTAGTTGCCTGATCCATTGGATCAGTATACTTATAGATCAATGGTTGAGAACCAGTTCCTTTAAGAACATGAACCATTACTATTCTACTCTGAGCCTTAGCTGCAATAGAAACGGCATGCTCTAAAGCATTTACTGAGCAGCTAGAGAAATCTACAGCAACAATAATATCTCCTTTCATAACTGTACTATTTTGGGGTTATCAATAGGTTAATTCAAATATAGCATTTTCTAAAATAGATTAGAGTTAACCATATCTTGAACTATATATGCATTCGGAAAAGTTGTTATCACCTCTTGAAGAAAAGCCTCGGCATCAAGTCTTGAACGAAAATCGCCCACCCGAAGCTTATAATAGGGTTCCGTAAAAGTGATGTATGACCCGGTTAAAGGGAAGAGCTCAAGAAACCTATCCCTTGATTTATAACATGCACTTTTAGAGTTGTTGCCCGATTCAAAGAAAATCTGTACACGCCATCCATTAACTTGTGTATTGGCTTTATTAAAACTTACATGCCTCACGATCAAGGTATCAAGTCTTGAATCGGCAATTATCTTAACATTTCCCGTTTGAGTGAACGCAAACAAAGGGGAGAGAAGCATCATTAAAAAAGCTAGTTTATAAATTTTCTTCATCACACTAATAACGAATTACGATTCCATTATATTTTCATTCGAGATCTTTGGATGAATAATCATTACCGGAGTAATTGCATTATTCACCACTCGTCGTGCAAAGGTACCCAGAAGGTTTGAACCTTGAGCAGATTGTTCGGCAACAATACAAATAAAGGCTGCTGCAACGCTCTCTGCATATTCAATGATAGAACTGGCTACATCGGCTGTATCCAGCATATTTAATACAATCTCAATCCCCTCTGACTGGAATTGCTGCTGAGCCTTTCTTGCATTCTCCTCAGCCTTCATTCTTAACCCTTTAAGTCTGGATGTTAATAACCCGATGACATGAACCGTTGCTCCTATACTCTTGGCTAGCCTTACTGTCTCAGGAAGCTTGGAAAGGGTATCTCTTGTCTCATCAATCGGAAAAACAATATTTAAGCTTTCTTTATTGAACCCAACACCACTTCTTACCGAAACCACAGGAGAAGGGAAATTGGTAAGCAATCGACTAAACTCGGAACCCAATGCCGACTCCTCTAACCAACTAACACCATGAATGCCGATAGCCATAAACCATGGCTTTATTTGTCTGGCATGAGCTAATAACTCACTCGAAACCTTTCCCGTTCTTATCTTATAATGAATTTTAACTGTCGGAAAGAGTGATTCCAACTCTTTTATCCAAAATGACAGATCCTCTCTTCTTTGTTCATGCAGCAATTCAAGTTGATGTTGATTGACTACTGTCTTATCAGTGCTATCTACCCAAACGACCTCAACTGATGAGGAAACAATCGAGGCAACAGTTGCTGCAAAACGTACAGCATATCTGCTTTCAGGGGAAAAATCTATTCCTACCATGATCTTTTCCATGTTTCTGCCTTTTAAGTTAACAACTCCTTCAACTTTTCATTCAACCCAGCCGGGGTATATCCACGGGGACTGTTAGTAAATATACTATTTTTTCAATCGTAATGCATAAGTCCTGATAAGCTTCATAATCTATCGCTAAATTTGTCTTTGAAAAACGGATTGTAAGACCACACGACACTTCATGACAAAAAACAAGAATCTGGACGCTAGCGGTGAGTATCTATCAAATGCTGAAAAAGAGATTGAAAAGGCTTTAAGACCACTCTCTTTTGATGACTTCTCAGGTCAGCCTCAAGTGGTTGAGAACCTCTCTGTCTTTGTTCTTGCTGCTCGCCGCAGAAAAGAGGCACTTGATCACGTCTTGTTACATGGCCCTCCGGGTCTAGGAAAAACCACCCTTTCTCATATTATTGCCAATGAACTTGGTGTCGGAATAAAAATGACGAGTGGGCCTGTACTCGATAAACCGGGTGATCTAGCTGGTCTGTTAACTAACCTTGATGCAAACGATGTTCTTTTTATTGATGAGATACATCGTTTAAGCCCTGTCATCGAAGAGTATCTCTATTCTGCTATGGAGGACTTTAAGATTGATATTATGATTGAAACAGGGCCTAATGCCAGATCTGTACAGATATCGCTTAATCCTTTCACTCTCGTTGGGGCAACTACTCGTTCTGGTTTATTAACGGCCCCACTGAGAAGCCGCTTTGGTATAAATCTTCGTCTACAGTACTATGATGCTGAAACTCTCGCAAGAATATTAATCCGTTCGGCTGGAATTCTTAAGGTAGCCATCTCACCGGATGCCGCTTACGAAATTGCTCGCAGAAGTCGTGGTACGCCTCGTATTGCTAACCTCCTCCTTCGTAGAGTCCGAGATTTTGCTCAAATAAAAGGAGATGGGAATATTGATATGAAAATTGTCCAATTCTCCTTACAAGCTTTAAATGTCGATGAGTTTGGCCTCGATGAAATGGACAATAGAATACTTACCACGATTATTGACAAATTCGGTGGTGGCCCAGTAGGTTTAAACACGATTGCCACCTCAGTAGGAGAAGATTCTGGAACTATAGAAGAAGTCTATGAACCGTTCCTAATCCAGGAAGGATTTCTAACAAGAACCCCCAGAGGCAGAGAGGCGACTCCTCTTGCTTATAAACACCTCAAAAGAGCTCCCAACGCACAACAGGGCACACTCGATTTCTAATGTCTGAAATGGGAAATGATATTAACATCAATGAATCGATTAGGAAATTAGCTCTAACGGAGGGATTCGATCTATGTGGCTTTACTAACCTGGATCCCCTTGTAAATCATCAGGAACATCTGGATCGTTGGCTAAAAACTGAAGCTAACGCCGATATGGCTTGGTTTCATCGTAATAATGATAAACGTATTAACCCGAAACTACTCGTTCCCGAAGCTAATGCAGCTATTATCCTTCTCTCTTCATACTACCAAGAACCGTCAACAATATCAGAAGATACTACTTCCGGTGAACGGAAAAGTAGTGAGGCTAAAATCGCTCATTATGCCCGCTATAAAACAGATTACCACGATGCCCTCAATCAACGTCTAATCTCATTTTCTCAAAGATTAAACGATCAATTCCCGGAGGCAGCTATTAGACATTATACTGACACTGGTCCTATTCTTGAAAGAGCACTGGCACACAGAGCAGGTCTGGGCTGGATTGGCAAAAACACCTGCCTTATAGTTCCAGGAAAAGGGAGCTATTTCTTTATCTCGGTACTTTTTACATCGCTAAACCTCTCCTCAGATAGACCAATAATAGAAGATCACTGTGGGTCATGTGTTAAATGCATCACTGCTTGCCCCACCTTTGCCCTAATTGCTCCTCGATTTCTGGATGCAAGAAATTGTATCTCCTATCATACCATCGAGAGTAAAAAAGAGATCCCACAACATATAGCCGCCCAACTTAATGATAACATCTTCGGATGTGATATCTGTCAGGATGTTTGCCCCCATAATCGTAAACCCTATACTACAAAATCTATCTTCGCCCAATCCATTAAAGATCTATTAGATTTTACTGATTATGATTATGAGAATCTATCTCATGAAAGGTTCCTTTCTCTATTCAGGAATACACCCATCCACCGAACCGGATATAACCGGTTCATGAGAAACATACGCACCTACCTAAGTAATAAAACTAATTCGCTTTAATCGTTAAATCACACACTATTGTTATTGAAGTAAACTGGAAATCCTTTGTATTAAAAGAACCTTATTGATAGTTACCCCGATTGCCTATTCTCAAATCCAATAATACCCGTTGTTCAAACCGCCAACGGTACTGTGAACCAAAAAGTAGATCCAACATCAACTGTAGAAGAGACCCCGATTTTGCCCTTATTCTTTTCCACAAACTCTTTACAGAGCAACAACCCAAGTCCTGTTCCACCCTCACCTGAAGTACCCGGCGTTGAATGCTTCGCATCTATTCTGAAAATAGACTTACGAATTTCCTCGGTCATACCAACACCAGAATCTATCACAGAGATCACACAGTGTTTATTCTCTATCTTATACTCCAGCTTAACAGAACCTCCTTTATGAGTAAATTTAAGCGCATTGGTTAGCAGATTTCTAAGAACAGTATTTATCTGAGCTCTATCGGCATACAGCGAAACATCGTCTATTGACTCACGAGATAAGGTGATCTTTTTATTCTCAGCCTGAGTCTTAACAAAGCCAAAATTCTCTTCAATTATCTCTGAAATAGATATTGATTCAGGTGTTACTTCAAGCTTCCCCGATTGAGCTCTTGCCCAATCAAGCAGGTTCACTGAAATAGTAACCACTTTTTCAATATTATTCGCTATCTCCATTATATAGTTTTTCAACTTCTCTGGAGGTAGTGTATCATATCTCCTTTTTACCAAGCCTGCGCTCAATTGCAGTGCTGTAAACGGGTTCTTTATATCGTGAGCAACAATACTAAAGAACTTATCCTTAGAAGCATTAAGCATTCGTAACTCCTCCTGTTGCCACTGTAGCTCAAGCTGCATATTAATCCTAGCAATCAACTCATTTGCATCAAATGACTTAGTTACATAATCCTGCCCACCTACCTCAAAGCCTTTAACCACATCGTCAATTGAACTCTTGGAAGTTAGGAAGATCACCGGGATGCCAGCGGTCTCTTCTTTTTCCCGAAGAATCTTGCACACCGAATAACCATCCATATCCGGCATAATTATATCTAATAATATCAAATCAGGTTTGGGCTGCATTAAGGCTAATTCTAATGCTCGTTCGCCTGAAGTGGCCACCTTCTTTTTAACGCCTTGCAATAATCCATTAAGAATTTCGATATTCTCTGGTGCGTCATCAACCATCAGAATCAACTTCTCTGAGAACTTCTCCTTAATCTTCATACTTGATATTTATTGATTTTTAATGCCATTTAACACATCATTTAAAAGAGATTTAGCCGTTGAGAAATCAAAATTCCTAATGGCCTTCTCCAACAATTTTAATCCATCATTACTTGAAAATCGTTCCATCAGTGATCTGACCTCATTAAGCGCATCAGGATCATCCTGATCAATGAAATCACCCAATTTTAAAAGATCATCGTTAGTAAGAACAGCATCTGATTGCTTTTCTGGTTGAGTCTCTTGTACCTGCTGTTTTAAACCCCTTAACTCAGTATTTACTAATTCAATACTTCTCATCAATTGATCTATCTCAGGTGAGGACTCATTAAGACTCTTTTCATGAGCTACTCTTTCCAATAGTGCGGCATTAGAAAACACCTCCTTCATCCCCAAATTGCCGGCAACGCCTTTCAGTGTATGAAAAAACCTTATTATACCAGAATTATCTTCTGTTAGGAGCACCTGATTCAATCTCACCCTTATTTCGCTATAATCATCAAGAAAGCGGAATAATATTTTGAAATAAACACTTTTATTTCCACCAACTCTCCTTAAACCATCCTCGGTATCCACCCACTCCAAAATAGATAGATTGACATCAGATAGCTTATTATTATCAGAAGATTGATCACTTAGCTGGACTTTCTGTACATCTGAATCAGTTATCGGTTTAGCCTGTACGAAGTTTAACATGGTCTGTATTGCAGCAAAAGGATCGATTGGCTTAAAGATAAACTCTTGCATTCCTATTGCAAGACAATTCTCTTTAACTCCTGAAACGACATCGGCAGATAGTGCTAAAACAGGGATGTGGTCAAATCGCTTATCCTGTCTGATAATCTTGGTTGCACTTACCCCATCCATGACCGGCATCTGCAAATCCATCAAAACGATGTCATACAGAATTGACGAAAGGCTCTGTTTCATCTTGTCAATAGCAATTTGCCCGTCGGAGGCAATCTCTACAATGGCACCATAACCTGTAAACAACTCTTTGGCAACCTGCTGATTCAACTCATTATCTTCAACTAACAGAATCCTTATACCATACAGGCAGTTTTCAAACTGATTGTTCTTCTGAATCTTAGAATGTAATGGCAATGACTTAGTCTCTGTTTTATAGAAAATATCAGACAACTTATTAAAAACCTGTGAACTAGAATAAGGTTTCTCAAGGATATATTTTACCAGTTCCCGATCAATCTCGAAAGCATTGACATTATTGACCATTACAATTACCGGGGTTCTAGAATATTCAGGATTATCCTTTATTGATTTAATAAGCTCATTTGCATCACCACCTGGTAGTTTCCGATCTAAAAAGATTAAGTCGTAGGATACTATTTTATTAGTCAGGATTTCTTGAACATCAGCATAATGACTTACCAAATCTCCATTTATAGAGAAGCTATTTAAAATTCTAATAAGCACCGAGGCGGAGGTAACATTTGCATCAGCTATAATTGCTTTTTTACCTTTGAATGATGAGAGGAATACTTTTTGAATATCATTCCCTGAACCCTTATCATCTTTGTAGCCAACAATACAAGTGAACGAAAACTCACTCCCTTTTTGATATTCAGACTCCAGTTCTACTTCACCACCCATTGCCTCAACCAGCTGCTTTGATATTGCTAATCCCAAGCCTGTTCCACCATATTTACGCGTCGTACTGGAATCGGCTTGGGTGAAAGGTTGGAATAATCTATCCTTCTGCTCAGGAGTTAAACCAATACCGGTATCCTTCACACTAAACTTGAGAGCCACCTGAGTTTTCTCCATGTTTAGAAGTTGAATCCGAAGTACTATTTCTCCATCACTCGTAAACTTAATAGCATTGCTGCACAGATTCTTCAGGATTTGTCCGATTCTTAGTGGATCACCGATTAGTTTTTCAGGAATTTTCTGATCAACATCAAGAATAAAATCAAGCCCTTTCTCTTGTGCCTTGTAGGTGAACATATCAACATGAGTAGCAATAAGATCCTCTATTGTGAAATCTATTTTCTCAATACTAAGCTTTCCAGCCTCTATCTTTGAAAAGTCGAGAATATCATTGATTATCTGAAGCAAGGAGGTTGCAGCCGAGTCTATTTTGGTCAGATAGTTAACCAATCTTTCATCTTCAACAATCTTTAATGCTAAGAATGTAAGCCCCATAATCGCATTCATAGGGGTTCTGATCTCATGACTCATGTTAGCAAGAAAATCACTCTTAGCCTGATTGGCCGCATCCGCCGCCATTTTTGCTTCCAGCATTAACTTTTGAGCCTTCTTCTGATCTGTAATATCTACCAACAATCCAATTAATCCACCGGGTCTGTTATCGGGTAAGCTAAATCCGGTTTTAAAATAGAGGACTGTATGTTCTACCCCATCAGCGTATTGAAGTTGTTGCTCTATACTCAATGACTTTCCACTGAAAAAGATTTCATCCTCATTACGGCTAAACTCCTCTGCCTGATCTGATGACAAGTATGAGACCTCATATGCAGTCTTACCTATAACCTCTTTACGATCAGTATTAAATGCCGCCTCATAAGCCTTATTAATACCTAGATACTTGCCTTCAACCGATTTATAGAATAAGGGCATCGGAATAGTATCAATCAGTGTTTCTTGAAACTGTAACTGTGCTTTAATTAAAAACTCCTGATTTTTTAAAACATCTATGTTTTGAAGATACCCTGTCAGAATCGTTTTCCCATCAAGCCCTCGCCTTCCAACTGCGGCAATTCGATACCATGTTATCTGTCCTTCATTGTTTCTGATTCTAATATCGAATAACTCTTGTTCTCTACTTAAATCTTTACTTCTAAGATGCTTAAACACCATCTCAAGGTCTTCGGGAAGAATAACAGCCCAGAGTTTCTCTGCATCAATAATTACCTCCTTAGGGGAATATCCTGTTATCCCATGCACTCCTTCACTTAAATAGGCAAACGACTCTTTGCCATCACTAGTTATCTCATAACGAAATACTATAACAGGTAGAGCTTCAGTAATCTCGCTTAATTCTACAAGTAGTTTTCGTTGTTCCGTAATATCTTTACTAACCAAGATGACACCTAAAAACTCACGGTTTCTACCTGATAAGATTTTTGTAGAGGTCATAAGCGTCTTACTTAAACCTTCTGCTGATATAATCTCCTCAATGACTTCATTACTCTTTCTACCCGATAGAAGCATCTCTTTAACCAAGGAAGCACTTCTAAGATTATTATGGACACCAAAGATCTCCTCATCAGTTTTACCGATAACACTGTTTAGAGATGAAAGACCAAAAAACTCTAAATACGACTTACTCACATGAGTAAACCTCATATCTTTATCTTTGATGTAGATTAAGTCGGTCGCATTTTGTAATAAAGCATTAAAACTCTCACTCTGCTTAAGTATTTCAGTAATGTCTCTAATCAGAATAACAGCACCGTCAATGGCTCCATCTTTCAGTATTGGTCGGCAATAGTATTCGCCATAGAATGTTGATCCATCTTTTCTAAAAAAAACCTCATCAGCTCCGGAATAGGCTCTGCCATTATTTAACGTTGTATAAATCCATCCTTTTTCTTCAGGATAAATGGCTCCATCTATGTAACTGGGAAGTATCTTTTGATGCAGAGAAGCCTCAAGAAATTCATCTTTTGAATACCCGAAATTCTCAATTGCAGCAGCGTTCAGGAACTTTACTGAGCCATCCTTATCAACCCCAATAATGGTATCTCCAACTGTATCCAGAATAATTCTGAGTTCACGTTCTGCTTTAGCTAGGTTATCCTCAGCAAGCCGCCGATCGGTTAAGTCCCTGCTAATCCCAATAATACCCAAAAACTCATTTTCTGCACTTAAAACAGGTGTCTTTAGAGTTTCATAGAATCTCTGTTCACCTGCCGATCCTTCACTCCACTCCTCAATTTTCAGAAGTCGTTTTTCCTGAATTACTTTTTTATCAAATTCAATAAATGCTTTGGCAGAATCCTCATTAAAGAGTTGAAAATCATCTTTACCAATGCACTCCTCCCAGGTAGTCCCAAACTTTTGAAGAGCCAATGAATTAGCCTCCTGGTATTTCCCTTCAGGGTCCTTAAAGAACAGGATCTCGGGCGTCGAATTAATAATTGAGTTGAGGAGTGCACGCTCTCTATCAAGTGCTTTGGTTCTGTCTAAAACCCTTTGCTCAAGCTCTTCATTAAGTTCTATAAGGCCCTCTTGTGTTTCCTTAAGTTTTGCCTCTTTCTCACGTAATTTTAAAAATGTATCCTTAAAAACAGTTTCAAGCAATCTAACCTCAGCAGTTCCGCCGATGGGTTTTTTCTCTTGAGCCCGCCCTTCCCCGATCGCCTTGACAAGAGCGGTCAGTTTCTCAATTGGCCTTACTGCCCTGACAGCGAAATAACGGTTTATGATAATGAAAAACAGAAAAAGAAAGATAATTATTCCCGTTCTAAGAAGAATATACCTTTCTAGGTCGCTCCTGATACCCTTAGGATTAATAATTGAAACAACCTTCCACCCTATTGGAAAGACTTTTGATAAATAAACCCAGCTTTTCTCATGACCATGATCGTCATACAGGATAATTCTGTTTCCTGCTATAACCCTCTCAAGATTCCTCTCTTGAGTTAGCATTTTCCCCAACCAATCAGCTAACTCAGTACTCTTATAGTTTGTGCCGATTAACTCAGGTTTCTCAGAATCATAAATAAGAATTCCACTATCACTTACCACATAACTTCTTAGATCATACCTATCTAAAGAAGAGGTCATTAATTGATCTTCAAACTTAGTAACATCAAAATCACCCGTAATTACACCGATAAACTGACCCTTTAGAAACACAGGAACACAAAACGTAGCCATGATTTTTTTTTACAACTGGATCTATGTAAGGCTGTGTCCAATAATTTCGTCCACTCTCCTTAGGCACACTAAACCAATCATATCTGGTAATCGAGTCATATGCATCCTCTGCGGCTAAATCTGTTCTTATCATACTATCATTCGTACGATACACATAAGGTGCAAATATTCTATCCTTAAGCCTTAATCCCTTTTCAAACGTAAAACTAGCACCTAAAGCCATCGTATCGGATAACAGGAAACTCTCAAGTAGTTCATATACCTGCTCATCAGTAAAACCCGGATTCTTTATCGCATAGTCTCATATCTCAATAATATTATCCTGAAAACTTACCATATTGCGCTCTATAGATAACGCAATCTTTATGGCTCGTTTACTCAGTGCTAAATCGGTGATCTCCTTCTTATCTTTAAATTCATCAAGAATGTCAAATAAGGCTATAGCTATAAAAACCAACATACTTGGTAGAAAAACATATAGCATCAAACGCTGCCGCAGACTCAGATTCATTTTAATCCAATTTTATGTCACCCTATTACCATAGAACAAAACATTAAATATATATGTTAACTCTTTTGAAAACAAATCAAACCAAGAGTTGAGCTTCATTAATCTTTAGCAAATAGCCAGAAGCTAGTAGCCAGTAGCTGCCCGATGTTTGCAAATCTTTGAATTCTTGAATTTTAAATTCTGTCCATAACCTGCCAGTAGCCAGCGGCTAGTAGCAAATTTTTGAATTTTGAATCTCTCTTGCCAGCCACAAATACTCATGTTCCAATTCTCTGATAATCAGCATCTCTGAAGCATCCCTCTTATATCCCTCTTATATCTCTCTTATGACTCTCTTATGTTCTCTTATGTTTTCTTATGTCAACTTCTCCTCAACATCCTCTAAATATCCCCTCTACATCCTCTACCTATATAGTCCCTATCTTACACGAGTTTATAGGGAGAGGATAGGGAGAGGATAGGGAGAGGATAGGGAGAGGATAGGGAGAGGCATAAGAGGTAGAGTCGAGGAGAACATGAGAGATACAAAGAATACAGTGGTTTCGACTACGCTCAACCACCGGGTCGCTGCCTGAGCGGAGTCGAAGGCTACAGTGGTTTCGAC
>JAJTBW010000031.1 GCA_021286705.1 Sphingobacteriia bacterium
TCGTGTAAGATAGGAACTATATAGGTAGAGGATATAGAGGGGATATAGAGGAGATGTTGAGGAGATGTTGAGAATTTCTTATCCTAAAATAGGTTTACAGAAAAGTAAATTCAATTCAGGATTATGAGATCAAATAGATAGCATTTTTTGTCATTTACTTTGATATGCTTGAGATTTGAGGATTATGTGTGATATAGCCGGCGACTGGCAAGTGGAACCCGCAAGAAGAATTAAAGTATAAAATTCTTGAGCTCAAAGGCAAAAAATAAGCCGTTAGTTGTTTGTAGATAAAAGATTAAGTCTCATTATAAAATTGTTTTGTATTTGTGTTTCCAATAATTTGGATATTATTATAGTAATAATCTGATGCAGTTCTTTTGAAAGCTGTAGGTTAATCTTGAAACACTGTGTTCATGACGTATGGAGATAATGATGGAGATGTAGGCAATGAGGTATTAAAAATTTTTAAAAACTTTTGAATACGTTTTATGATTTTGGTAGAATGATAGTGTAAGATACAATCTATTATATGGGTGGGTATGCCATATTTTGTATATATCATAAGATCAGTTTTTTAATAGTTGTAAATGATAAAAAAGGTTCATTTTTTGGATAAAATTTTGATAGATATAGGGGACACTTTTCGTTCTAAAAATAAATTTTTGATTAGGAGTACAATTTGTATGAATGCGCTATTATATTTGACGGATGTTTTTCCTGATTGTTAAATAAAAAGAAAAATAAACAGCAAACAACAAAGTGTCATAGTAACAATTAATTATCAATCAAATTCAGACGGTATTCTTTTTAAGTTTGACACAGGTTTAACCAGTTTCCTTTATTAACCAATTATGTACACAAGATGAATAAAGTTTTTACTTTTTTGGTCGCACTGCTATTTGCCACCCAATCGTGGGCTCAGCTAACAGGCACAAAGACTATTCCTGGTGATTATGCGTCGCTGGAATTAGCAGTAGCAGCACTAAACACTCAAGGCGTGGGAGCCGGGGGTGTAACGTTTAACATTGCCGCAGGCTATACTGAGACACCTGCTGGGCCAATACTTCTTACTGCCACAGGCACTTCAGCCAATCCGATTGTTTTTCAGAAGTCGGGTGTTGGGTTAAATCCTGTTATTTCACGTACCGATGCAGGTACAGTATCTACCACTACTCTTGGCGGTCAAGGTGATGCGGTCATCATCATTCAAGGTAGCGACTATGTTACCTTTGATCAGATTGATGTCAGTGCTTCAAATTCGGGCATTGAATATGGTTACTATCTACGTAAAGCATCCGTAACCGATGGAGTGAAAAATGTTACCATCAAGAATGCAAAGGTAACTATGACTAAAGGTACCAGTGCCTATGTTGTTGGTATCTATAGCTCTAATAACGATGCCGCTTCGCTAGCTTCATCATCAACGGGAATCACGGTTACATCAACGGGAGGAAGAAATGAAAATGTTACTTTTTCAGGTAACACGATTAGTAATGTCTTCGCTGGAATCGTGGTTCGTGGTTTTAATCATAGTACAGCTCCTTATGATTTCTATGATCAGAATTTTGTAATTGGCGGTTCAGCTGGTAACGGTAACGTTATTCAAAATTATGCTGGAAATACTGCCTCAGCTGCATATGCTGTTTACTTGATATATTTCAGTAATCCTACAGTAAGTTACAATACATTTGATAATGTTGGAGGAGGTGGTACTAATGCTACTTCAACTCTGTATGGACTTTTTGGGTCTACAAGTAGTGCAGCAGGAGTTTGTAACTTCACCAATAATACCATTACATTAGGCATTTCAGCTACGAGCGCTGCTCATGGTATCTATATTGGTCAGGTTGGTACCAGTATGAATATTAGCAATAATACCTTCTCTTATGGTACATTTGCTTCTACCACTACTTCTTATTCTATCTATTGTTCCAATGCAACTCCAAATTTGACAATAAATGGAAACCAGACTAGTGGTGCAATTACAAAATCTGGAGTTGGTACCTATTACTTCATTTATAACTATGGATCGCCTGCATCCGGCACTGCTACTATTAGTAATAATACCATCTCAAATGTTACTTTAACAGGTTCATCCTCATTCTATGGTATTTATTATAATACGTCTAATACTCAGCAAGTTAATGCGGATAATAACAGCGTATCAAATACCACTGTTGTTACAGGTACTAATTATCCCATCTATGTTACTTATGGCAGTTTAGGCTCTACCGTTAATAATAATACGGTCACTAACTGTGTTAGTGGTGTAGGCGGTGGTAATGTATATGGTTTATATGTTGGTAATTCGTCAGTTATCGGGCAGACCGTTTCAGGAAATACAATTTCTGGTTTAGCATGTGGTGGAGCAAATACTGTTGCTGGAATTTATGTTTCATCAGCAGGTGGAAGTACAGCCACTTCAACTGCGGGTGTTAACGTCTTCAAGAATAAAATCTTTGATCTTACCAATAATAACACATCTGGTTTAGGTTATACTCATGGTATCTCTGTTGCTGCTGGAACACTGGTTAATATCTATAATAATTTCATCAGTGATCTGAAGAATCCAGCCGGAAGTAATTCAACAGAATCAATCCGTGGTATTAATATTAATAGTTCTACAACTACTGCTCAATATGGTGTTTACAATAATTCTATTTATTTGAATGCCACTTCGACAGGAACCAATTTCTCAACAACTGGTATTTACCATATGACTAGTCAAACTGCAACGACTGCAGCTTTAGATTTGAGAAATAATATTGTTGTCAATTTATCTGCTACTACGGGCACAGGTATCGCTGCTGCTTATCGTAGGTCAAGCATTTATAACGATAACTTACTTGCAACATGTAACTATAATGATTTCTATGCTGGAACTCCTTCTGCCACAAGAGTACTTTATTATAATGGTACTGCAGGATCTCAAACTATTGCTGATTTAAAAACTACATTAGCTCCTAGAGAGAGTGCTTCCGTAAGTGAGAACCCCAATTTTGTAAATGTTGCTACTACTCCTTATGATCTAAAGATCAATCCTGCAATTGCAACACAACTGGAGAGTGGAGCTACTACCGTTAGCTCACCTGCAATCACAGATGACTACTTTGGAACATTGAGGTACCCCAATCCTGGTTATCCTAATAACATTGCAAAGCCAGCCACAGCTCCTGATATGGGTGCTCATGAGTTCGCAGGAATCGCCCTCGATTTGAATGGCCCTACAATTAATTATACTCCGTTACCTGGAACAAATCTTACAACAGCCAGAACCCTTACAGCAACAATTACCGATGCTTCAGGTGTTCCTACCTCTGGTACTGGTCGTCCGGTTCTTTACTGGAAGATAAACTCAGGTAGTTATAATGCTGTCTGGGGTGTTTCTATTGGAAGTAATCAATACACTTTTACTTTCGGAGCTGGTGTAGCTACCGCAGATGTAGTTAGCTATTATATTGTAGCACAAGACTTAGTTACTCCAACCCCTAATGTCAGCTGTGCTCCTTCAGCCGGGGCTACCGGATTTAGTGCTGATCCTCCAGCCGTGTCAACTGCTCCGACTACACCAAGTACCTATACCATCATGGGTACAATTGCTGGTGTCTTCCATGTTGGTGCAGCGCAGGTTGCTCCAAACTATACCACTTTGACCAATGCAATTACAGACCTTAATAATAAGGTGATGGTTGGTGCGGTAACCTTTATTTTGGATGATGCTACCTATAGTGCCTCTGAAACATTCCCTATTACTATTCAAAGTAATTATGGATCAAACAGCACAAATACACTGACTATTAAACCTAATACTGGTGCAACTACTGCCATCACTGGTTCAGTGGCTTCAGGAGCCTTGATTAAAATCAAGAATAGTTATACCACCCTTGATGGTTCTAATAATGGTTCTACTACTCGTAATCTTACTATTAGTAATACCAACACCACAAGTCCTCAGGTTGTATTCTGTGCCTCGGTTGGATCCGGAGTGCTGACAAATGTTACCGTAAAGAACACAATCCTAGTAAATGGAGCAACCACTTCATCTGCTTTGGTATTTACAGATGAGGCTGGGACAGCAGGTAACTTTACCAATCTAACGGTTCAGAATAATGCTATTAAAAAGGCATATATTGCTTGTTACATGAATGGTAATGTTGTTGCTGGTAATGGTTCTGGAACAGTTATTACAGGCAATGAAATCAATGCCACTGGTACCGATTACGTACGTTTAACAGCTATTTATGTACAAGGTCTGGATGGGGTAACCATCTCGAATAATAGTATTGGTAATATTATTGATGCTAATGCCGATGTTAAGAGAGCTATTTGGCTTGCAACAGGAACCTCTAATACTTCAGTTATTGGTAATACCATTGATAACGTGGGCTATAATAGCACCAGTTCAGGTACTGGATATGGTATAGCTGTGACAACAGGTGTTGCAAACTCAAACATCCTGATAAAATCAAATACTCTAACTAATATTAATTCAACTGGTTCGTCAACTACTTATGGTATTTATCTCTCAGGTACTATTGGTAATGTAACTATTGAAAGAAATTCAATTAGTAACATTAAGAATACCAGTACAAGTGGTTATGGAGCAAATGGTATTTATTTGGCCTCAAGTCTGGCAACAGCTGCGAATATTAAAGTTCAGAACAATATTCTATGGGATATTGCCGCTTATGGATATAGTGGTGTGACCTACTTGGACAATGGGTATGGTATTTTTGTTAATAGTGGTTTGGGTTATGATATTAACTTTAACACCGTTTATCTCAATACGAACCAAGTGACTACCGCAGGCACGACTGCAGCAATTAATATTAGTAGTTCTGTGACAGCGGCGGGTGCTGTAAATCTCCAGAATAATATCTTTATTAATGCACAATCTGATGCAACAACCAGATATGCCATCTACTGTGCTTCACCTAATACCATTTTTGGAACCATTGATTACAATGACTATCTGAATTCTGGTACTGACTTAGGCTATTTGGGTTCAGCAAGAAATGATCTGGCTGCAATCCAAACTGGTTTTGGTGGTAATACTCATTCTGTCAGCATTAATCCAGCTTTTGCATCTGCAAGCGATCTTCATCCAACTGTTGTTTCTTTAAACAACACCGGAACCCCTATTGCTGGTATCACTACTGACTATGCAGGTACTACACGTGGTGCTATCCCTGATATGGGAGCCTATGAAGTTAGCTTTACTCCTACTATAGTAACCAATGATGCTACTGCTATCACCTCCTCTGGTGCTACCCTTAATGGATCAGTCACAGCAGCAAATGAGAGTGTGGCTACCTCTTTTGATTGGGGATTAACAAATGCGTATGGTTCAAATATTGTTGCCACTCCAACTCCTATTACTGGTAACACGGCAACTGCAATGAGTGCTTCTCTCTCGTCTTTAGAACCAAATCAAACCTATCATTTCCGTGCAAAAGGTGTTTATAACGCAACCAACGGTTACGGTGCTGATAAAACCTTTACGACTTCAGCTATAGCTCCCACAGTTGTTACCTTGGCTGCAACATCAGTTACTGCAACCGGGGCTACGATCAACGGTACTGTAAATGCAAATAATGCCAGTACAACTGCTACGTTTGAGTATGGCTTAACAACCTCATACGGTACAAGTGTTAATGCTACTCCAAATACTGTTACAGGATACACTGCAACAAGCGTCAGTTTTGCCATTACCGGATTAACACCTAACACAACCTATCATTTCCGTGTAAAGGGTGTTAATGCTACAGGTACATCCAATGGGCTTGATTTAACCTTCACCACTTCAATGTTAGCTCCAACTGTTGTTACTAATGCTGCTTCAGCAATAACAACTACAACTGCTACTTTGAATGGTTCTGTTAATGCAAATAATTCTGGTAATTCAACTGTTACCTTCGAGTGGGGTTTAACAAATGCTTACGGTAATGTGGCAAATGCGACGCCATCACCAGTTACTGGTAACAGTGCAACTAGTGTATCAGCTAATTTAACTGGCTTAACAACAAACACAACTTATCACTTCCGTGTAAAAGCGGTTAACTCTACAGGTACCAGCTATGGTAGTGATATAAGTTTCCTATCTGGTTGTCCTGTCCCTGCTGCTGCTGGTACAATTACAGGTCCTGCTGCAGTTTGTCAAGGAGCGACTGGTGTTAACTTTAGTGTTCCTGCAATTGCAAATGCTACCACATACAATTGGACTTTGCCAACTGGTGCAACAATCACTGCTGGTAGTGGAACAAATAGTATTACAGTAAGCTTTAGTACCTCAGCTGTTTCCGGTAATGTTACAGTTGCTGGTGCAAATGCTTGCGCTAGTGGTACCTCATCATCCAAGGCTTTAACCGTTAATCCTTTGCCAGTGCCAACAATTACTGGTTTAGCTTCTGTTTGTGCTAGTACAACCGGTAATAGCTACAGTACTGAGGCTGGTATGACCGCTTATAGCTGGACTGTATCTGCTGGTGGAACAATCACAGCAGGTTCAACCACCAATGCTATTACAGTATCATGGAATACGGCAGGTGCCCAGACTGTGACTGTAAACTATACCAATGCTAACAGTTGTACTGCTACCACAGCAACTAATAAGAATGTTACTGTTAACGCACTTCCTACTCCTACTGTTTCTGGTCCCGCTTCTGCTTGTCCGGGAACTACTAATAATGTATACACCACACAAAGCGGACAGACCAGTTATGTATGGACTGTTTCTGCTGGTGGAACCATTACTAATGGTGCTGGTACAAACTCAATTACTGTGAAATGGAATACTCCAGGATCACAATCTGTAACTGTGAACTATAATAATGCTTCAGGTTGTTCTGCTTTAGCTCCCGTTAGCTATCCTGTAAATATTTATCCTATTCCTGCACCTAGTCTGATTGGACCAACCTACACCTGTAAGGATGCCCAAGCTGAATATTTCACTGATTTGGGCATGACAAACTATACTTGGGTTGTTCCTGCTTCGGCTACAATACTTAGCGGACAAGGCACTAGCCATTTAGTTGTTAAGTGGAATAGTACCGGTGTTTATCCATTAGGAATCTCTTATACTGGTATTGGTGGGTGTACCATGAGTGCTCCAGCCTATACTAATATCATTGTTAAAGATGTACCACAGACCTCTGGAACAATTACGGGTAGTGGTCAGGTTTGTGCCGGTGCTACTGGTATAGTTTATACTATCTCAGCAGTTAATGGTGCAACCGGATATGAGTGGACTGTTCCAACAGGTGCAACAATTGCATCTGGTGCCGGCACCAATAGTATTACGGTTAATTATGGTGCTGCTGCTACTTCTGGTAGTGTAACAGCTGCTGCAATGAACGAATGCGGTTTAGGTGCCCCTGCAACTTTAAGTGTTATAGTATCCCCATTACCTGGTGCTGCCGGTGTCATTACTGGTGTTTCGACTGTATGTGCCGGAACCAATAGCGTGATCTATCAGATTAGTCCTATTTCAGGAGCAACTAGTTATAGCTGGACTGTTCCTACAGGAGCCACTATTGCTAGTGGAGGAAATACCTTTAAGGTTACGGTAAACTATGGTTCAAATGCTGTTTCAGGTGATGTTACAGTTTCTGGCTCGAACAGTTGTGGTTTAGGTGTTGCTTCGACATTGGCAATAACGGTTAATCCTATTCCTGAAACCCCTGTCATTTCCGCAAACGGATCACTGTTAACAAGTAGTGCTGCTGCTGGTAATCAGTGGTATCTGAATGGAGTTTTAATCCCAGGTGCTACAGGTGTAACTTATACTGCTCTTGAATCAGGCCTCTATTCTTGCGTTGTAACTCTTGATGGCTGTCCATCGGAAGTTTCAAATGAGATATTTGTTGATCTAACCGGTATTAGTGGCCCTGACGCAAGCTCATTCAACTTATATCCTGTACCAAATGATGGTCATTTCACGATTGAGATGGCAGCAAGAGGACAAGGTAATTTTGTTATTGAGATTACAAATACTCTTGGTATTAAAGTATATCGCTCAGAGAACTTTAATTTAGAGAATGCAGTAACACGTCAGATTGATGTACAGAATCTTCCAAATGGTGTTTATTATGTGACTCTAACTAACAGTAAGAATGTAAATATTGTTAGGAGAATGGTGATTAATAAATAACATTAATCGGTTATAAATAAAAAGGGGGGCTTATGCCCCCCTTTTTTCATTTTACGCAAGATTTAATAATTCTATCTATTCTACCCTTAAAATTGGATATGACCCTTTTTTTATCAAGTAGTTGTAAAGCGAATAGTTTGCAAGGCCGAACATTGAATTAGGTTCAAAGGCAAGGCAAATGGTTATTACCCGAAGTTGATTAGTTGGAACAAAATAATACTGGTTTAAATCAATTTCCCTATTTATAGGGCTATACGAAAAGGTGGGATCCCAGATAGTCATTCCTTCAAGGATGATCTGTTTGGGTTCAGTGATGTTATATTCGAAGATCTTCCCATTGTGAAGTTGGTCTAACTTCACGTATGATATTTGTTGAGCATTTAAAAATCTCATAAGAGCGGTATCAGTGATAGGGACAAGGTAAGCTAATGGTCTTTTAACCTTTTTTATAGCGGCTACTTTAGGAGCAAAATTTGAGAGATGAAATACAGAGTCTTTTCCTGTGATAACATTATGCATGGGTACTATTCGCTGTGAGCCATCAGAGACATGATCCATCTGGATAATTATACTATCGGTACCATTGATGAGTTGATGGCGTTGAAAAGCAATCCTACGCTTAATCCAGTCAGGAGATTCCAAGCACCATTTAAGTAGTGATTTAGCAACAATAAGTTGTGCGAGGCTTCTTTTCTGGATTCTATCTGTTGGGGTTTTTCCGTTTAACCCTTCTGAGATTAGAGAGATGGTGGATTGAATACCAAAGCTTTGTCTTCCATCATCGATATCTACGGTGCTGTGACGAATTGTTTTCCCGTTTGCGATAGATCCTACGGCATATTCACCAAACAGAAATCCTTTAGCCGAGACCTCTTGCCCAATATAGGTTAAAAGTTCTCTTTTTTGCATTTCACGAAGATCAGAGTTTACGTTGAGGTTCGTAAGGATCCCAACTTGTTCATCAAACTGTCTGATATATGGGAATTTCTTCGTTGTATCCTCGTAAGGATAGTACTCATGCATATCAAGAGTTACCTCCGGCAAGTATTTATTGAATAGTTTATGTAGGCCTTGGGTCTCTGGTTCTGTAAGAATTAAATGGTTTCTATTCAGGTCAACCCCTCTGCCATTTCGACGAGTTCCTGCCTCAGCTCCATCTGGATTAACCATTGGGACGATTAACAGGTTCATATAGTCTAAATAAGAATCTAGTTTATCATCAGCAATCTCTTGGATTAATTGAAGTAGAGCCTCTTTCCCTGATGGTTCGTCTCCATGTTGTTGAGCAAAAAGCAGGACATTAATTTTATTCTTTATGCTTTTATCGTCGGTTTTAACATGTATTAATGGAATTGCTCTTCCTTTTACCGAAAATGCTAACGTATCAAGATGCAATACAGAACCCTTCTTACAAATGGTTGAGAGATAGTTCATCATCTCATTATAGTTCGTCAGATTATCCCCATTTTGGTCACTTACGAAAACATTTTTTGAAATGGATTGGGAGTATGTTGTGAGGGAAGATGCAAAAAACAAGAGAAAGACAATTCTTTTCTTCATAATAATTCGAATAAATTCATTGGTTCATGAGGTCGTTAACCACATAGACCTCAAAATAGTTCATTAGGTTGCATCTTAATGCTTGTCAGCTTTTAGATGTATTTAGTTAAACGCTGTACCTTTAATACTATTATCACTATCAAAGCAAACTAAAAAAGATGAGGTTTTTTACACCTAATTTTCATTAAGTATAAATAGCTTTTGTTGAGGTAGGCAGGCCTTAAGAATGGTTTATCAGAATTTAAAATCGGAGTGTTGACTTCTCAGTTTAGGTGGTAATTTGACATTTTATACTTTCGTATTCTACTCACAAGGAAAGCCTGCTACTCATCAGCATCCATGTATTTGCGATAAATGGGAGTGATAATGAAGAATCCTAATGAAATTAGACTCATAAACATCATAACAAGAACCCTCATAATGCCTTCGCTATCTGAGCGGCTAATTGTCCCGAGGAGTGGCTTAATAAGACCAATAATTAAAATGAATGTCAAAACAGTAGCAGCTTTAATAACTCTTTTCTTTCCGAGCCAAATTCCTCTGTTAAGTAGTAATAGTACAATTCCGACAAATACTGGAATAAGGGCAGTGACAGATGGATTATCAGAGACAAAATACCCGAAAAGACCAAGAATGATTAAAATTAGGGCATTTAAAAGACTAACAATTGCAGAGGACATGGCATTGATTTTATGCAGTAACAATTAAAGCGCCTGATTGTTTATGGAGGAAGGTGTTTTAAGGGTTATTAGTTTGATGATTAAAGCGCTTGTTTGGTTGTTCATAGACAACCTCTTTGATCCCCCTATCCTTTCCAACAATTAGGTTGATATAAAGGTAATCGGTTTTATTGGTAATAGACTCACTTGTAACAGTAGATTTTGTATCTGTTACAAGAATTCATAGAAGTGTTCACAATGTAATAAAAAAGGCGTTGATACCCCATCAACACCTTTTTTCTGTTGTGCGGCTCTAACTAAACCGCGCATCTAAACAAATCAACTTTTACGACAATATGCAGCTATACACAACTTCACGTTGTATTACTGCCAATTTACTCTGAACACTAACAAAAGAAATAAATGATTTCTACTCTTACCAAACTTTTCATTTAGCTACTATTTAATCTGTTAATAACCTACTTATCTAAAACCAATTTGTGAACTACCTGTGTTATCTTTTTGACTAAGTATGATACAAAGATATATCATTTTTTTAATCAAATTCATTTTTTTATGGTTTCAAGTATTTTTTTTAATGTTGATAATTATACTGTAAAAAAAGGAATTTCTAATATATACAGTCTAATTAAGCATCCTTGTATACTCTACATTCATTGGTATGCTATACTATTTTGTATTTTTTTGTTCTATAAATTTTCATTTTATCAACTAGGTTACTTACTGGCTTAAGATATTTATGACTTCATATCATTATGTTTAATGGGGTACTTAAAATGAGGTGACTTTGGGAGACTATTGAGAATATTTAAGGTGTGAATCTTTAGTATAAACCCAAAAGACTCGGTTTTTAGTTCTCACTGTAAAGTAAAATTAAGTGAGAAGACGCTTATCAAAGTCTTTGTAATCGATTCAACTTAGTTTTTGTAGAAAGAGGTAGTATTCAGGAGAAATCATTGAAAGAACTTACTCAAATCGTGGTATCTTTGCATTTTCAAGGCCATTAAGATTTGAATAATTATGACACAAAGCGTTTTTTTATACAACACTCTGACTCGTCGAAAAGAAGAATTTAAACCGTATAATCCGCCATACGTTGGGATGTATGTATGCGGACCAACTGTTTATGGTGATGCTCATTTAGGACATGCAAGACCTGCAATTACATTTGATATTATCTATCGTTATTTGAGTCATTTAGGCTATAAGGTTAGATATGTTAGGAATATTACTGACGTAGGACATCTTGAGAATGATGCTGACGCTGGTGAAGATAAAATTTCAAAGAAGGCGCGTTTAGAACAACTTGAGCCGATGGAGGTAGTACAGTATTACACCATCAGGTATCATAAATCAATGGATGCGCTCAATGTGTTGCGTCCGTCAATTGAGCCCCATGCTTCGGGTCATATCATAGAGCAAATAGAGATGGTCAAGAAAATCATGGATAAGGGGTACGCTTACGAGAGCGAAGGAAGCATTTACTTTGATGTCCTGAAGTTCAATAAAGACTATCCTTATGGAAAGTTAAGTGGGAGATCGGTTGATGAAATGATCAGTAATACCCGTGATCTTGATGGGCAAGATGAGAAGAGGAATTCTTTCGATTTTGCTTTATGGAAGAAAGCCCAACCTGAGCATATCATGAGATGGCCCAGTCCTTGGAGTGATGGTTTTCCTGGTTGGCATATGGAGTGTTCAGCAATGGGGGCTAAGTATTTAGGAGAGGTTTTTGATATTCATGGCGGTGGAATGGATCTTATTTTCCCGCATCATGAGGCGGAGATTGCTCAGTCTGTAGCAGCAAATGGTAAAGAAGCAGTTAAATACTGGCTGCATAATAATATGATTACCATTAATGGGCAGAAGATGGGTAAGTCATTGGGCAACTTCATTACCTTGGATCAATTCTTTGATGGGAGTCATGAAAAGCTTGAGAAGGCTTATAGCCCTATGAACATTCGTTTCTTTATATTACAGGCTCAATATCGGGGTACCGTCGATTTCTCAAATGAAGCTTTGCAAGCAGCGGAGAAGGGTTATAAGAAACTCATGGAGGCATTAAGAACTCTAGATAAACTTAAGCCTTCTGAGAAGTCTTCTGTTGAAATTGCCAGTATCAAAGATGATTGCTATCAGGCGATGAATGATGATTTCAATACTCCACAACTAATAGCGGCACTGTTTGAAGCTACCCGATTAATTAATCTTATTAATGATGGTAAGGAAACTATAACGATTAATGAGCTCGAGCTTCTTAAGAACACCTTTAAGACCTTCGTAATTGATATTCTAGGCCTTTATGATGAGACCTCTTCTTCAGGTAATGAATCGGTTATCTCAGGTTTAATGGATACCATTTTAACGCTCAGACAGGATGCTAAACAGAAGAAGGATTGGGCTACAAGTGATCTTATAAGAGATAAATTAAAGAGCATTGGGATTCAGGTTAAGGATACCAAAGATGGGGCTACCTGGAGTCTCGATTAGAAATCAGTTAGAATCTTGTAATTAAGCTCAAAAAAATCTATAGATTTTTAAATGATCGATACGGTTAATTAGTAAGCAATTGACTTAAACAAGAAAGGCTGCCTTCAGAATTGAGGGCAGCCTTTTTTTCAATCAGTGGTTAGGTTACAAGATCTATTACTCATCAAATGATTAGCATTGCATCTCCATAGGTAAAGAACTTGTATTTCTGTTCAACAGCCTCCTTGTAGGCCTTCATTGTTAAGTCATAACCTGCAAAAGCGGCTACCATCATAAGCATTGAGGACATTGGCAGATGGAAGTTGGTTACTAAAGCATCTGCTACGGTAAAGTCATAAGGTGGAAAGATGAACTTGTTAGTCCAGCCATTGTACGTTTTAATATGCCCCGAGATTGTCACGGCAGTTTCAAGAGCTTTCATGGTAGTAGTACCGACAGCTATTACCTTCTTTCGATTGTCTTTTGCATTGTTGACAATGTTAACTGCATCTTCATTAACATACATCTCCTCTGAATCCATCTTATGTTTGGTAAGATCTTCAACTTCGATGTTTCTGAAATTACCCAGTCCGGCATGAAGTGTGATTTCCGCGAAATCGATGCCTTTAATTTCAAGACGTTTCATTAATTCTCTTGAGAAATGGAGGCCGGCGGTAGGAGCAGCAACAGCACCCTCGTTTTTAGCATAAATCGTTTGATACCTTTCGGCATCAGAGGTGTCTACAGGACGATTATGTATTTTGGGGAGAGGGGTTTCACCAAGACGTTGAATAGTTTTTTTGAACTCCTCATAAGGGCCGTCAAAAAGGAACCTTAAAGTACGTCCTCTGGAGGTGGTATTGTCAATAACCTCTGCAACTAAATCGTCATCACCAAAGTATAGTTTATTACCTATACGGATTTTTCGAGCTGGATCAACCAATACATCCCAGAGGCGAGACTCACGGTTTAATTCTCTTAAAAGAAAAACTTCAATTTTAGCACCCGTTTTTTCTTTTTCACCATACAAACGAGCAGGAAAAACCTTTGTATTATTCAAGACAAAGATATCTCCGTCATCAAAAAAATCTATAAGGTCTGAAAACTTAAGATGTGAAATAGAACCTTTCTTTCTGTCTATTACCATTAGCCTTGTGTCATCTCGATTTTCTGTAGGCCAACTGGAAATTAGGTCACTAGGCAGATTAAACTTGAACTGCGATAGTTTCATGTGATGTTAAATTTGTTTTTCAAAAATCACAAGTAATATGCCAAATCAATTACCTCATCTCAATTTGTGAGTAGGTCTTAATCGTTGAAAGTTCATGTGATTTGTTTTGGTCAAAACGAACACACTGCACTTACTCGATTGAAAGAATTACCCTTTGATATGACGATTAATTCTCAATCATGGTTTTCCTTGTGAAGAATGTATGAATTAGTCTAAATGCTTTTTCCTACGGCTATGCAAAAATACCAAACTTAGACCCCTTTGTCAATACAATTTATTGCTTTGAGAGCCTGTTTACTAACTTTTTTTAAAAAATCGAGGTTAAAAGTAAAAAAAAAGTGCGATAAATTATTCTGTTTGGTAAATTTGTCGCCATTGTGCTCTTTGTTGACCTGTCAAAAATATTTTATCTCATATGAAAGCTAAATTTATTCTCCTTGGGTTACTGATGCTCTCTGGCCTTGTAAACGCTGGCGAGGTAAAAATTAAAGTTCACTTTGAAAAGCCTACGATCTCAAGAGAGGCTCAAGGTGATTTTATTTCATTTAACGGATTATCAATGGCAGGACAGGCCGGTACACCAGCCCTTCCATGGAAATCTTTAAGTCTACTGTTACCGGCGGGTGAAGAGGCCGTTTCGGTTGAGGTTAAGTTGGGTGGTGAAGCTGGTCGATTTTCTGGTCTTAATATTACCCCTATACAACCTTCTCGTCCTATCTCTGAAGGAGTAGTAGGCGAGTGGGCAAGAAATGATGCTATCTATTCCACTAATGCGCTTTTTCCAAAAGAAATCAATGGACATTTTTCAACTCATTTCCTCTATGGACACTCTGTTATGATGACAACTGTCTGCCCTGTACAGTATAATCCGGTAAAGCATGAGGTAATTTGGTACGACAATTTAGAAGTTGTCGTTAAGACCATGCCCTCAGCAAGAGCGAGACAAGCGTTGAATTTGCTTCGAGATGGAGAGGAAGTAGGTCGTCTTTTGAAAAGTATTGTAGATAATTATGACGAAAACACAACATATATTAAATCAACCATTGTTGCTGATAACAAGCTGCTCATCGTTACTCCTGCTGAGTATATGGATGGTTTTGCTGACTTAGTTAATTATTATACTAGTACAGGTTTGGAGGTTTCATTGGTCTCTTTTGAGGATGCCATCAATGGTCAGACAGGTGTTGATGATGCTCAAAAGCTTAGAAATTACTTGATCTCAAGATATACCAACGATGGAATATTATATGTTTTGCTTGGTGGAGATGTTGAATTGATTCCTGCCAGAGGATTTTATTGTAAGGTTCAGTCAAGTTCTCTTTATGAAGATTCAACTATTCCGAGCGATCTTTATTATAGCTCACTTGATGGGACATGGAATGACAATGATAATGATCTTTGGGGAGAAATAGGAGAGGATGATTTATTACCTGAGTTGGCTGTTGCACGTCTACCATTTAGATCATTGACTGAACAGAGTCACATGACTACTAAGGTCTTAAAATACCAGCAATCGCCTGTAGTGAACGAGACAAATTGGGTGTTAATGGCAGGGGAAAAACTCTATGATAATCCTGAAACATACGGACAAGACTATTTAGAACTCCTGGTTGGAGAGCGCAGTGATAATGGTTATACTACTACAGGATTACCTGAGAACATGAACTTCTTCAAGTTGTATGACGAGGGGTTTAATCAGTGGGGATCATCTGATATAATTGGTAAGATTAATGATGGATATACATTTATACAGCATAGTGGTCATAGCAACTGGGATTATATGATGCGGTTGTCAGTTTGGGATATAACTGATGAGAACTTCTCAAAGGTTGATGGTATCCAACATAACTATGCCATAATATATTCGCACGGCTGTATCTGTGGTGCTTTTGATTATCCTGCATGTATTGCTGAGCAAACTTTGAAAATATCCAAGTTTGCAGTTGCAGCCTGTGTAAATAGTCGTTATGGTTGGTTTAATGAGGGTCAGACCGAAGGTCCATCAGCTCATCTTCACAGAGAGTGGATGAATGCTTTATATACATTAGATTCAGATCGAATTGGAGAGACTCAACGTCTATCAAAAGTGGCCACTGCGCCTTGGGTTAATGCTCCGGGTCAATGGGAAGAGGGAGCATTAAGGTGGTGTTTTTATGATAATAATATACTTGGAGATCCTGCAATGAAGATAAATAAAGGAACAAGTGTTGGAATTAATTCTTTGACCCAATCTAATGAGTTAAAAGTCTATCCAGTTCCAGCAATAGACCAGGTAAAAATAAGCTTTGACCAACCGTTAAAAGGCAATGGCATATTGAAAATCTTAGATATGCAGGGTAGATTAATCTATTCAGAATCATTGCATAGTGAAAAAAATAGTATATTTGAAGCGACGCTTGATTTAAAATATCAAGGAATCAAGTCAGGACTTTATCTGCTTCAATTAGAAGATACTGGAAATATCATTACCGGGAAGCTATTAGTCAGATAATGAAGATCAACAACCTAACAAGAAGATATACACCTAGTACATTATCATATTTAACCAAACAAATTTCAAGATGAAGCTTTTTACTCGTTTTAGGAATGCCATACTGGCTTTAGGGCTTGTAATGGTGACATTCGGGCAGCTATCTGCTCAGGATGTGCGCTATAGCGATAGCTGGTCCCGCCAGGGGTTTAACTTGGTGGATAGTAAATCTAACCATATCCGTGTTGACTTCTCCGTAGAACAGTTTTCTATGGTTCCAGTTAACGTTAAAGGCACTTCGATGTTATCGTTGGAGATGCCTGGTGTTTTTCTTCCTGGTGATGAAGGAGCTCCTAACCTTCCAGGTCAGGGTCGTTTCATAGCCATCCCAACTGGTGCTACTCCTGTTTTACGTATCGTTAATAGCCGTGTCGAGGTAATCCAAAATGTGGATATTGCACCTGCTCCTCGAATTCCTTTGGAAAGTGAAGATACTCCTCTGGATTATACAAAGAATAGTGCAATCTATTCTTCAAATGAGTTTTATCCAGCTGAGCCTGTGAAACTCTCTGAAGTAAGCTCTGTTCGTGGTGTTGATTTCGTAACACTTGGTATAACTCCATTCCAGTATAATCCTGTCACTAAAGAGTTAAGAGTTATCCGTGATCTCGAGGTAGCTATTGACCTTGTTGGAGGTAATGGCGAATTTGGAGATGCAGCATTCAGAAACCGTTATTGGGATCCTATGCTTTCTGATATGCTACTTAATTACTCTAGTCTTCCTCGTATAGATTATAAGTCTCGTTACGAGAACAGTGCTAACCGTAAAGCTGCTGATGAGTGTGAGTATATTATCATTACTCCTGATGGACCTGAATTCCAAGCTTGGGCTGATACTATTAGAAAGTTCCGTACAGAACAAGGTGTTATAACTAAGGTTTTCACCATTACAGAAGTTGGAGGTAACACTACTACAGCAATTCAGAATTTCATAAAGAATGCTTATAACAACTGGACATTAAAACCTGTTGCGTGCCTATTATTAGGCGATCATGGTAGCGATGGAACAAAGAATCTTCTTGCTCCTATCTATGATAACTATTGTGTTTCTGATAATCTTTATGCTGATGTTAATGGCGACATGATGCCTGATGTTGTAATGTCGCGTATCACCGCTAATAACAATGATCAGTTAACGGTTATGATCACAAAGTTCCTCAACTATGAGAGGAACCCGCCAACAGCTGAGTATTTCTATAAACACCCAATTACCGCTCTCGGATGGCAGACAGAACGTTGGTTCCAGATTTGCTCAGAGGTTGTAGGTGGATACTTTAAGCATGTTCAAGGCAAAGAGCCTGTTCGTATTAATAAGGTTTACCAAGGAACTCCCGGTTCAGTTTGGTCAACTGCTACCAATACAAATACTGTTGTTAATTATTTCGGTCCTAATGGTCTGGGTTATATTCCACAAAGTCCGGCTGAATTGGGCGGATGGGATGGTGGTAATGCTACCATGATTAATGAGGCTATCAATGCAGGTTCATTCCTCCTCCAGCATCGTGACCATGGTGAAGAGACAGGTTGGGGAGAGCCAAGCTATCATAACTCAAATATTAACTCTCTGACCAATACAGACCTTACCTTTATTATGTCAATCAACTGTTTGACTGGTAAGTATAACTGGGGTAGTGAGTGTTTTACAGAGAAGTTCCATCGTCACACCAAAAATGGTCAGAATGCAGGTGCTTTAGGTTTAATTGGTGCATCTGAAGTTTCTTACTCTTTTGTAAATGATACCTATGTATGGGGCGTTTATGATAACTGGTTCACAGACTTTATGCCTGACTATGGTAGCACACCAGAGCCACGTGGGATATTACCAAGCTTTGGAAATGCTGCTGGTAAATACTTCCTGAAACAATCAAACTGGCCTTATAATACAACTAATAAAGCCGTTACTTATAACCTTTTCCACCATCATGGTGAGTCTTTCAGTATCATCTACTCTGAGGTTCCACAAGCAATGGTGGTTGATCATGATACAGCCGTTTTTGCCGGAGCTACCACTTTTGATGTTACTGCCACTGAAGGTGCTACTGTTTGTGTGACAGTCGATGGTGAGATAATGGGTGTTCAAACTGCGGGTGCCTCAGCATTGCAGTTTACCTTCCCTGCTGCAACTGTTGGTCAGAAAGTGGTTATAGTAGCTACTATGACTAACCATTACAGATATCGTAAAGAAATTACAGTTACTGATAATGTTCTCTCAGCTGCTTTCCAGGCAGATCAAACAAATCATTGTGAAACTGCTGTTGTAAACTTTTCAGATAAGTCTACTGCTAATCCTGAATCTTGGGAATGGACTTTTGAAGGAGGTACACCATCTACATCAACAGAACGTAATCCTCAGGGTATTACCTATTCAGCGCCAGGTTTATACACTGTAACTTTGAAGGTTACTAAAGGTGTTGAAGTTAAAGAAACAACTATTCCAGGCTACATAGTTATCTCTACTTATCCTGTTGCTCCTGCTGCCACAAGTGCTGGTGTTTGCGCTGGACTTGAGAATCCTGCACTAGTTGCTGAAGGTTCAAATATTCGTTGGTACAGTGATGAGGCACTCACAACTTTAGTTGGTAACGGCAATTCTTTTGTTTCTTCGGAAACACTACCAGGCGTTTATACCTATTATACTACTGCATCAAATGATGTATGTCAAAGCCCTGCTACAATTGCCACCTTGACAATTGCTGCTTATCCTACTGCTACATTTGCTCCTGTTGCTCCTGTCTGTTACTCTGCTGCTCCTTTCACCCCAGCTGAAGCTACTCCAGCAGGTGGAGTTTTCGAAGGTGATGGAATTGTTGAGAATATGTTCAACGCTTCTGTTGCCGGTGTAGGCGATCATACCATTAAGTATATCTATACTAATGAGACTGGTTGCTCAGATACAGCAGAGCAGGTTATTACTGTTATTGCTGTTCCTGAAGTAAGTCTTGCTCAGGTTGCTAACATCTGCGAAAATGGAACTGCAGTAACTCTTACTGGTGGATTACCAGAAGGTGGTACTTATTCTGGTTTAGGTGTTGAAAATGGCATTTTCAATCCTTCAGTGGCTGGTGCTGGTACAGCAAGCGTGAGCTATTCAGTCATCGACCAAACCACTGGTTGTCCAGGTATCGCAGTAAGTACATTTGAGGTTTATCCTAAGCCAATCGCAGCTTTCCCCGCTGATACCACTATCTGTCATAACTGGGTGATCACTTTAGATGCAACTGTTGAAGGAGCTTCTTATCTATGGTCAACCGGTGCTACTACATCAACAGTTTCTGTTGATAGTACAGGTGTTGGTCTTCAAGGTAATAAAGAACTATCAGTTACTATGACCTCAGATAAGGGTTGTGTGAACACTCAAATGATTGTAGTTGACGTTCAGAATTGCACCGGTATCAATGAATTATCTGGTCTGACTCATCTTGAGATCTATCCTAACCCGGTTAGCGATAACCTCAATGTTAAGATGGAAACCATTCTTAGAACTGATGTAAAGATTGAAGTAATTAACAGCTTTGGCTTAAAGGTATATCAGAGCCCATCATACACTGTAGAGGGTGCTTTTAATACCAGCTTCAACGTTTCTGATCTATCTTCAGGTGTTTACTTTATCATGGTTAAGACCTCTGATAAAACTATCACCCGTAAAATAGTAGTTCGCAAATAAGAATATCTCTAGTTTTTTAAAAGGGGCGAGGCATTGGTCTCGCCCTTTTTTTATTCAATTTTTTAATTCATGATAGAGAATGAAAGATATTGATACATGATATATTCTTAGTGTTTTGTAAGAGGCTAGTTTAATCCAATTATTCATTCCCCTTCTATATTTATTTTCTGCTACAAGCCATCTACTATAAAGCGAGCGTTAGGCGGTTAAATGAATCATAATTAGCTACAGATACAGATTAGCTATAAAGACCTTTGATTTAGTCCGTAGCCAGAAGCCAAGTATGAGCCGAGTGTTATAATTAGTTAAATAATGAGATAGATGGTATCGCCTCGACCCATTACTCTATCAATTTTGTTAATTTTGTCGCCTAAGATGATGCAGCAAGAACGATATACCAAGAGAAGATTAATCACATCTTATCTTACCACCTCTGTAAGTATTACATTGGTGTTATTTCTTTTGGGTTTAACGGCTGTTATGCTGTTATATGCTTCTGTTATCTCAAGACATGTCAGGGAGAATATTTCGGTTTCCGTATTCATAAAAGAGGGCGTGACCGATGCTCAAGTCTCAAAATTACAGAAACAGCTTGACGCATCGGCTTGGGTGAGAAGTACCAAATATATCTCAGCAGAAGAAGCGGCTAAGATAATGGAAGAGGAATTAGGTGAAGATTTTATCTCGTTTTTAGGCGTTAATCCTTTATTACCAAGCATTGAGGTGAATCCTAAAGCTGAGTACGCTCAATCTGATAGTTTAGCAAAGGTTAGTAAAAAGCTTACTTCATTTGAGGAGGTTAAGGAGATCCACTATCAAAAATCTTTGGTTGATGCTGTCAACGAAAATGTTAAGCATATTAGTATAGGCTTGCTGGTTTTAGCTGGTGTGCTTCTCTTTATTTCCTTGGCTCTGATAAATAACACTATCAGGTTAAGTGTTTTTTCTCGTCGTTTCCTGATTCGAAGTATGATGCTTGTCGGAGCTTCCTGGTGGTTTATTCAAAAGCCCTTTATTTATAGAGGTATCTTACAGGGACTGGTCAGTGCAGTTATTGCTAACCTGTTACTTGCTTTAGTACTATATCTTGGTGCCAAAGAGTTTCCCGATATTATTAGCATCGCACAGATAAATATCTTTGTGACTGTCTTTGGGCTTGTTTTAGTGCTTGGCATAGCTTTGACTTGGATTTCTAACTATTTGGCTGTTAGAAAATTTTTATATACTGACACGGATGCTTTGTATCAATATTAATAAATCAAGAATCTTATGATTAAGAAGAATGAAAAAGTTACTACCGAAGAGGTAAACACCTCATCACAGGATCAATTTGTATTTGGTTCATTCAACTATAAATTGTTGTTTGTAACTCTTGCGTTGATTGTTCTTGGATTTTTATTGATGATAGGTGGTGGTTCTGATGATCCTAAAGTCTTCAATGAAGAGATCTTCGGATTCACCAGAATGACGCTTAGCCCCATTCTTATCTTAGCGGGCTTTGTTTTAGGCATTTTCGCAATTATGAAACGTCCTAAATAATTTGCCAATGACCTGGTTTGATGCCTTGATTATGGCAATTGTTGAAGGACTGACAGAGTTCCTTCCTGTTAGCTCCACCGGTCACATGATCATAACCCAAGGAATTCTGGGTTTTGAGTCTACTGAATTCACCAAAGCCTTTTTAGTGAACATACAGTTTGGAACTATACTATCGGTTTTGGTTCTTTATTGGAAACGTTTTTTTCAGTCTATAGATTTTTACCTTAAGTTGTTTGTAGCTTTCCTTCCGGCAGCTATCATCGGTTTCTTGGCCAG
This sequence comes from Sphingobacteriia bacterium, assembly GCA_021286705.1. Classification (GTDB taxonomy): domain Bacteria; phylum Bacteroidota; class Bacteroidia; order Bacteroidales; family TTA-H9; genus JAJTBW01. The sequence continues at coordinate 22,099 of JAJTBW010000031.1, forward strand.
CGATTTTATAGATCAACTACTTGAGAGTGTCTTGGTTGTTGCTATCATGCTGGTTCTTGGAGGCATCTTTTTGCTATTCGTTGATAGATTGTTTTCCGATTCGGAAAAAGCTAGTGATGAACAGAAAATCTCTTTTAAAAAGGCTCTTTTCATTGGTTTCTTTCAAGTTATAGCGATGATTCCCGGTGTATCCAGATCGGCTGCCACTATTGTCGGGGGTATGGCGCAAAAGCTTAACAGGAAACAAGCAGCTGAATTCTCTTTCTTCCTTGCTGTACCAACCATGTTTGCGGCCTCAGCTTACAAACTTCTTCAGAATTATCATACCATTACAAAAGAGAATATTGACCTGTTGCTGTTCGGTAACTTAATTGGGTTCTTAGTTGCTATTGTTGCGATTAAGAGTTTTATTGGATATGTTACAAAATATGGGTTTAAGGTATTTGGTTGGTATCGTATCATTGTGGGGATGATTATTATTATCCTGATGATGGCTGGGGTTAATCTGAATATCGTTGGCTAATTTAAAAATTGATTTTTATATCTTTAACGGAGAGAAAGCCCTGGGGTTTTCTCTCTTGTTTATAAATGAGACATTATCGTGATGAGATCTTTTGATTTTGATGCAGGTGAAGTCTTGCTCTTTGATAAACCATATGGGTGGAGCTCTTTTGATGTCGTTAATAAGGTGCGCTATCAGATAAGAAACTATCTGGGAAAAAGGAATATCAAAGTGGGACATGCGGGAACTTTAGACCCACTTGCAAGTGGATTGTTAATGATCTGTACCGGGAAAGCTACAAAGCGTATAGAAGATCTTCAGGCAGGAGAGAAAGAGTATACCGGAACCTTTGTCCTCGGAGCATCAACCGCATCATTTGATCTTGAGAAACCAATCGATAAGCACTTTCCAACTGATCATATCACCCCAGAACTGATTCTTCAGGCTGCATCTACTTTTATTGGAGACCAGATGCAGGTTCCACCAGTTTTCTCTGCGATTAAAATCGAAGGCCGTAGGGCGTATAAATTTGCCAGACAGCAAGAGGATGTTGAGATAAAGGCCAGGCCAATAACTATTACGGAGTTTGAGGTAACCAGTATTTCTCTTCCAGAGGTCAATTTTAGGATCGTATGCTCAAAGGGGACTTACATTCGTTCAATTGCTCGCGACTTTGGTGAACGCCTGGATAGTGGAGCCTATATGAGTGCACTACGTCGAACCCGCAGTGGTAATCATTCTATCGAAGATGCACATGAGGTGGAGGCTTTTGTTGAGTTACTGAAATCACTACCCCGACCTGAGCAGAATACTCAAGTATAATTTCTTTAGCCTTAATTATGTTTATTCAGGTCAACTTGAAAGATTTTTTTTTCAAGGTGCCGATGATGCGTGTTTATGCTATTTATAGCTGTTTATAAGCAAGCCAGGCCATCAATCCTGCGCCCACCTTTAGACTCTCTTCATCAGCATCAAAACGACTGTTATGAAGGCCGTATGTCATCCCTTTTTCTTCATTTCTTACCCCGAGACGATAGAAACAACCAGGAATGATTTGGGAGTAGTAGGCAAAATCTTCAGCTGTCATTCTCTCTTCTAAATCAACGACCTTCTCAGCTCCCAGATACTCAATGGCCAGTTGTTTTGCTCTAATAGTAAGTGATTCGTCATTTACGACATAGGGGTAACCCTTGTCAATAAATACTTCGCATTCGCCTCCTAACGCAGTCGCAATTCCTTCAGCAGTCCGTTTAATTAGCTCATGAGCCTCGGCTCTCCATGGCTCAGAGAAAGTTCTTATGGTACCCTCAATCTTCGCCTCATCAGGGATGATATTGGTTCGTCCGTTTGCAATAAACTTCCCGAAAGAAATGACACAAGGTATCGATGGAGGCGTATTCCTACTTACTATTTGTTGAAGTGCAACAATGATCTGAGATGCAATTACTATTGGATCTATGTTTTTCTCGGGTTGGGCGGCATGTCCGCCACGACCTTTCACGGTCAGATATATCTCATCAGTAGATGCCATATATTTTCCCGGTTTAAAACCTACCATTCCAACAAGAAGATCAGGTAAGACATGCTGTCCGAAAATTGCCTTTGGTGTAGGGTTTTCTAAGACACCCTCTTTTATCATTAAGAATGCTCCTCCGGGATATTGTTCTTCTGAGGGTTGAAAGATAAGTCTAATGGTGCCTCCAAACTCACTTCTTAGCTGGTTCAAAATCCATGTTGCCCCTAAAAGAGATGCCATATGAACATCGTGTCCACAAGCATGCATTACTCCTTGGTTTTGGGAGATAAAACTATGAGTGTTCTCCTCAATGATTGGGAGAGCATCCATGTCTGCCCGTAAGGCAATGGTTTTATTTCCTTCTTTCTCTCCTTTGATATGGGCAATAATCCCTGTTACAGCTACCTCACTTGTATAGGTAATACCCCACTCATCAAGAAGTGCTTTTATAAAGTCGGCTGTCTTAAACTCTTTTAGTGAGAGTTCAGGGTTTTTATGAAAGTGTCTTCTGTAATCAATAAGTTTTTGATGTATCTGTTGAGCAAGCGTTTCTATCTTTTCTTTCATCTGTTCCAACGTAATTTTAAAATAGATTATTGAAGGAAAGACTGCATGTCACAAAGTTTCCTATAGATTCCGTTATGTGCCATAAGGTCTGTATGTGTTCCTCTTTCGGCAATTTCGCCTTCGTTTAGGACTATTATCTCATCTGCAAATTGGATAGTGCTTAGGCGGTGGGCAATAACTATTGAGGTTCTGTTTTTCATTAGGGCTTCAAGTGCCTCTTGAACTAGTCTTTCAGATTCGGTATCTAATGCAGAGGTAGCCTCATCAAGAATCATTATAGGTGGGTTCTTAAGGACAGCTCTGGCTATACTCAGACGTTGCCTCTGTCCGCCAGATAGTTTAATTCCACGGTCACCTATCATTGTTTGATATCCTAAAGGGAGCTGAGCAATAAACTCATGGGCATTTGCTATGCGTGCAGCCTGCTCAACTGATTCAGCCGATGCATTAGGGGTGCCAAGGGCGATATTGTTAAAGACGGTATCATTGAACAGGATAGATTCCTGTGAAACCATACCCATCAATCCTCTGAGGTCATCTATTCTGTAATTTCTTATGTCAATTCCGTCAATGAATACACCTCCTTCTTGCGGGTCATAAAAGCGTGGTAGAAGATCGGCCATGGTTGACTTCCCGCTTCCGGATGATCCAACCAAAGCAATTGTTTTACCTCTTGGGATGGTGAGGTTGATATTCTTTAAAACATTTTTCTCTTCGTACTTAAACCAGAGGTTTCTGTATTCAATATTAGTCTTGAAGGTATTAATGGAGACTGCATCGGGTTTCTCCTCAATTATCTCCTCTGCACTTAAGACCGCTTGAATACGATCGACAGATGCGGCTCCTTTGCTAATGTTATAAAAGGCAGTCGTAATAGCTTTTGCCGGGTTAAGAATTTGTGAGAATATTCCAAGGTAAGCGATAAAGGCTGCAGCATTTAATCCACTATTGGGATCAAGTACCAACTTACCTCCAAACCATAATACAATTACAATGACCATAACACCCAGAAACTCACTTAAGGGTGAGGCTAAATCTCTTTTACGATAGAGTCGAATCATCAAACGGGTATATTCTCGGTTGCTTGACTTAAATGAACGGTCGGAAGTTTCAATGGCATTAAACGCTTTGATGATTCGTAAACCTCCGATTGTTTCTTCAATAATGCTCAGTATGCTTCCCAGTTTTTTCTGACTTTTCGCCGACGTTCTCTTAAGACTCTTTCCAATTACTCCGATTAATAGTCCGGAAAGTGGTAAAAGAACCAAGACGAAACCTGTCAGCATCGGACTGAAGTAGAATAGGGTTACCAGATAGGCAAGAATAGACACAGGCTCACGAAAGATCATCTCTAATGAACTCATGATACTCCATTCTACTTCCAGAACATCTGAGGTCATGCGGCTCATTAAATCCCCTTTTCTTTGTTCTGTATAATAGGCTAAGGGCAGTATCAAAAGTTTCTTATACATTGCATTTCTAAGATCTCCAACAACACCATTACGAATAGGTGCAAGGAAGAACATCGCCAGATACCTAAAGAGGTTCTTTAAGAAGAATAAAACCAAGATGAGAATGGCAATAAACATTAAAGCATTAATACTTCCATAATGGTGAATCTGATATCCGATGTACTGGTAGAAAAGCTCTTTAATACCATCTACGTTGTTGATGGAGATATTTGATAGTGAAAAATTATCGGGGAGAGTAGCGTATTTCATCTGCTCCTCCTGATTAAAGAGGATATTTAAGACGGGAACGAAAAGTGTAAGCGAAACGATTGCAAAAGCAACTGATAGTATGTTGAAAAGGATGTTTAGAAGGGCATAAGGCCAGTAGGGAATAATAAAGGGAAATATCTTGAGTAGGTTCTTCATTTGTAGTTTTAAAGTTTTAATGAGCCAGAAAAGATGATTTGGTGCCGTAAATAGTAGTGCTTTAGTATCAGCCAACTATTCTTGTCAATGAATTTTTAAAAGTTAAGCGATTTGGTGGCAAAGATAGGTTAAAAGGGCTGAAGAATCCTCGTTTGAGATGGTTAAGATAAGAACGGTGGAATAACATGAAATGATGTATTTTTGCATTATGGATAGTACAAGACAATTAAAGATTGGTCGATTACTTCAAAAGGATATTGGAGAAATCCTGCAAAGAGAGCCCTCATTCTGTGGGGGAGCATTAATTACAGTTACAAAAGTTAATGTTACAAGTGATTTGTCATTAGCTCGTGTGAATTTGAGCATCTTTGCCACACAGGATAAATCCGCTGTTTTGAAGATCGTTGAGAGTCATAGTCAAGAGATTCGACATAAACTGGGACAACGAATTCGACATCAGGTGAGAATCATTCCCGAACTACAATTCTTTATTGATGATACGCTGGATCAGATGGAGCGTATTGATGAATTACTTAAGCAATAATACCATTATTTAAATGCAATACGACCCTATAAAAAGATCACTGGGCCAGGTTTTTAATACAACCCCAGTGCTGCGGAAGCTCTTTTATAAAATGCTTGATCTCTTACTGCTTCGTACATGGCATGTCAGAAAAGCACTTAGGCTATGGGTTAAAGAGCATCCTGGTGAACTAAAGGTTCTTGATGCAGGGATGGGCTTCGGACAATATAGCTACTACATGGCTAGTCATTATCCGCAATGGAGTATCACAGGTGTCGATGTTAAGCAAGAACAGGTGGATGATTGTAATGGCTTTTTTAAGAAGGTTGGTTTGAACAACGCATCTTTCACTTTCGGTGATCTTGAGAAGTTTACTCACAAGAATCTTTATGACTTGGTTATCTCTGTCGATGTCATGGAGCATATTCCTGATGATGAGGCTGTCTTTGGTAATCTTGCACAGGCTTTGAAACCGGGTGGAACTTTAGTAGTTAGTACTCCAAGTGATCAGGGAGGCAGCGATGTACATCACCATGATGAGGAGCATGCCAATGATGGGAGTAATTCATTTATTGATGAGCATGTCAGAGATGGATATAGCATTGATGACATCACCGCTAAGTTGAAAAGGGCTGGATTTGACAAGATTTCGGTAAGATATACCTATGGAACACCGGGTAAGATCTCTTGGAAGTTGTCTATGAAGTATCCAATCCTTATGCTAAATGCAACCAAACTATTCTTTATTATTCTGCCTGTTTGGTACATCATTACCTTCCCCTTTGCATTATTACTAAATTATCTGGATTTAGCAGGAACCCATAAGACAGGTACGGGTCTTTTGGTTATTGCCAGTACTCCAAAATAGTACCGCAGTTATAACCTTTATTTGGATAGATCTAATTCAAATTGAGTTATTGACTTAAGGGAAATTTAAGTGATTACCAGTTAGATTAGAAATTATGATTACCGCAAATCTTGCCCTGTAAATGAAACTCGCCTTTACGATTGCGCTACGTTATTTCTTCGCAAGAAAGAGCCATCATATCATTAATATCATCTCATGGATTAGTGTTCTTGGGATAATGGTTGGTACTATGGCTATGGTGGTAGTTCTATCTGTATTTAATGGGTTTGATCAACTGGTTCAATCGCTTTATAGTGTCTTTGATCCAGATATCAAGGTGGTAGTTGCAGAAGGTAAAGTTTTTTCTTTTGACAATGGATTAGAAGGAAAGATTGCTTCGATCAAGGGGGTACAGGGGGTCTATCCGGTAACTGAGGAGACCGCTTTACTAAAGTATACTGATAAGCAATTTGTGGCTACATTGAAGGGCGTGGATAGTTCTTGGGTTAATGGAAGTAGGTTGGATACAGTTATTGCTCGTGGAACATTTGCGGTCGGAACCTATGGTCGCCATTTTGGGGTCATGGGAGCAGGTGTAGCCTGGTCTCTCGGGGTTAGTCCCGATGATGT
>JAJTBW010000032.1 GCA_021286705.1 Sphingobacteriia bacterium
TGCCAGACATCAGCTTGATATAAAACATGCTCAATAAAAGTGTCGAAGTCAGGAGACTAGCTTTTATAGTCGTTAACAAATCATTAAGACAGATAACATATGAGACAAATAATTTCTATTCATACCTTTGTAGAATGATTAAGCTTCTACGAAATATCCTTTTAACATTGATCTCGATGCTCTTCCTGATGGGCTCAGGCGGGATCTATTTCGTAGTTCACCATTGCTCCGGTTCTGGAGAAACTTCAATTCATTTTCTTCAGAATAATGGGTGCTGTGGAGAAAGCAACATCAGATCTGTTTGCAATACGACAGATCCTCCTAAAACACAACATCAAGGAGAAACTCTGTCAAACCACTCCTGTTGCTCAAACACCTCCACATTTCTGATCACTGATAAACTTATCAAGCCCTCAAATCAGGAATCACCATTAATTTCTGATTTTAGCGCACTTTATTCTTTCTCTTACACTGCGTTAAGAATAACCCCTACTATCGTAGTTACACCTAACTACCTCTATTCACAGGGACCCCCAATCACATACGACATTTATAGATTTCTAAACGTCTTTCGGGTCTGATTTCATCGGTTTTATTTGTGAAAACTACTTCGCATATGCGAAGCATTAATTATTTACATTAAATCATATTCGATGAAATCGATACTAACGCTTGTCGTCCTGGTATTAATAGGGATGCCAATGGTTTCAATTGCACAGATCGACACTCCGTCAATTACTGGAAGAATCTTACAAACAGATATACAGGGAAAGCAAATACCCGTTCCATTCGCTAATGTGATCTGGAAAAACACAAAAAAAGGAACGGTAACCGATGAATCAGGTCAATTCTCATTAGAAAAAAGAGAGGGCAGTATCAATGAGATAGTTATAAGTTGCATAGGCTTCTCAACCGATACAATCAAGCTCAAGCCTGATCAAAAATATGTTGAGCATATTTTATTAGCTAAGAATGTCAATCTTGATGAAGTAGAGGTAAAATCGAGGCAAGAAGGACAGTATATATCCTCACTTAGTTCAATCAAGACAGAAGTAATTAGCACAGTCGGTCTGCAAAGATTGGCTTGTTGCAACCTTTCAGAGAGCTTCGAAAACTCAGCTACTGTAGATGTTGGCTACAGCGATGCAGTAAGTGGGGCTAAACAGATTCAAATGCTTGGCCTTGCCGGGGTTTATAGCCAACTAATGTTCGAGAATATCCCCTTTATCAGAGGAGTAGCTAGTCCATTTGGTCTCGGTTATGTACCAGGAACTTGGATGCAGTCAATTCAAATTAGTAAGGGAACCTCCTCTGTTACCAATGGTTTTGAATCGATTACGGGACAAATCAATATTGAATTTAAAAAGCCGGAACACACCGATGAAAAGCTTTTTATCAATGCCTATGGTTCATTAAAGGGTCGTGGTGAACTAAACATACATGCGGCATCAAAAGTAACCGAGCACACCTCTACCATGCTTTTTGGGCATGTCTCAAGTCAATTTGGTGAATCTGACCACCAAAAGGATGGATTTCTGGATATCCCAACAGGTCATCAGGTAAATCTCTTTAACCGTTGGACATATAATCACCCGAATGGGCGAGGTCACAGCCAATTTGCCATTGGAATGGTCAATGAAGTTAGAAAAGGAGGAATGACTGAATACTGGAACACTTCCGGAAATAAAGATGGCATCTGGGGTCTTGAACTAAAGACCGAAAGGTATCAGGCATTCGCAAAATCAGGTTATTATCTTGACAAGAAAGGGATGGTAAATCTTGGCATCCAAGCATCCGGGACATACCATAAACAATCTGGATTCTTTGGCTTACGAAACTATCAGAGTATGCAAAAAAGCCTCTATCTAAATGCTATTCTCCAAATAACGCTTTCGAAAAGTCACAGTATCTCAACAGGATTATCATATCAATACGATGACTATCAGGAGCAATTTGACCTCTTGACACACGATCTCAAAGAGTCAATTCCAGGGATTTTTGGTCAATACACCTTTGAAACGGAGAAATTTACAGCCATTGCGGGATTAAGAGCCGATGCAAGTTCTTACTACGGAACATACCTTACTCCCAGACTGCACTTAAGATATGCCATAACAGATGATATTGTAGCGCGCGCCAGTGCCGGGAAAGGAAGACGCACGCCCATGTTATTTGCAGAAAACACGGGCTATATGGCAAGCTCAAGAGAGTTTATCATTGCAGACAATCTAAAGCAAGAAGAGGCGTGGAACTATGGTCTAAATCTTACAACCAATATCCACATTGACGAGAATAGGAAAATCACAATTGCACTTGATGCCTATAATACATCATTTACTAATCAAGTAGTGGCTGATGCAGATATGGACTATAAGCATTTGCATTTCTATAATCTGACAGGAAACTCCTTTGCCAGAAGCTACCAGGCCGAGATAACCGCCGAACCGATTAAAAGATTATCGATAACAATGGCATGGAGAATTAATGACGTGAAGATAACAGAATCAAACGACCTGGTTAAAAAGCCATTTGTTAGTAAACATAAAGGGCTTCTAGCTCTATCCTATTCTACCCGATTCGATAAATGGTCATTTGATATAACGACACAATACACCGGCGAACAAAGGCTTCCTGATGTGTCAGAGAACCCAAAAGCTTCCCATTGTACTGAGTTCTCACCCGCTTTCATTACAATTCACGGACAGATTACTCGTCGCTTCAAAAACATTGAAGTATATGCAGGAGGAGAAAACCTCACCGGATATACACAACATCATGCTATAATCTCAGCTGATGATCCTTTTAGTGAATACTTTGATGCCAGTCATGTCTGGGGTCCTTTGATGGGAGCTATGTACTATGGCGGTATCAGGTTATTTATAAGATAACTATAAGAATTTTGAATTATTCGTCAGATTTCAATCCTATTTAACATTAATAAAATGAAAAAAACAATGAAACTCTTACTTCTGGTTACATTACCACTATTCTTAGTAAATATTGCCATAGCGCAATCGTCTAAAGGGACAGAACTAAAGATTAACACCTCCTCACAATGTGAGACATGCAAAGAGACACTCGAAAAAGCCATGGCATACGAAAGGGGGGTAAAAGAGTCCAATCTCGATGTAGAATCAAAGGTTCTAACGGTGTGGTATAATCCGCAAAAGACCACTCCTGAAAAAATCAGGAAGGCAATCAATCTCGCAGGTTATGATGCAGATGACACCAAAGCAGATCCTAAGGCCTATAGTAAATTAAAAGATTGTTGCAAAAAACCTGAGGACAGACATAGCCATTCGGCTGGATGTCATCATGAATAAAGATGCCCTACCCTCCTATTTCTTAGAAAGCTTTTCTATATCCTCTACTTCTTTAGGGATAAACTGCATCAGATTCACCGGCTTATCTGCCACCATGATATTATCTTCTATTCTAATTCCAATTCCCTCCTCCTTGATATAGATTCCAGGCTCACAGGTAAGCACCATCCCCTTTTTAAAAGGCATATCTTTACGACCAACATCATGTACATCCAATCCAAGAAAATGGGCGGTACCATGCATAAAATACTTTTGTATCAAGACTCCCTCACCGGCAGCTTTAACCTCATCTTCCTTCAATAAACCAAGTTTAATAGCCTCCGGTTCCATCCAGAGATAGACCTGTTTGTTAATACTATTAATAGTATTCCCGGGGGTATAAAGTGGAATAGTTTTTTCCATAACCCGTAAAACAGCTTCATAGCACTGTTGTTGCCGAGGGGTAAAATGGCCTGAGATAGGAAATGTTCGACTACAATCTGCGGCATAACCACCATACTCAGCCCCAAAATCTAATAAAACCAATGAATCATCATTAATCAGTTGATGATTAGTAGTATAATGAAGTGTACATGCACTTACTGCAGAAGCTACGATAGGTTGATAAGCGTGAGTAGCGCCATGTTTAGTAAAATGATAACTCATTATTGCCTCAATCTCAAACTCTTTCATACCCGGATGACTATCTTTCAGGATTGACCTAAATGCCTCTCCTGTAATTGATATAGCATCATGAAGTCTGTTTATCTCCTCACTCTCCTTGATTGCCCTGCACTCCCAGAGCAGAGGAGCCAAACGTCTATACTCATGAAGAGGAAAACGATTTCTTAGGTCCAAACCCAACCGCTCATCCCGAGAGTTTATTGAAGGAAAGAACTTGGGGTATTCATTACTATTAAGGTAAACCACGTTCGTTAGAGTCATAGCCTCTTTGATCCATCCTTCATAATTCTCAATGTACTGAATCTTTTCGATTCCACAAATCTTTCTAGCCTCATCTATTTCAAGTTTTTTCCCTTCCCAGGTCTCAAGCATAAGATTTGGTCTTCTAATAAAGAGTGTCGTTGGCCACCCTTGTATTTTAGAAATAACCAGCACAGATTGCTCTTGCTCTATACCAGTGAGGTATAACATATCAGAACTTTGTCTATAGGGGAAGTATTGATCACCATTTCTAGGCATTTCATCATTAGAATGGATAATAGCGATAGCACCATCCGGAAGATTCTGCTCAATTTTAGTACGATTGCCAGAATAGAAATCAGAAGAGAGAGGATTGATTCGCATAGTTGCGTGATTTTATAACAATTCTAAATAACCAATAGTGGTAATTTATATTCAGTATTGCCTTAAATTTGTAAAAGACAATTGAAAGGGGGAGGTAAACGAACCTCAATTGTTGGCCCCATCAACAGGAAGGGGTATCTCTGACAAATTAAACGAAATATAAATTTATGAGCAAATCTGTCATCATGTTGTCTTCACTTACGAAGAAGTTTCTCATGGCATTTGCAGGTCTGTTTCTTGTGATGTTCTTACCGGTACATCTGGGAATCAATCTGTTTATATTGCCTTTAACAGAGAATCACGTGGAGATATTCAAGGAAGCTGTTCACTTTATGACCACCAATCCTTTAATCAAGGTTATGGAAATCGTCTTATTTTCAGCTTTATTTCTCCATATGATTTTTGGAGTCATCTTATGGTTTGAGAATCGTCAGGCAAGGCCAGTTGGCTATAAAGTTTCTCAAAAGTCAAAAGTGTATTCTCCTGCTTCACGTTTTATGATCCACACGGGTATCATGGTTCTACTGTTCCTGGTTCTGCACTTCGTAAACTTTTACTTTGTAAAGTTAGGGCTAACCTCAGCACCTGCTGGGCTTAATACACCAGCCGACAACCATGATTTCTACAACATGGCCTTGAACCTCTTTTCACAGCCCTTGTATAGCATTTTATATGTTGTGTTAATTTGCGGCTTAGGTGTTCATTTACATCACGCTTTCCAATCTGCATTCCAAAGCCTTGGCTTAAATCATCCGATTTACACTCCTGTTATAAAAGGCGTAGGTTTGGTATACAGCATTGTGATCACAGCCGGCTTTATTAGCATTCCTATATTCTTTATGCTTCAGTAACCCTGAATCAATAAAACAAAAGTAATATGACACAATTGAATTCAAAGATACCACAAGGGCCACTGGCTGAAAAGTGGACATCATACAAGACTCACCAAAAGCTGGTTAACCCTGCCAATAAACGTAAGCTAGATATCATTGTTGTTGGAACAGGTTTAGCAGGTGCTGCTGCAGCAGCCTCTTTCGGAGAAATGGGTTTCAATGTTAAAGTTCTCTGCATTTCAGATTCTCCTCGCCGTGCACACTCTATTGCAGCTCAAGGTGGTATCAATGCCGCTAAGAACTATCCAAACGATGGCGACAGCGTATATCGTCTCTTCTACGATACTATTAAAGGTGGCGACTATCGCGCTCGTGAGGCCAACGTTTATCGTCTTGCCGAGGTTGCCAATAGCATTATAGATCAATGTGTAGCTCAGGGTGTTCCCTTTGCTCGTGAATATAGCGGCTATCTTGACAATCGTTCTTTTGGCGGTGCTCAGGTAAGCCGTACCTTCTATGCCCGCGGTCAAACAGGACAGCAGCTTTTATTAGGTGCCTACTCAGCTCTAAGTAAAGAGATTGGCAGAGGTCATGTTGAGCTGTTCCACAGACGCGAAATGCTTGATGTTGTTATTATCGACGGACGTGCTAGAGGTGTCATTGCTAGAAATCTAGTAACTGGCGAACTAGAGAGATATGCGGCTCATGCTGTTGTATTAGCAACCGGGGGTTATGGAAATGTATATTTCTTGTCAACCAATGCAATGAACTCAAACGGAAGTGCTGCATGGCGTGCTCACAGAAAAGGTGCTATGTTTGCTAATCCTGCATTTGTTCAGATTCACCCCACCTGTATCCCAGTTCATGGAGACTACCAAAGCAAACTTACCTTGATGAGTGAGTCTTTGCGTAATGATGGACGAATCTGGGTACCTAAGAAAAAAGAGGATGCAGAAAAGATCAGAAAGGGTCAATTAAAACCAACACAACTTGGCGAAGAAGACCGTGACTACTATCTGGAACGTCGCTATCCTGCCTTCGGAAACCTAGTCCCTCGTGACGTAGCCTCCAGAGCTGCTAAAGAGCGTTGCGATGCCGGTTTTGGAGTAGGCACCACCGGATTAGCCGTTTATCTTGACTTTGCTGATGCCATCAAACGACTAGGCAAACATGTTATCGAGGCTCGTTATGGTAACCTCTTCCAGATGTATGAAAAGATCGTTGATGATAATCCATACGAGATGCCAATGATGATCTATCCAGCTGTTCACTATACTATGGGCGGACTGTGGGTTGATTACGAATTACAAACTACCATACCTGGCCTCTTCGCTGCCGGAGAAGCAAACTTCTCTGACCATGGAGCCAATCGTCTTGGAGCATCAGCTCTTATGCAAGGCCTTGCTGATGGCTATTTCGTATTGCCCTATACCATTCAAAACTATCTTGGTGACCAAATCTCAGTGGCCAGATTCAAAACCACTGCCCCTGAATTTGATGAAGCTGAAAAGAATATCAGAGGTCAGATAGATCGTCTAATGGGCATCAACGGAAAACGTTCTGTAGACAGTTTCCACAGACAACTTGGCCACATCATGTGGGATATGGTTGGCATGGGAAGAAATGCAGAAGGACTTAAAAAAGCCGTTACAGCTATTCAGGAGCTACGTAAAGAATTCTGGAAAGATGTCAAAGTAACCGGGAAGAAAGACAATGTGAATAACGAATTAGAAAAAGCACTGCGTCTTATGGACTTTCTTGAACTTGGAGAATTGATGGCTCGCGATGCACTACACAGAGAAGAATCATGTGGTGGACACTTCCGTGAAGAACATCAGACCCAGGATGGTGAAGCAAAACGTAATGACGATGATTTCAAGTATGTTGGCGTTTGGGAATACAAAGGAGAAAACCAAGAGCCTACCATGCATGTTGAACCATTGAACTACGAATTCATCGAGGTTAAAACCCGTAATTACAAAGAATAGTCACGTTTTTCCTGAACTAAAAACATTGAAGTATTATGAAATTTACACTTAAAATATGGCGTCAGGAAAACGCAAAAGCACAAGGACGTTTTGAGACTTACCAACTCGATAATATTTCTGCTGATTGCTCTTTCCTTGAAATGCTCGACATTCTCAACGAGAAACTTGTCAACGATAATATCTCTTTACCTGTAGATACAATCACCTTCGACCACGACTGTCGCGAAGGTATCTGCGGAATGTGCTCTCTTTACATTAACGGACGCCCTCATGGCCCCGAACAAGGAACCACCGTATGTCAACTACATATGCGTAGATTCAACGATGGCGACACTATTACCATTGAGCCTTGGAGAGCTAAAGCCTTCCCTGTAATCAAAGACCTTATGGTTGACAGAAATGCTTTCGATAAGATCATTCAGGCAGGTGGCTTTGTAAGTGTCTCTACCGGTGGTGTCCCTGATGCTAATGCTATTCCTGTTCGTAAAGAGGATGCCGACCTGGCTATGGATGCCGCAGCATGCATCGGATGTGGTGCCTGTGTTGCAGCTTGTAAAAATGCGTCAGCTATGCTTTTCGTTTCAGCTAAGGTTTCCCAGTTCGCACTATTGCCTCAAGGTAAAATCGAAGCCAAAGAACGTGTTCAGGCCATGGTTGCCAAAATGGACGAACTCGGTTTCGGTAATTGCACAAACACCTATGCTTGTGAAGCAGAATGTCCTAAGAACATCTCTGTAGAGAATATCGCTAGAATGAACCGTGAGTTCTTCTTTAGCAAACTTACCCTTGCTAAAAGAGAAAGCAACGGTGGTGGAGTAGGCTAAAAACAACTTTTCACCATTATTTAAAAAGAAAACAGGCAGAGACTTCTCTGCCTGTTTTCTTTTTAAATAATTTTGATAACACAATCTACTACATCATGTCCATTTTCTACCGAATCAACCTTTTCCTCTGGGCTCTACTTTCACTGCTCCCATTATCTATTTCTGCCCAACAATACAAAGACTCTACGCTGACCCCAAACACCAGAGCTCTCGATCTGTTACAACGCATGTCAAAAAAGGAAAAGTTCCGCCAACTATTCATGGTTCCATTTGATGTATCAATTTCGAAGCAAGACCTGACAGACGGCATCTTTGGTTTCCAACATGGGGCTGTTGGACAAAACAACCAAGTAGCAGGACAACTGCTTAATTATTCTGATGCATCTGAGATCAAACAATCAACAGAGGAGATTAACCTGATTCAGAAATACCTGATTGACTCTACCCGTCTGGGAATTCCTCAATTGGCTTTCGACGAAGCACTACACGGTCTGGTAAGAAAAGGAGCCACACTATTCCCTCAAGCTATTGCCCTTGCAGCAACATGGGACACCCTGCTCGTTTACCAATGTGCGGAGGCTATTGCTCAGGAATGCAAGAGCAGAGGTATCAGACAGATTCTTTCTCCGGTATTAAATCTTGCAACTGATCCTCGATGGGGACGAACTGAAGAGACCTATGGGGAAGATCCCTACTTAGCTTCAGAGATTGGGGTAGCCTTTACCTCCGCTTTTGAAAACAACAACGTAATAACCACTCCAAAACATTTCATCGTAAACCATGGCGATGGTGGAAGAGATAGTTATCCGGTTCAAATTAGTGAACAATACCTTCAAGAAGTCTATTTAGTTCCCTTCAAAGCTTGCATCCAGAGGGCTAAGTCAAGATCCATCATGACAGCCTATAACTCTTTCAATGGCACTCCATGCAGCTCAAACAGTCACCTCCTGAAAGATATCTTAAGAGATCAATTAGGATTCACGGGGTTCGTGATATCAGATGCCGGTGCCACTGGCGGAGCAAATGTCTTGCACATGACAAGTCGAGACTATCCGGAGTCATCAGCTCAGGCTTTAAATAACGGACTGGATGTTATCTTCCAAACCTCATTGAGTCATGAAAACCTATTTTTTCCTCCCGTAAATGATGGAAGTGTTACAGAGGCTAATCTTGATTCAGCCGTATATCATGTCTTAAAGGCAAAGTTTCAACTAGGCCTTTTTGAAAACCCCTATTCAGACCCAGAGAAAGCCAGAATAATTAATGGATCTGCTGAACATCGGCTCCTCTCATTGAAAGCTGCAACAAAATCGATTGTCCTTCTGAAAAACGACAATACATTACCCTTAACAACAAAAACCAAAAAGATATTAATAACAGGCCCTGATGCCGCCGAAGCTCGTCCGGGCGGTTACAGTGGCCCCGGAATAACTCCTATCTCTATCCTTGAGGGCTTAAAGAACAGAGTTGGTGACTCAGTCGAGATCATCTATACCAAAGGATGCAGTAGATCATACAACCCATGGACTACCATTGACAGCACCTGGTTTTTATCTGAAAAACCAAACCATGACAACAGCAAAAAGAAAAGGCTTAGACATGGGCTAAACGGATTCTATTACTCGACCCTTGAACGGAGTCAAAAACCGGTTGCAACCAGAGTCGACCCGACCATAGACTTCCACTGGACACTCTTTTCTCCTTTTCCTGAAAAACTCCCTTCAGACTTTTACTCTGTTGAATGGATCGGCTGGATCACACCACCAGCTGATGGTGAATACACACTCGCCATACAGGGTAATGATGGCTTTCAAATCTGGATTGATGATACATTACGGATCAACAGACCTGAGAAAGTAACCGAAAACCACTACCCCTTCTCATGGCGGGCAAAAAAAGGTACCCTTTACCCTATTCGAATCATCTTCAACGAGTCTGTAGGCAATGCCAGAATCAGATTACTTGTTAAGAACAATAATGAACTTTTTGAGCAAGAAGAGATTAACAAAGCGGTAAAATTAGCTAAAGAGGCCGATATCATTGTTGTCGCAGCCGGAATAGAAGAGGGAGAGTTTCAGGATAGAGCCCTGCTAAACTTACCCGGAAAACAAGAACAACTTATACAGCAACTCAGCCAAAGTGGAAAGCCCGTAGTGGTTCTACTTACTGGCGGAAGTGCAATTACCATGTCCAACTGGATTGATAACATAGAAGCAGTCTTAATGAACTGGTATGGAGGTGATGAAGCAGGAACTGCTGTTGCATCTATACTATATGGTGATGTAAATCCGTCAGGAAGGCTACCAATTACCTTCCCTCAACATGAAGGGCAACTACCACTGCCATATCTTCACAAACCAACCGGAAGAGGAGATGAATATATTAACCTTAGCGGTCAACCTCTGTTCCCATTTGGCTATGGTCTGAGCTACACCACATTCAGCTATGACTCAATTGACATCCCTGAAAAAGAGATCAATGCAAATAAAACCGCTATAGTCAGAGTCAAAATCACTAACAGAGGTAATAGAACCGGTGAAGAGACCGTTCAACTCTATCTTCATGATGAAATTGCAACTTTAGCCAGACCTCTTCGCGAATTAAAAGGCTTTGGTAAGGTCACCCTAAAACCAAACGAAAGTGCATGGTTAACTTTTATTATCACACCAGAAATGCGATCATTTAAAAATAAGAAGTTAGAGTCGGTGCAAGAGCCAGGCATCTTTAGAATCACCATAGGCCGCTCCTCACTTGATCAAAGACTTAGAGCTACTCATTCTGTAAAACCTTAAATAACTTTAAAAGGCTCTGGAAGGGGAATGATCACCTCATAGTTCATGTTATATCTCTTAAGTTGGAAGGTTACAATTATCATTTATTATGAAGTAAAACAAACACTAAAAACTTACTGTTTTTGGTATAGTGGTTGTAGTATATTAGCAATCGCCTTTCAGGAGACTCCTGAAAAAACGCGTAACCTTAAGAAAATGTTCTCCCTGTAGATGAACGTAAATTCCAATTATGGCAGATTGACCTAAATAGTGATGGTAAAAAAGAGATCTTCGTCCGTTTTATAACACGCTATTTTTGCGGTAGTGGGGGATGCACAATACTTCTTCTAACCCACGACTTGAGAAAGATTACCACTTTCACGGTAATGGAACCACCCATCTTCGCAGAAAAAGAGATTAAGAATGGCTATAAAACATTAAGAGTGTTTTCTAAAGGAGAATGGCGTGAGCTTATTTTCCAAAAAGGGAGTTACCCTTCTAATCCTTCTGTAGCAAAAATTACTAAACTTCTTCCGGGAGGCAGTGCAGAAGTAATATTCGATGATAAAAATGAATTCTTTGAGTCAAAGACATATACATTCTAAAACGTGACAATTTTTTGAAACAGTTTTCTTAATAGTTACTTACAGTCCTGTCAAGTAAAAAAAAGTATTCTATTCTATTATTTCAATTCTCCCTTAGATGCAAATAACCTAACAATAAAATCATATCTGATTAAACCCTTTATGAATTTGATTGTTATATCTAGCAAAGACAGATAAATCACAATCAACTGTAAAACAACCACAATTATGGCCAAAGTCGTAATTCTCGGAGCCGGTATTGCAGGACATACTGCTGCTCTATATTTACGCAAGAAGCTTGGAACTGAGCACAAAGTTACCGTTGTCAGTCCCAATAGTAAATATCAATGGATTCCTTCTAACATCTGGGTTGGTATCGGACAGATGACGGAGAAGCATGTAGCTTTTCCTTTAGCTCCTGTTTATAAAAAACAGGGGATAGAGTATATCCAGGCAAAGGCTATTAGCATTCACCCTGAAGGAAATCAAACCACACCAACCGCATTCATCACTGTTCAAAAGACAGGGAAAGAGGAATCAATGGCTCCTGAGATAGTTGAATATGACTATTTAGTTAATGCCACAGGACCCAAACTTAACTTTGATGCAACACCCGGATTAGGCCCAGCAGGTTTTACACAATCTGTTTGCACATATCAGCATGCTGAAGAGGCCTGGGAAGGACTACAGAAGTCTCTTAAAAAGATGGAACAAGGAGAAAAACAGATCTTCCTTATCGGGACAGGACATCCAACGGCGACTTGCCAGGGAGCTGCTTTTGAATATGCATTAAATGTCGCATTTGAGATTAATAAGCGAAAGCTTAACCATCTGGCAGAGATTGTATGGATCACTAATGAGTATGAACTTGGTGATTTCGGCATGGGAGGGGCTTTTATTAAGAAAGGTGGCTATATTACCTCAACGAGAACATTTACTGAGTCTATTCTAAGTGAATATGGAATCCGGTGGATTAAGAGAGCAGGTATTGTTAAAGTGGAAGAGAAGCAGGTAACCTATATCACCCTTGATGGAAAAACACAAAATCAGTCGTTTGACTTTGCTATGCTAATCCCCGCTTTTGCAGGTGCTGGTATAAAGGCTTTTGATAAAACAGATGCTGATATAACTTCCGTTCTGTTTGCACCAAGTGGATTCATGAAAGTTGATGCTAATTACGATGCAAAAGACTTTGAGAATTGGGCTGCCTCCGACTGGCCATCACGTTATCAGAACACAACCTACGATAATATTTACGCCCCCGGTATTGCATTTGCTCCTCCGCATCCAATAAGCAAACCAATGAAAACACCTGATGGAGTGGCAATCTTCCCTTCACCTCCTCGCACAGGTATGCCTTCAGGTGTAATGGGTAAAGTAGTAGCTCTTAACATCGTCGATCGTATTAAGCATGGCATTACAACCGGAAAACACCAAGCCTCAATGGCCAAAATGGGAGCAGCATGTATTATCTCCTCTGGCTATGGTTTAAAAGATGGTATGGCCGCTACAATGACCGTATTCCCTGTAGTTCCAGACTTTGAAAAATACCCAAAATGGGGAAGAGACCATAACTACACAATGGGTGAACCAGGCCTTGCTGGCCATTGGATCAAACTTCTGTTACATGTCATGTTTATATATAAAGCCAAAGCAAAACCCTTCTGGTATCTAATTCCTGAATAAAAACATCAAACCCATGCATAAAACAAACATTGTTAATGGATACAAGGATGAAGCCTATCCACCGATCCCAACCAAAGCAACCCGCTTCTGGAGGAAATTCTTTCCTTGGCAACTTTACAGATTCTTTGTGCTTAATCTTAAAATCATGAGAATTGTAATAGGTGGACATTCCTAAAATCGACTCCCTCCTAAATCCCAATAAGGCCCAAGTTAGCATTACTACTTGGGCCTTATTTTGTGAACAAACCCCACACATACTTGTTCCAAATACACCTCCCCCACTGAAAACAGAATTTACGGGAGTTATTAAGATGCTAAAAAATAGAAATAACATGAAGAACATTCTGACCTTATTATTTATCGCACTAATTTCCCTGAGTGCCAGCGCTCAAACCAGCTTCTTCGACTTCAAAGCAAAGAATATCGATGGAGAATTGATAGACTTTAAAAGCTTTAAAGGCAAAAAGATAATGGTAGTAAATGTTGCCTCGAAATGTGGGTTAACACCACAATACGAGAAACTACAAGCCCTTTATGAGAAATATAAATCTAAAGGCTTTATTATCGTTGCTTTTCCAGCCAATAACTTCTTAAGCCAAGAGCCGGGAACTAATAGCGAAATAAAACAGTTCTGCACGGAAAAATACAATGTCACTTTTCCAGTAATGTCAAAGATCTCAGTTAAAGGAGATGATATGGATCCCATCTACCAATGGCTTACCCAAAAGGCCAAGAACGGATATGAGGATTCCGATGTCAAATGGAATTTTCAGAAATATCTTATCTCTCCAGATGGGAAACTCGTTAAAGTAATCTCACCTAGAACCGCCCCAGATGACCCGGAGATCATCAAATGGATTGAAGAATAATCTATAAAAAAAGCAGGTTCTGGCCTGCTTTTTTTATTCTAACCCTTTTAAAAACATCTAATTGGTAGATAATTAAAACTATACATAAATGCGCACCAGTGAACCAACCCACTAATCGAAACGTTAATAGAGTATGCATTACACTAAGTTAAGTTAATAGGTGATTAACTTTACTGGACAAAAAATAGTTAACTTCGTCAGTGCAATTGTGAAACCAATCAAAAACGATAAGAATATGTTCCCATCAGATGTCTATTTGAATAGAAGAAATCGTCTAAGATCAAAAATTAACAACGGTATTATCCTGCTTCCCGGCAACTGTGATGCACCAATGAACTATGCCGGCAACACATATCATTTCAGACAAGACAGCTCCTTCCTATATTTCTTTGGCATAAACCAACCTGATTTAGCTGGAGTATTGGATGTTGATAGTGGTGAAGACATCTTATTCGGCAATGATGTAGACATGGATGATATCATCTGGATGGGGCCTCAGCCTTTAATGAGCGAAAGAGCGGCATTAGCCGGTGTTAGAAAAACCCTGCCACTTTCAGAGATTTTAGCATACCTAAACAGGCAGATTAAACTTGGTCGTCGAATTCATTATCTCCCTCCCTATAGAGCTCAAACTACAATTCAACTCAGTTCCTGGCTCGGTATTGCTGTTGATGCCGTAAAGAACTATTCATCTGAAGAGTTGATTAAAGGTGTTGTCTCTCTAAGAGAGATTAAAGACTCAGGCGAGATAACCGAAATTGAAGCAATGGTCAATGTAGCACGTGAAATGCACGTTTCGGCTATGAAATTGGCTAAACCTGGCACAATAGAAAGAGAAGTTGCCGGGACTATAGAAGGTATTGCATTGCAAAAGGCCGCAGGAGTCTCTTTCCCTGTTATCCTTAGTATTAATGGACAGACCCTTCACAATCACTACCATGGCAATATTATGCATGAAGGTCGTATGATGGTTGCTGATGCTGGGTGTGAATCTGAGATGAATTATTGTTCAGATATTACTCGTACTGTACCTGTTGGCGGAAAATTCTCTCCCAGACAAAAGTCTATCTACGAAATAGTTCTTAATGCCAATAAGAAGGCTATTGAAGCCATTAAACCAGGCATCTTCTATCGCGATGTTCATATTCTTGCATGCACAGTTATCGCAGAAGGTTTAAAAGAACTTGGAATCATGAAGGGTGATGCCGGAGCAGCGGTTGCAGCGGGCGCACATGCACTATTTATGCCTCACGGCTTAGGTCACATGATGGGACTTGATGTTCACGACATGGAAAACCTAGGTGAAAACTATGTTGGTTACGATCACGAAATCTCAAGATCAAATCAATTCGGATTGGCTTTCCTAAGATTAGGGAAAAGACTTCGTGAAGGATTTGTTTTAACTGTTGAACCTGGCATCTACTTTATCCCTGCACTAATTGACCAGTGGAAACAAGAAAAACTTCACACTGAGTTTATTGATTACGATAAAGTAGAGACCTTTAAAGATTTCGGAGGTATTCGCATTGAGGATGATATCTTAGTAACAGAATCAGGCTGCCGTGTGTTAGGCAACCCTATTCCAAAAGAGGTTAGTGAGATAGAGGCCATTATGCAGTAATACAGGATATCTTCTAAAAAAAGCCGGATTCGTAACTGTATCCGGCTTTTTAATATATCCGATTTACATTAAAAGAGGTCTTCAGAAGTAGCCTACTATTCGCAACTTCTCTAATTTAGTAACTATAAAGGGTTCGGTTAAATACAACATAATGTGATTAATTCGGGATGATAAAACCTAATAGGTCTATTCATGGATCATTCCAACCAATAATTCCAAAGTAAAGTAATGAAGAAACAGATCATTTATCAAAATAGCACTCAAGTGTACAATCGACTAGGTGAAGGGCCTACCATTGTTCTATTACATGGATTTCTTGAATCATCGGCAATCTGGAATGAGTTTGCTAGAGAATTAGCACGTGACTTCACTGTTCTTACCATCGATCTGCCAGGCCATGGAGAATCTGAGATTATCGAAGAAACGCATTCAATGAGCCTAATAGCTGAAGTAGTGAATCATATTATGGAATATGAGAATATTGAAACGGCTCTTTTGTGTGGACATAGTATGGGTGGATATGTTGCAATAGAGTTAGCATCACAATACCAAGAGAAAATAGAAGGATTGAGTTTCTTCCATTCAAATCCTGCGCCTGAGACAGATCAATCAAAGACCAATAGAGAAAGAGCCATCGAGATTGTTAGAAAGCAAAAAGGCCAATTCATTACCTCCTTTATCCCTGATCTCTTTGCCCCAATAAATGTCGAAAGATGTCAAAGTGAGATTGAAGATCTTAGAACATCTGCTAATAACATGTCACCGGAGGCCGTTATTGCTGCACTAAGTGGAATGAAGGATCGCCCATCAAGACTTAACGTATTAGTTGATGCCGACTTCCCTATTCAGTTTATTGCCGGAAAACAGGATAGTAAGATCCCAACTGAGAAAATGATGGCGGCGGCTCTATTACCTCATCAAGCCGAGATCATTTTATTAGATCAGTGTGGTCACATGGGGCATATCGAAGAACCTAACATCACCTTTGCAGCACTCATGCACTTTGCAGAAAAGACACTATACCCACGCCACCCCTTCAATATAAATGATTAATCTAACTAGATCGAAAGTTGTTTAACCAATAAGCCACTTTTAGTTTAAAAAACCAACTTACCATTTAGGTAAATGGCAATAAAAAAGGGGTACCACAACAGCTGCGGTACCCCTTTTCTTATGCATATATTTCTTACCCATTCATTGAAGCAAGAAACTCTTCATTACTTTGAGTAAACTTCATTCTATCCTTCAAAAACTCCATGGCTTCAATAGAAGTCATATCTGTGAGATGATTTCTAAGGATCCAGATTCGTTGAAGAACATCCTTCTCCAATAGCAGATCATCACGACGAGTACTTGAAGCAACGATATCAATTGCAGGGAAGATACGTTTATTAGAGAGTTTTCTGTCAAGTTGTAACTCCATGTTACCTGTGCCTTTAAACTCTTCAAAGATGACCTCATCCATTTTAGAGCCTGTATCAATCAATGCAGTAGAGATAATTGTCAGTGAACCTCCATTCTCAATCTGACGAGCTGCTCCAAAGAAACGCTTAGGCTTTTGCAGAGCATTCGCCTCAACGCCACCTGATAGTACCTTGCCAGAGGCAGGACTTACTGTATTATATGCACGTGCCAGACGAGTGATAGAGTCTAAAAGAATCACAACATCATGACCACACTCTACAAGACGTTTAGCCTTTTCAAGTACGATATTTGCGATTTTTACATGTCTTTCAGCTGGCTCATCAAAAGTTGAAGCAATTACTTCTGCCTTTACACTACGAGCCATATCAGTGACTTCCTCAGGACGTTCATCGATTAGAAGAACAATTAGATATACTTCAGGATGATTATAAGCTATTGCATTTGCAATCTCTTTTAAGATCATTGTTTTACCTGTCTTAGGTTGAGCAACGATAAGTCCACGTTGTCCTTTACCAATAGGAGAAAAGAGATCTATAACTCTAGATGAGAGAGTAGCCTGAGGATGATCAGTTAATTTAAACTTTTGAAAAGGAAATAATGGGGTAAGATAATCAAAAGGAACTCTATCACGTACATCATCAGGATGTAAGCCATTAATTGAATTCACCTTAATCAAAGGGAAGTACTTCTCGCCTTCTTTTGGAGGCCTGACCATACCATTAATGGTATCCCCTGTTTTAAGACCGTGAGCCTTGATCTGAGCCTGGCTAACGTAAACATCATCGGGTGAATTGAGATAGTAGTAATCAGATGATCTGATAAAGCCGAAACCATCAGGCATTAGCTCAATTACACCTTCACAGGGAACCAAGCCTTCATACTCGAAGGGAAACTCATCACGTCTTCTCTCAGGTTGGGGTTGTCTTGGTTGAGGTTGAGGCTGAGGTTGGGGCTGGGGTCTGCGATTATCCTTAGGATCTCTATTGCTATTATTACTAATCTCTCTACCCTCTCTATTATCTCTGATCTCTCTGTTATCCCTATTCTCTCTATTATCTCTACCGTCTCTGTTATCTTTTAACTGTATCCGATCACGGGATACCGGTGGATCATTTTTCTGGATTTCAGCGGGACGAATAACTATTGAATCATCTTGATCATTTTCAACATCCGAATCATCAGTCATAAAATCCACTGGCAAATCTGATGGGATATTCTCATCTATTCCTTCAGCATCTGCCTCGACTTGAGAAGTAGCCTGTGATGCTAATGCTGATGAGACCTCAGAGGCGGTTTTAAGAACAGGCTTTTTCTTCTCAGGCTGATTCTTTTTAGCCTCTTTTTGTTTGGGCTCAACTGGCTCCTGGTTGATAACCGGCAATGGTAGAATGTTGCCATCTTCAACGCTTTCAGGATTAATTTCGGGAGCTACATCCGAAGAGATTTTTTCTACCGATTCATCCTGCTTTTTGGTTGGTTGATTATTTTCTCCTTTTGGTTTTACCTTTTTCCCCTGTTTGTTACGGTTGTCTTTGGGGTTAATGTTCCTTCTGCTATCATCCTTTGGCGGATTGAGAGCCTGATGGTCCAATATTTTATAAATAAGTTCTTGTTTTTTTAGCCCTTCAATATTAGCAATATTAAGAGCCGTTGCAATGTCTTTAAGCTCAGATACGAGCTTTGCATTAAGTTCTAAAATATCATACATGAAATAGAAATAATTAAATCGTATAACACGAAAAAAGTTAACATCATACTGGCAGTAATAGCAAGTTTACTGAAACAGCAATCTCGAATTTGCCTGAGAATAGATAATGAAATTTTGATTATTAACTAACAATGGTTTTTAGAGGGAAGAATACCCACCAGAGATCACCTTCTTTCGAATATCTGTGGCGCAAATATAATACATTTCTTTTTTAAAACACAACTCACACAAAAAAAGTTGTTTACGGCTTTCCCGTATACTTATAACTCTGATATAAACAACCGTCTAACCACATTGTTCAGTAAGACAAATTTGCCTTACTCTACACAACTTGAAGTGAGTTCTTAAAGCAAAAAACCTTACTTTTTCTTAGATTTGCAGAAAAAAAACATGATACAACGTATTCAATCGCTTTTCCTTCTAATAGTAACCATCTTTGCGGTACTCCTTTTCTTTGTTCCTCTTGCTAAATACTATCAGGAAACTGGGATATTCACCCTATCTCTCACCGGAGTTAGCAGTGCGGTGACGGGTCTTGTCTCCGTGAAAATAAACATGTGGCTGTCAATCGCAATGATGGCAGTAACAGGAGCTATTGCTGCTCTTAGTATCTGGACTATTCTGGCTTATAAAGAAAGAAAGAAACAATTAACCTTCATCAGGATTTTATTAATGCTAACTATCGTCCTGGTTGTAATTATATTCGCACTTACTGATCACATTAGGAAATTAACAGGCATAACCCCCGAATATGGCGTCGGGGTATACTTCCCATTAGTCTCTTTAGCGATGTTAATCCTAGCTCAACGCTTCATTAAAAAGGATGATGAACTTGTAAGATCAGCTGACAGATTACGCTAAACAGGGCTGTTTAGTCTCTTCGCTCATGCTCAAGTATCTCCATATCCCTGATTTCTCTACCGTCAATCACAAATCGTAGTGCAGTGATTTTCGTGTGAAAACCAGAATGGCCTGCCGCCCCTGGATTTAGGTGAAGCAGATTATTCTTTTTATCATAGATAACCTTAAGAATGTGTGAATGCCCACCAACTAAAATGGTGGGTTTTTCTTTTGTAATTAACCGCTTTGCCTCTGGGGAATATCGATCAGGATAACCTGAAATATGCAAAATCACCACCTTATGAGACTCGATACGAAAAGAGTTAACCTCTTTAGCCCGCATGCGCATATTATAATCATCAATGTTCCCATATACAGCACGTACCTTCTTGAAAGCATTGAGCTTCTCTAAAAACTCTAAACTACCAATATCCCCGGCATGCCATATTTCATCGCACTCAGAAAAAAAGGACCAGATCCCATCATACATCGATCCATGGGTATCTGAAATAAGACCTATTCGAACCAATTTGCTTTATTTTTGAGGAAATATAAGCAAAGGTACCTCAAAATTCAACAGATCATCAGCTGAAAGACCCGAACCAAATAGCTGACTAAACCATGCCCTTCTGCGCTCCTGAATTATTAGCAGATCCTGAGGATTATCACGAAGATAGTCTGACACCAGCAACTCCTCCTTTTTTCCAGTCATAGTACTGATGCTAATATCCCCCCTATTTAACTTGCCTAAACCTAATCTCATATTCCTAAGAACCTCATCCTCCTCTTTAAACGACTTTTCACCTTTACTTAAAAAAAGACACTTTAGATCGGTGTTAAATGGCTCTAAGAATGAAAGAATCAAACCCAGATCTTCTGTAATAGTGTGATCTTGATCTACAATAATTGCGGCTCGCTCAAAAGCCCTAGGCACATTACCAACGGGTATTGTCAACACAGGAACACAACTGTGCCTGAGAATTCTTGAAGTCATTGCCCCTCCAAATAGACTCTTCTTCCCCTTACCCTGTTGTCCTATTATCAATAGGTCAGGTTCAAGCACTTTACACTGTTCCGCAAGCTCGTAATCAACATCACCACCCTCTAATTGACTTGATAATGGAATGGCACCACCTGAAGCATCAATAAGTTTTTCTACCTGAAGCTTTAATTGCGACATCTCCCGCTCAGCGTTGGCTTTAATCTCATTCACCATCTTCATATCAACTAATGTCTGTGACGCCATTGTATCGGGATAGCTTCCTCCGGCAACAATTATCTGATCAAAATAGGTGTGAAACAGTATCAATGACGAGTTGGTGGCTTTAGCAAGAAATACAGCAAACTCACATGCCGGCACTGTAGCTTCAGAGAAGTCAACTGCAACAACAATCTTTTTCATCGTTTTCATCGTTCATAATTTGATTAACCATACAAAAACCATATTCTACGAATAGTGAAGATTATTATCAGCAATCTCAAAAAAGCGATGACAACAAAAGCCTTCACTACTCAAATGCTTTACTTTATACAAACATAATAAAATCAAACCCATCGAGGGTACAATAGCAGCCGAAAATAGATAGTATTCCAGTTAGGCTTAACCAGTTTATTGTGATGCGCTAAACTACGACTCGCCTCTGTTTTCTCTTGTTAGTAATTCCGAAAACAATACGGGCAATTAGAAACATTATAACAAATACCGTTATTACCGATGCCCCTGTTGGGACGTTTAAAAAATAGGAAATGACCAGACCGATCAACGATCCAATCACTGAGATAACAATAGAACCGAAAGCAATCCTCTTAAAGTCATTGAAAAACAAGTTACTGGTACTTTGCGGAATGGTAAGATAGGACATTACCAAAATAATCCCAGCTGCTTTGATAGTAATAACAATAACCAATGCTATCAAAGTCATTAATGCATAGTTAATAAATTGGACTGGTAAACGAAGCGTTTTAGCGTAACTCTCGTCGAAAGCTATGGCTATTATTAATCGATAAAAAAACAGGAAAAAGAGCACAACAATCAATGCTAAAGCCAACATCATAAGTAACTCTCTAGAACTAACAGTAAGGAGATTCCCAAATAGATAGGACATCAAATTCGGAGGTGTTCCTGGTGTTATAAAGATGAATATGATACCAAGTGCCATACCAAATGACCATAAAATCCCAATTGCTGAATCCTCTCTTAGCTTTCCGCTACCGGTAAAGTAATGCATAACATTAGCCGCCATTGTAGAAAACACGGCAGCTCCCCATAAAGGGTGAATACCCAGAAAATAGCCGATTCCAATACCACCAAATGAGGCATGTGTAACCCCACCCGCAATAAAAACAATTCTTCTGGATACAACGTAAGTACCTACCAAGCCGCATAATATACTAATAAGTAACGATGCGTAAATCGCATTTTGAATGAACTGATATTGTAGTAATTCGATCATTATCTCATTTATGAACTTTTAAAACACGGTGAGGGACAGGGCCATGAGCCACTAAATCAATCGGACAGTTATATACAGCCAACTGCTCAGTTGATATTTCTGGTCCATCATGATAGTGTAAAGTCTTATTTACACAGGCAATCGTCTTTACGTGTGAGGAAATTATCCCCAAATCGTGCGATACCATCACTATTGCCATTGATTCATTCAATTCGGAGAGCAGCTGATAGAGGTTCTTCTCAAACTCACGATCTACGAAGTTAGTTGGTTCATCAAGAAGAAGAACCAACGGATCAGTCATTAAGGCACGACACAGAAAAGCCCGTTGTGCCTGTCCCCCTGATAGAGACCCTATTGGTTGAGAAGAAACAGTCTTAATCCCTGTTTTCTCAAGTAAATGGTGAGCCTTCTCCCTAATTTCTCCTTTAAAACCGCCAAACCATTGCCTTCGATTTAATGCACCAGATAATACGACATCTAGTACGGTTACAGGAAATTGTCTATCAAAATGGTTTATCTGAGGAAGGTATCCGATTCGTTTTCCTCCTTCGAGTTCATTCCCTAAGTAAACACTTCCACTAACAGGTTTTAGCAACCCTGAAATGACCTTAACGAGGGTTGTCTTTCCTCCCCCATTAGGACCAATAACCCCAATAAAATCATGCTCATTAACAGTCAGACTGACATCCTCCAAGACCAATGAATCATGATAGCCTGCATAAACATGATCTAACTTAATCAGCATAGCCATATTAATTAAAAGACTCACTTAATGCCTCGATCAGAAAGTTCATTGATTTCACCCAATCATACATCATAGGATCTATCGTCTTGATTTTTGCGCCCGTCTCTTTAGCGATTGTCCTTGCATTATTTGTATCAAACTGATTCTGCACTAAGATAATGCCAATTCTCTCCTTTCTAGCTAAGTCAATAACCTTACGTAAACCCTCGGCTCCAGGCTCCTTTCCATCTAGTTCAATTGAAATCTGATGGAGACCATAATCATCAGCCAGATATGTAAGGGCAGGGTGAAATATCATGAAACTCTTACCAGCATGAGGGGCGAAGGCAACTCTTGCTAATGTATCAACTGAATGAATCTCTCTTATAAGCGTTTCATAATTTGCATGAAATATGTCACTTTTATCGGGCATAAATTCTACTAGCATCTTATATACTCGATCAGCCATAAGTAATGCACGAGACGGAGAAATCCAAAAATGAGGATCTGCACCTCCTTCGTGATGATGCTCTTCGTGATTTCCTGTCTCATGATCTAATTTTTCTGCATCCTCTTCACCTTGATGGTTGCATGATCCGGTAATGAGATTCAAGCCTTCAGATAAATCAATAATACTGATATTTGGATTCTGTTCTTTAAATGTTGGTATCCATTGATTATCCATACCGGTATTTCCTGTTGTAACATAGGCTACAGCTTTTGCAATACCTGCCAATTGAGCCGGCGTAGGATCATATGATTCATGACTAGCAGAAGGGGGCATCAGGACACCTGTCTGCACTGCATCTCCCCCGATTTTATCAACAAAATATTGTAGGGGCTGAATACTTACAATAATCATTGGTTTGGAAGAACTACTCTCTCTTGAGCCACATCCCATAAGGATGGCCATTAGCAATACTATCGAAAATAACTTAATTCGCATATAGTTAGTTTATTAAACAGAAACGTTCCGGTTTTTTACTGTAACTACAACAGCAAAAAACCGGTAACGTTCAAAACTATATACAAATCTACTGATATATGGTCAAATTAGACACTACCGGATAAATAACAAAATATCCTAACGCCCCATGGCTAATATTTCCTTCAACATTAGCAGGAGGTGGCGAAAACAGTGGATTTTGAGGGGCAAGCTGTTGTTGCATAAAACCGACATATTCAGTAAACCCTTTGGTTATAACGCCTGTTTCAACCTTTAGGGTATCCCCTTTATTGATTTTAATTCCACGGTTCTCAAACAACCACATAACAACTAACCCATTCGTATAATTTCCATTAAAGTATCTATCTTCAAAAGCACTCCAAGTACTTAATGAGTCGGTCAAAGGTTGCCCATTTCTATAGGCTTTAATAAGATAGTTATTAGAATCTACCGGATCCTGCATATACCATAAGAACTTATAGGAACCCTTGAAAGCATCCGGGTCATACTCCAGTTTTACAGAATCAACAACAGCAGCAGGTTGCATCTTGGTAACTGCTGTATAATCAGTATATCCGCCTATAGCCTCCTTAAGCTGAATATTTAAACGATACTTAAAGCCTGCAACAGCAGTGAAATTGTCTGGTAATGCATACTCCCCGGGCTTAACTTCAGATAAGGTCCATTGCCCATTCTCGGAAACGATGGAGACGGTAGCTCCTTCAACTGCAGGAGTTAGCCCACTGGCGTAATAGGGTGCCGTCTTTGTAATATGTACGATTCGTCCATCTGGCTGATCCGTAAGGAATGCCTCAACAACCAGTTTTGTATCCCCATTTTCTAAATCAAGGTCTATCCGTTCTGTGCATGCGAACAGGAGCATCAAACCGAATAGAAGAGAAATATTTAAAAGCTTACTCATAATATCTTAATATTTTCAATTACCAATTAGAACTTAAAGTTAAACGTCACTGAAGGCACCATACCAAAAAGGTAAGTCTTTTCAGCATAAGTTACACCTGGATTATCCTCCTCTTCAACAAAGCCAATTGACCAGGCATTCTTTCTACCATACAGATTATATATCGAGAAATTCCATTCCCAATCCCATTTCATATTTGGATGCTGTTTTCTCTTAATTATAAAAGAGACATCCAGTCTATGATAGTCAGGCATTCTATACTCATTTCTAGCGGTATATACCGGCACTACTTCATTTCCAATAATAGCCCTACCTGTGGGAAAAGTAACCGGAGCACCGGTACTGTAGACCCAATTGGCCGAAAATTGGTAACGGGGAGAGAAAGCATAGCTCGCAACTACAGTAATATTGTGCGGCTTATCATAAGGTGCTTTATATGCCACGCCTTCATTGATCTCATCAATTTGTCGACGAGCTACTGAGAAGGTGTAACCAACCCAACCTGTTAGTTTCCCAGAGTTTCTTCTCAACAATAACTCAAAACCATAGCTCCATGACTTCCCTACCCGCAGTTCCGATTCAAGGTATTTATTAAAGAATATATCTGCATTATCTTTAAAATCGAGGGTATTACTCATCCATTTATAGTAAGCCTCTGCCGAAAATTCATACTCGGAGGAAGAGAAATTCCTGAAGTATCCAACAGCAACCTGATCGGCCATCTGTGGTTTAACATTTGGAGAAGAGGAGAACCAAACATCGAGAGGAGTACCAGCAGTAGAGTTCTGAGCCAACTGTAAGTATTGACTGGTACGAGAGTAACTTGCCTTAACAGATGATGACTCAGTTAAAGAATAGGTCAGTGCTAATCTAGGCTCTAGTCTCATGAATGTTTTATAAAAATCACCCGATCCATACACTGAAGAATCAGCTACCTCATACTTATTATCATATTGATAAACGGTGGACTTTCCAACATTCTGGAACACACTCAGTCTTAACCCATATTTTAGATTAAACCTTCCCAGAAATTGAACCTCATGGCTAGCATATATGGCACTCTCAAGCGCATGAGCCAATGGCAACCTCAACTCTTTGAAAACGGTACTCTCACCAGTGCCTCTGACATAACCCGGATTAAACTCATGCCAAACAGTCGAGACTCCAAATCGTACCGTATTCTCAGGATGTGGAAACCATGAAAAATCACCCTTAAACGAATAGTCCTTCATACTTGATTCCCAAAGAAAGGAGTTCGCTTTGCCATCTGGGGTCCCGATACTATAATCGTATTTCGAGATAATACCAGTAAAATTGGAAAACAGTTTATCAGAGAAGAGATGATTCCAGCGAGTAGTAAATGTTTGGTTACCAAAATTCATATTGGCAAACTTATTTTCAAACACATCACGGCCAAAATAACCACTTACAAAGATTCGGTTATGCTCATTTATTTCATGTTGAACTTTGGCATTAAGATCATAGAAATAAAGGGTATTATCACGAACACTTTTATCTGAAGAGAGCGGCAGAAATATATCCGCATAAGTTCTACGACCCGACAAAATAAAACTTGTTCTGTCTTTCAGAATGGGACCTTCTATAGTAAGACGACTCGAGATGGTTCCTATACCACCTGTTGCAGAGAACTTCTTCAGATTTCCATCCTTCATTCTAACATCTACCAAAGACGATAGTCTTCCTCCTGAGGATGCAGGGATATCACCTTTATAAATCTGCACATCTTTAATGGCATCATTATTAAAGACAGAGAAAAAACCCATAAAATGGCTGGCATTATAAACAGTAGCTTCATCTAAAAGGATTAGATTTTGATCAAGTCCCCCACCACGAACGCTAAAACCATTTGTTCCTTCAGCAGCAACCTGAACTCCGGGTAGTAGTTGCAGTGCCTTAATGATATCCACTTCACCCATTAATGCAGGAATTGTCCGAACCTGCTTTATGTCCATCTTTACTACTGACATCTCGGCTCTTTTGACATCCTGAACAATCTCTTCACCTTTAATCTCAACCGTACCCAACTGCGTTGCAGATGGTTCCATTGCTACATTTAGATTTAACCCGCCTGAAAGAGTTATCTTCTTAACAACAGTAGTATAACCAACAAAGGTATACCTTACTGTATAAGTCCCTTCTGGTAAGCTAAGTGAATAAAACCCATAAACATTAGATGTAGCTCCAGACTGAATCTCATCAACATAAACTGTTGCCCCAATCAGCATCTCACCAGTTAACGCATCAGAAATATACCCCTTTACGGCGTATCGTATGGCTCCGCTATTAGCGCCTTCTGAGCCAGGTAGGTCGGCAGCAAGTACTCTTCCTTCTACTCCAATAATCAAAATCATCAAAAGGATAAACCCGAATGTACTACGCCAACTTCTTTCAACCACCTTCCTTAGTTGATCTTTTCTCATAAACTTAATAAACTTTTTTTTGACAGATACTAACACGTTCACTTTCCTGCTTTACACAATGACTCTAAAACTTCAAACCGCAATCGAATTTTAACAGAAAAACAGGTTTAGACAGGCCTTATGAAAACATTAGACTCTTTTGAATATAATTTGTTACACATTTCGTCAACAAAATTGAAACTTTTTAAACTTTTCAAAAACTGATATTCGGTGAAACGGTAAAAGTAGTCGGTGAAAGCCACTTTTTACCGGATGAATAGATAAACAAATCTACCTTTAAACGTATTAATAGAAAAAAACTTGCTCTCTCTTTTGCTTAACAGATTTAAATTACATTGCCCTTAGATTCCATCTGTTTTAACTCCCAAAAAACCATTTTCACTTTACACTCTCAAAAACTAATATAGTGTGATATACTCCCATCCATTCCCCATAGAGTTCAAAAAACGTTCAAAGTCTACTCGTTTAATCACAAACGACGATGTATTAATTAACGGGTGGAAACTAATTCGCTCGACAGTTGAAAGATTTTTATCAATAAAGAGATGGACATGGTGAGTTGAGTCATTGATTAAGCCAAACGGGGTTACTGATCCAGGTGTAACACCCAGATGTGTCATCATTCGTTCGGGGCTGGCAAAAGAGAGTTTACCCTGTTTTAATAGCTGTTCCAAATCACGTATTGCCAGATCATGTTTATGCTCAATGATGACCAGATAATGACGATTCCCTTTATGATTTCTAAAAAAGAGGTTCTTGCAGTGAGCAGCTTCAATATCTTTCCAATAGAGGCTTGCTGTTGTAATATCCGGAGCTGGTGGATGGTCATACCGAACAAATGAAATACCAAGTTCATCAAGTTTTTCAACCAAACGTGAAATTAAGATCTCATCACTATTCACTGGCATAAAATGTTTTAGAATTCTTAAAACCCATTTTCAACTATCCTTTCAAAACTTGTAGAGTACAAGTCTCGTTTATCTTAATCCTGAATAACCAGATTATTGAGAAATAGTCAAAGAAAGTGCATCGAGCCTATAAGCGGGATCCTGTTCCGGGCGAACCCGGCATCTATCATTTATCTAGGCTTAACGTCGCCATTAAACTCAATCGGCCTACCCTCCGGGATCGGACGAGCAGCCCTCTTATTATGCATAAGCATAAAATCCCCGGTATATTTGGCCTTTCAACCCCTGAGGTTTACCCCCTGCTTTTGTCACCAAATGCAAGCGTGAGCTCTTACCTCACATTTTCACCCTTACCTCGATATATCGTGGCGGTAATT
>JAJTBW010000033.1 GCA_021286705.1 Sphingobacteriia bacterium
AGCGGTTACAAGACACATTAAAGAACTTGAAGGTAAGTTAGGTATCGCACTGTTTGATCGTAAAGGCAGTAAGATTTATCTTACAAATGCAGGGCGTTTGGTGTATTCTAATTTAAGAGAGATCAGAGATAGATATTGGAAGATGGAGCTTGAGATTGGCCAGTTAAAGGGGCTGTTTGTTGGTCGGCTTAATATCGGTGCTTCTTCAACAATAATGCAGTATGTTTTACCTAGAATACTGGCAGCTTTTAATGCTCGATTCCCTAATATTGAGTTACTTGTCATTAATGGGAATTCATTTGAAATGGAGAGGAAGCTTCAAGATAATGAGATTGATATAGCTTTAGTGGAAAACGAATCAGTGACCACCGCCTTGAGGTATGTTGATTTTATGCGTGATGAAATAGTGCCAATAACATCATCTGATAGTGTTTATGCAAAGAGAAAGCAAATTTCTGTTGATGAACTTTATTCTATCCCTTTAGTGCTTAGGGAGAAGGGGTCAGGCACTCTTGAGGTGATTCGCAAGAGTCTTGAACGGGTCAACCTTGATTTTGAAGCTCTAAAAGTCCATGTTCATTTGGGTAGCACAGAGGCGATAAAAAATTACCTAAGTAACTTCAACGGTTTAGCTCTGGTGTCTGAGAAGGCAATTCAGAGTTGTTATCACTCACAGAATCTTACTAGATTAGATCTGACCGGAGTGTCTTTTACAAGGATGTTTAGGATTTGTCTGAAACAGGGGCAAGAGAGCTATAACGCCGGATTGTTTGTGAATTTCCTTAGTCAGTATAATTATTAGTTATGGTTTATTGAAAAATGGCATTTGTGTTGGTTATAGTGACGAAGTACTTTTGTGCGATAATCAAACAAAATGGAAAAGATTAGAAAATACAAATTGTCGATAAGTGTTTTTGTTCTTGGCTTGACACTCTTACCATTTATAACGCCTGCAATAGCATTGGCTATTGGTATCTTGGTTTCGTTAACTGGTTTTTCAAATAGATGGTTGTCCGCAAAGTCATCTTTAGTGCTCAAAGTGGCAATTGTATTAATGGGTTTTGGTATGAGTCTGCAGGAGGTGATGCAAGTCTCTTCGAGTGGAGTAGTTGATACAGCAGTATCAGTATTAGTTGTAATGCTCTCAGGTCTGTTGCTTGGCAGGATGTTGAAAATAGAGAAGAGTTCAACTCTATTGATTTCAGCTGGGACAGCGATTTGTGGGGGCAGTGCTATTGCCGCCGTTGCTCCAGTTCTAGGCGCAAAGAATCATGAGATTTCGTTTGCTTTGGTTGTTGTATTTGTTTTAAACGCAATTGCACTTTTCTTGTTTCCTTATTTAGGTCACTATTTTGGGCTTTCACAGTCGGAGTTTGGTTATTGGGCTGCAATTGCAATTCATGATACAAGCTCGGTAGTTGGTGCGGGGGCAGCTTATGGTAATGAGGCTTTGAAGGTAGCTACGACAGTGAAATTAGTTCGGACATTGTGGATAATTCCTTTATCGATTGTATTGGCTTTTGTGGCAAGGGGTGAAAGTAGTGGGAAAGTAAAGATTCCATGGTTTATTGGGTTGTTTGTCTTGGCAATTTTGATTGCTTCCTATCTGCCACAATTTAGTTCTGTTTATGGTTCTATGTTTCTTATTGGCAAAAAGTTGATGGTAGTTGCGCTTTTTTTAATTGGCTCGTCTATATCGGTTATTGAGGCTAAGAAAGCTGGTACTAAGGGCTTTTTGATGGGTATTTTACTCTGGATTATTATCGGAACATCTTCATTACTTTTCTTCCTTCCCTGAAAAGTGTAATTTCAGCAAAATTTTCAAGGGATATGCCAAATGCAGTTGTGTTATTAAAAGGAGTTAATGTCGGCGGGCGACAGATGTTAAGCATGAAGGAGGCCAAGAGATGGATGGTTGATGTTGGATACAAAGGGGTGTCAAGTTATTTGAATAGCGGTAATATCCTTTTTGAATTATCGCGTGAGCCTGATTTAGAAGAGAAAAGGTTGCAAGATCTTTTTAAGGAGAAAAGTGGAATCTTGCTAACTCTATACGTGTTGACTAAAGATGAGGTTGAACGGATAGTAAATGAGTCACCTTTTGATGAGGTTAGTGAACCAGATAACACGAAAAGGGTAATCCACTATTTTAGTTATTCAGTCGGTGATGAAACAGTGTGGGAGGTATATAAAGATTTAGATGGGGATATTGATTATTATTTAAAGGGGAGACTGGTATATGCTTATTACAAGAAGGGGGTAGGCCGTTCTAAAGTTAGGAATGATAAAATTAAAAGATTAATGAAACATGATAATACAGCAAGAAATTGGAATACAGTTATTAGTCTATATAAATTACTTAGGCCGTAGTCTGCTTATATAGGCAATTACATTATTTAAAAATTGTAGTTTTAGGGAGTATGTTTTTTTTCGATTAATATGGCAGAGAATTGGAAATAAAAAAACTATTCTTATCTTTGCTTTAGTAGCTGTTTTCGGCTCAACACACACAGAATAAATAACAAAACAATTAAGAAATACCAATCATTGTTTTTTTTAAACTAATTACTATTATGTAGTTTGATTTTCTTTCCACTGAAGAAAGAATTGAACGTATATTTCCTAAATATCGTATTTGAGTTTTTTTTTATTAACAAATATTTTAAAATCGTATGAGAAACTTTTTTGGAAAATCAATCCTTGTCGTCATTATAATGATAATGGCTAGTACAACTGTTTTCGCGCAGGGTAAAGGTAAAATGGCTCTTGGCGCCAATCTAAACATTGGATCTGGTAGTGATCTAACTAATTTTGGTCTTGGTGTAAAGTTTCAGTATGGCATCACTAAGGAAATTAGACTTGAACCAAGCTTCAATTACTTCTTTGAAGCTAGCAATGTTAGTATGTGGAATTTAGGAGTTAATGCTCACTATCTATTCCGTAGTTCTTCTAATAAAAATCTTATTTTATATCCTATAGCTGGTCTGGCTATGGTTGGTACAAAAGTTACGATTGAAACGGATCCTATATATATGGGTGGTGAATTGATTATGCCCGGTACGAGTACTAGTGTAACAGGCTCAGATCTCGGAATTAATTTTGGAGGTGGTATTGAGTATAAATTAAACTCAAAAGTATCACTCAGTGGTGAAGCAAAATATCAGGTTGTTGAGAATTACAGTAGATTTATTATCTCTGGAGGTGTCAACTTTTACCTATAGTTCATAAAAGGAACTTTGAAAGGCTCGGTAGATCTACCGAGCCTTTTTTTTGATATGGTTATATATTTATTGTGAGTCTATTTTGTTGCTGGGATCCATACTTAAACATTACGCTCTTAGAGACTCAGTTCTAATCAGGCCTTATGCTATCTCTAAATATTGATATTGGATTTTTAAGGTATTCAATATGATTGTTGTAATACCTTTTGTTTGTCCTAAATTATGAGACCTATTTCTTTCTTAAAACATAATAAGTTCAGAGTAGGTTAATTATTGATGGTAGTTGGCTTTAAAATGTAGTATCCTAATATTCCCATTGGTATGTAGGCCAAAACTATATCCAGAACTGAGAACCAAAGAGGAGAAGGAAGCATTAAAACGTTAACTATTCCACCAATCAGAAAGAGAGATGAAAGGAATATACTTATAAGTAATCGGTATGATGTTCCCAGTTTTGTATAAATCATGGATGCAGTTAATGTCCCAATGGCATGTGCCAGAAAAGGAAATAGGAAGTTTATGGGTGTAAATAGATGCATAGAGGCTTTGAGTCCTTCGGTTGTGGTTGTATCTGCTCCTGCTGGTGCCGGGATTAAAACACTTCCAATTTGAATTAATGCCATATTTACTAGACTGCCACTTATAATTGCAGCTATGAAAATGAGAATGTTACGAAGAATTGTTTGCATAAGCTCTATTCTGTAATTAAACTGTAACTTGTTTTATTTCTACTAAAGTAAACTGATTTGATTAGTAATTACTATGTTACTATAGAATGTTTTTAACAATTTGAAAATGCGATCAATAGTTCATATTCAGTTTGTTGCTTATTTTTTAGATTCGATTTTTAGTTTCTAACTATGATTACCCTGATATTTGTATACTTGCTTGAATGTTAATGGCTATCCGATTAATATTCTAAGATTAGAAACGAACAATTTTACAGACATAGCCAAGAGAATGACCCCGAAAAACTTTCTTGAAATGTAGATTCCGTTTTGACCAATTAATCTCTCAACCAGCCCGATTTTCTTAATTACTATATAGACGAGCAGTAAATTTACAATTATAGCAATGATGATGTTAATAGATTCTAATTCCGCCCGTAATGATAATGCGGTTGTAAGAGTACCAGGTCCGGCAACTAACGGAAACACTAAAGGGATTAGGGTTGCATTACCATGTGATTGATTGTATTTAAACAACTCGACGTTAAAAGTCATCTCTACTGCTAAAGCAAATAAAATCAAAGAACCAGCAATAGCAAAAGAGGCAATATCTGTACTGAAAAGCTTTAAAAGAGCCTCTCCGGCAAAAAGAAATCCCACTAAAATGATCAGAGAATAGACAGCTGCTTTTCCAGCTTGAAGTTTCCTTGCACCTTGGTTGAGTTCAACTATTACTGGAATAGCTCCTGTAATATCAATTACTGCAAAAAGGACCATAAAAGCGGTAAATATCTCTTGAAGGTTGAGGTTGAATTCCATGATAGCTCCTTATTAGATCGTTTTATTAATGTACTATTTCTTATTACAAAGTTCGAACAATTACCTGAACTAACAATTAAAGTAAGAATGCTGTTCAATCTTTGGATGCTAACTTTACGCCGGGGTTATCTTCCCCAGAATTTTTCTGTGATATTATCTAGTCTTCCATCTGAAATTTTATACAATCGTTGATTTGTGCTTCTTAACTTTAGACCACCTAAGGTGTCATTGTAGGCACCTAATTTGATATAGTTGAAGTTCATTGGTTGTATTTCATCAGGCAGGCTATTCTTACCAGAATACCAAGCTGTTTTTATTCTGTTGCAAGTAATTGTTTTAATGAAACGGGCTAATGAATCAATCTGTTTGGGATTATGGTCACCTCCCATAAAGCAGATGCATGATATACGATGATCATATTTAGCCAGAAGTTGTTCTAATAGCTTTATTGTAAGCTCTTCACCGGCATCTTTCTGTAAATGTTTACTATGACAATTATAGCAACTGTTTTTACAACCGGTGATGTTGATTGCCAGTGTTATTTCATCAGGAATCTCCTGGAAGACGATATCATAATTGTGATATTTTAGCATAGTGTCTCTTCGCTGCTTCGTTTTGTCTTCCCTGTGAGAAATTACTTACACGCTTCATATAACCAATTACCCTGGTGAGATAATCCACATTTGTACTATTGCATTTAGGGCATATTGCTAAATGTCTTTTGTCTATGTGGTTACAATCATTGCATACTGTGTTTGGAATGTTAAACGTAAGATAGTTACACCCTTCAATAGCGGCTATACGTAATAGTTGCCTGTACTGTGATTCACTTAGATGCTCATCAAGGTTTAGATGTAACGCAGAACCACCCGTCAGATGTTGGATATAATCTCTCCCATGAAGCCTGATTTTGTCTAGAATGTTGATACTTTCGTCTTCAACGATGAAAAAATAGCTGTTATAGCAATCTCTATTCGACTTATAACCATCTCGTTTATCCCATTTGGCGTGTTTGACTCCAACGTTCTCAGCAGGAATCATTTCACAATTAAACATAAGCTCCTCGTTTCGATACTTATGATTATATGATTCAATTAACCCTAGAACATCTGCTACAAAGCTCTTATAGCTTGAATTATCGCTAATCTCAATTCCTAAGTACTCGGCAGCTTCAACCAAACCATTCACACCTATTGTGAGATATTGTCTTTTAATATTGATATAACCAGCATCGAACAGCGGAAGCATACCCTTTGACTGAAATTGTTTAAGGTTTTCATTATAGGCAATCTGAACCTTATGAACCAGATCTGTTATCTCTTCAAGTTGAAAGAGATAATGGATTCCTTTATTAGCAGCATCTTGGATACAGCGGTTTAAATTTATCGTTAAAACACTTTTTGATCCGGTTGACACTCCTCCGGCTCCAAGTGTATAACTAAACTCATTGTCTTTTATCTCGCTTCTTAGGCGGCAACAACTGCTTAATGAGTCCGCATGATCACTCATATAGGTGAAGAATGAGTGACCTTCAGCATACATCCTTGCGGCAATGGTTCCATATTCAGTATCCTTGATATCACCATCTTCGGTAAGCAATGCCATGGTCTCAACTGGAAAGGTGAGGATCGCTCTGCTTCTTTCTTTATTAAACCAGGTCATAAAACGCTGTTGAAGCCAACTCAGGGATTCCCATTTTGGGGATGTTCCATCAGGGAAATAAAAGTTTTCAAAGAGGCTATTGAAGTAATATTGATCATAATATGATATGTTCCAGAAAACCGCCTGAAAGTTTCTTGCACCGGTAGGTTGGTTGATGCTATATACAATCTGCTCAAAACAATCGGTGATGATTTTATCAAGTGATCTCTTTTTTAGTGAAAGATCGACGATCTTTTCACTTCCCGAAAAATAGTTATCACCATACTCTTTCCTGATAAAATAATCCATATACATGAGGAATTCTGGTGTTGCACAAGCTCCGCTTAACATGCTTGATACCATAAAAACCATGTTGATAAATCCACCACAGAATGACTTGAGATTTGTAGGAGCCAGCGAATTGCCGCCTATTGATAATGTTCCTCCAATTAACCATGGATACATAGTTATACTGGCGCAATAGTTTGCCAGGCTGGTCTCGTCGTTTTTATAGATGTAATGTTGGTTAAGTAAGTCAAGGTATCTATCAGCTAACTCTTTTCCAAACATCTCCTTGATTCTGTCTGTCAATAGTTTTCTGTTGAGTCTGATAAAGTTTTCTTTTGGTAATTCGCCAACTAAAGTGGTGATGTTTTTGCTTTCTACATTGGCATTGGCATCAAATTGGCTACCTGAAGCAGCATTGTTGGCCTCGCAATAGTTCATCAGAAAGTTGAGTTTGTCTCTAACCTCTCTGTCTTCAAGATGCTTTTGCCGATAAAGCATATATGCTTTGGCTACTACATAATACCTCTCAGACATAAGAGCTATCTCTACCTGGTTCTGGATTTCTTCAACGGTTGTCTCGTTGGTTATCCTTAAGTGGCTAAGAATGCTTGTCAACGTCTCTTGACTTGCAAAATTTCCTGTCGAAAGAAATGCTTTGGAGATTGCCTGTTTGATTTTCTCGAGCGAGAAAGGCTCTTTTTCTCCGTCTCTTTTGATGATTGTTGTTTCCATTGTAATTAACCTTTTTTTAAGAGTTTAATTACCGGAGTCTTTGAGAATGAAATAAGGGTAGGCACAAGTAGATAACTAAGCCCATCCTTTCGCTTTTCACCCGAAAGCACCGGATATTCATTTAAAGGTGGCAGGTCTTCTGACTTGCATTTGTTTGCATGCCTTCCCGTTTTCACAGTGGCCATTGTATGCAAACCATCTCATTGCTTACAGCTACGGGGATAGTTCCTGATTTCCACAGGATTCCCTTTTAATCTCTTGTCATGAGAACCACTTTGGTGCAAAATTACCCGCTTTCCCTATTGTGCTCTTTTCTCCCTTTTTGAATTTATTAACACCTTTATGGTGATAAATTTTTATTCTTTGATGTGGCAAGCTTTTCCTCTGAAATCAAAGGAAGACTATTTTTTTTTGCACGTTTTATGATAAGAATCCAATTTTGGTGGTTTTTAAAATAGGACAGGACAGAACCTAACTTCTGCGGTTCCTCTCTCTATTCTACCTGTTCATCTGTTCATCTGTTCATCTCCTGTTCTCCTCTTATGCCTCTCCCTATCCTCTCCCTATCCTCTCCCTATCCTCTCCCTATAAACTCGTGTAAGATTAGAACAATATAGGTAGAGGATATAGAGGGGATATTAAGAGGATATATAGAGGATCTAGAGAGGAATGAGAGAGAGAATGGAGAAATAATACAACCTAGTCATTCTTCTTTTTGAAGTTCTTGTAGTTGCTTATGAGACGAGTAAGTTTTCTATCCTTTTCCCGTCGCTGGTGTTCTGATTCCTGATAGCGAGCCGCCTCTAGTTGAATCTTAAGGTAGTTCTGGTAAGTTTCATTGTCCAAAAGACCATCCTGTATTGCTTTTAGTACGGCGCAACCTGGCTCGGAGGTATGGCTGCAATTGCTAAATCGGCATGACTGATTGAGGTCATCAATAAGAAACCATGAACTCTCAGATTCTGTGGTGTCAAAGGTTACTCCGAATTCCCGAACTCCAGGGGTATCAATCAGAATTCCTCCGGTTTCTAAAATTACCATCTCACGTCTGACCGAAGTATGTCTTCCTTTGCCGGTTGATGAACTTATGGTAGATGTTGAAAGCCGGTCGTCTCCAGTCAATGAATTAATCAGAGAGCTTTTACCCACTCCCGAAGATCCTATAAAGACAAACGTTTCGCCGTCTTTTATGAATTCCTTAAGGTCAGAGATACCTTGAGATGATTGGCTACTAGTGATAAAGATTGGGATGTTTTTACTGAGATGTAACAACCTTTCGGTAATGCCATAAGAATCTGATTGAAGATCTGCTTTGGTAAGTATAATTACAGGGGATATTCCTTCTCCTGATATTTGAGCTACAAAACGTTCAATTTTTCTGATATTTAGTGTCTCATTGAACGTTTCAACGATACACGCTTTGTCTACAAATGAGGCAATAACCTGTTTTTCTGATCTTTTCCCTGCTCTTTTTCTTGTCAAAGTCTTTTGTCTTGGAAACAAATCAACTATGATGCCTTTATTATCATCAATGGTTTGAAATATTACCCAGTCGCCAGTGCAAGGAATCTCATCTTCTTGGAGGGAAAATAGTAACCTGCCCGTAAGTTCGCATACGAATTCACCTGTTGAAGCAATGACTTCATAACAGGTTTTATGCGCTACTGTTACTCTGCCCGGGGGCAATGTATTATATGGGGATTGAGTGTAATACTCTGTATGGTGGCT
This sequence comes from Sphingobacteriia bacterium, assembly GCA_021286705.1. Lineage (GTDB taxonomy): Bacteria > Bacteroidota > Bacteroidia > Bacteroidales > TTA-H9 > JAJTBW01. Next base: position 9,098 of record JAJTBW010000033.1, read on the forward strand.
GGTCCAGCCAAATGTTTCTAAATTATTCACTGTATGCAATATTAAATGTAACTAACTAAATCTTTTTGATGGCAGAGATAAATACATCAATAGCCTGACTTGATGAAAGCAGGATTAATTGCATTTAAAACAGCCATCGGCAGTTACACAATATCCGAGGAGAATGCTTGAGAATATGTGAATAATTGATTTTTCATCCGATGCAAAGTTACAAAAAACTAATAAACTGTCTACCTGTACTTTAATTAGTCATAGAATATTTAGTTTAGAGGTTGATATTTTGTGTTAAGTAATTGATTATTTGGTTAGAATTTGTTCTTTTTCAGGCATGTTATCTACTTTTTATTATACTTTTGGATTGAATATTATTTCAGTGATTACAAGTCACTTTTTTGGTAATTTAAACAACAACAAACCAAATGGAACCTAAACCTACCTTTAAGATTGGATTATGTATGGCTGGTGCAGTATCTGCCGGTGCCTATACAGCTGGAGTAGTGGACTATCTGCTTGAGGCTTTAAATCATTGGGAAGAGAGAAAGAGAAACAGTGTCCCCGGTACTCCGACTCATAATGTTGTGATTGAAATAATTGGTGGGGCATCGGCAGGAGGGATGACGGCTGTAATTGCGGCAGCATCGGCATGTAAGAGGTTTAAGCCTGTAACATTAAACTCTACAGCGGAAGAGAGAGCAAAAAATCCGTTATATGATTCTTGGGTTAACATGACAAGCAATGATGTCTTTCTTGAGATGTTAAATACGGATGATATTGATGATAAAAATGTTTATTCATTAATGAATTCGTTATTCATTGATAAGATTGCCGAAAAGGCACTAGCACCGACTACTGATAAACAAGATCTTCCAAAATTCTTATCGCCTGATCTGAAGTTTTTTACCACGCTTACTAATACACAAGGATTTGAGTATTCTGCTGGTTTTAATTCTGGCAATGAGGAGGAGAGTTCATATAAGCTTAAAACTCATAGAGACTTTGCCTGTTTTAAACTTCAAAATGATGATAGCCCCTTCGTCAATGATGGATGGATTCCGGTTGACTTCTCCACAGGTTTGAATAGTCGTGTCGCTATGGATGCGGCAATGAGTACTGGAGCCTTTCCCGTGGGACTAAAAGCGAGAAAGCTCGTTAGGGAAGGGGAGTACCTCAATCAACTTGATTGGTATGCTGATGTGTTTGGAAAGAAAAAGGATGCCTTTACAAAGAGCTATACTAGTTTAAATATTGATGGTGGTGTGATTGATAATGAGCCTTTTGAACTAATTAGAAAGGAGTTAGCGAAGTCATGTAAAAGTTGTAATGAGATAGAAGAAACTAGTTTTGATCACTTCTCAAGTACAACTATTATGGTAGACCCATTTCCTTTAGGTAGTGGTGATGCAAATGATGAATCAGATATTGTCTCAATCATAGGGAAGACCATAGGTGTCATGTTAGATGAGTCAAGAAGTAAGCCTTCATTGATTTACGAGGCATTGGATGCATCTAATGCATCTCGATTCCTTATTTCACCAGTTCGATATGTTATGAATGGTTCATCGGAGGAGAAAATCTCAGGATCAACTGCCATTGCTTGTGGTGCTATAGGTGGGTTTTCTGGTTTCTTTAGTAAAGAATTCAGAGTGCATGATTTCTTTTTAGGACGACTTAACTGTGAGAAGTTCTTACGTGATTATTTAACTGTACCAGCTGACAGTTCAAATCGAATATTCACTGAGGGATACGCTGACTTAGTGGATAGTTTCGCAGTAACCGATAAGAAGACGGGTAAGAAATATCTACCGATTATCCCCGTTTTCCCAGAGGTAACTTACGGCTATTCTTTACCAGTGTTTAAAACTAATTCTAATTGGCCTTCAATATCTGAGAAGAAAGTTGAGTTGTTTTCATCGCCTTTAAAGAGTCGAATTGATAAGATTTTCTGTGTGCTAATGTCAAGATATCTTTCATCCTCTGTATGGTTAAAACCTTTATTCTGGATAATCAGAAGATCATTTTTGAATGCAATTGTAAAGAATATGGTGATAAATAAACTTTTGAGTGCTTTTGAATCTCATGGCCTTCTTGCGAAATAGAGTATCATTCAGATATCTCAGTTATTTCTCTTCTGCTATTCAACTGGTTTTATGATTGTTGTTTTTGACAAATAGTAGGGTGCCTGCCAGAGTTAGAATAAATGCAGAAAGACCAGCTATAAGGAAGTTAAAATCACTATGATTACTTCCTAAGTATCCTGCTATAGGATATCCAATGGCCCACCATAGATGTGAGATTGCATAATGTGCTCCATATACCTTGCCTTGGTCGTTAGCGGGAATAAGTTCACCTATTAAGGTTTCTGATGGTATATTGGCTAGACTTTGACCTAAACCAGCTATTATCCATAAAATTAGTAGCGTGTTAAAGCCAGCATAGTTTGCAGGAATAACGGCAATGGAGATGAGCAGACCACCTGTAAGTAAAGAATATCGTCTTGTTTTTGATTTATCTATGATGCCTGAGATCAAAGCTGCTGTGGCTGCTCCCGCAGCGAAGAGTCCCATTATTAGCCCATAACTATCATCATGGAGTTTCATTGTGTTCTTTATCAAGCCTATTGAGTTGACTAGAATTTGAGATCCAGCTAAAGCCGAGATAAACTCAATGAAAATGGCATAGTTAATAGCTCTTTTTGAGAATAGGAGTTTCATTCCTTTGAAAACATCATTCCAGGGAGAATTTGAATTCATTTTGTTCTCTGTATTCCCCCCTTTGTTATTAAGTTTTTTGGATAGGGAGGCAGTAGGCACGCTTATAATTAGTAGGGCTGCTGCAATAAAACTTACGGCGTCAATGAAAAAGATATCTCTTGGTCCAAACCAGAGTGCGAAGAAACCTGCAATACCGGGGCCAAGTATCCCAAGTATCTGATAGGTGGCTGCTGATAATCCAACAGCATGTCGGTATTCATCTTTAGAGGTTATAGCGGGAATAACAGACCGATAGGCGGGAGTGAAAAAGGCATTAAACATATTAAGCAAGAAAACCACGATATAGATATGCCATTCGCTATGTGCAAATGGAAGTGACCCTACAAGTATCATTCTTGAGAAATGGGAGATATAGAGTATCTTTTTCCTGTCAAAACGATCGGCAAAGGTACCTGCTATCGGTGCAAAAAGGATGAAAGCAATGACCCGAATGGTTAAGACCGTCCCTAAGATTACTCCCGAATTTTTTGGTGAGATCTCGTAAGAGGTCAAGGCGAGGGCGACCCAAGTCAACGAATCGCCCAGAAGGCTGATGCTTTGAGCAAGAAAGAGACGGGAGAAGATCTTATTCTTCAGAACTTTTGGGAGAAGGGTTTGAATTTTGCTCATTTTAAGATTTAGAAGAGCAAAAATAGCAGATTAATCAATGGAATCAGGATAGCTGTAGCAAACCCCATTAGGCCGATTGCTAAGCCACTTATAGCCCCCTCAATCGCACCTAATTCCATTGCTCTAGCCGTACCTAAACCGTGAGCCGCTGAGCCAAGAGCTAACCCTCTGGCGAGTTTACTACTAATACCAAGTTTATCAAGAATAAATGGGCCAGTTATACCTCCAAACACACCAACGACGACAACTACGATGGCTGTAATTGAGACATTTCCGCCATTTTTTGCCGCTAAATCGATTGCAATAGGTGTTGTAACTGATTTGGGTTGTAGTGAGGCAATCACCGAACTATCTGCCCCTAAGGCCATAGCAATTGCCATTACCGAAACGATTCCTATAAAGCTGCCAACAAAGACTGCCGTAATAATGGCTAAAGCATTTTTACGAATGTGTTCATAATGCTCAAAAAGTAAAACTCCTAAGGAAACAACAGAAGGCCCAAGCATAAAATCAATTAAACGACTTCCCTGTTTAAAAGTAGTATAGCTGATGTTTAAAGATTCCAGTATGAGGATAATCACTCCAATTGAGATCAGAACAGGATGGAGGAATGAAAGCTTAGTTTTTCTGTATAGATAGAGAGAGGCCAGATAGACCCCTAATACGAAAGCTAAAACAAATGGCTCATTATTGAATAGGCTATTCATCATTTCTCTTTTCTAATTTTTGAATGAGCCATCCGGTTACCATCACCACCAAGATAGTGCTAATTAAAATGGAGACAATTATAGCTGACAAATTTTGTCTTAGCAGTCCGAATGCTTCCATTAAACCCACTCCGGCAGGGACAAAAAAGAGCGACATATTTCCGGTTAGGGCATCTGCAGAGCCTTTAACATCCTCCTTCTTGATCAATCTTGTAAGAAGCCCGAGGAAAAGAAGAATCATTCCAATGACTGAACCGGGAATAAAATCCCCAATTAGCAAGGATATCCCATTTCCAACTACCAGAAATAGTAAAATGATAAATAGACCTTTTAGCATTGTTGTGTTTATTCAGTGCAAAGGTACATCACCTGTTTAAAATGATGAGCTTGGTTCCGATTATATCAGATGGGTAACCTAGGAGCATGACCAAAGCCTAAAGACTCATAAAAAAAGGCGCCATTTAGACGCCTTTTTTTTGAGGTTCGCTTTTTTATTTAGTAGCATTGATTTTTTTTATCCAACGCTCAGCCTTGAAGGTCATTTCGCCCATTTCATGATAATTATCATAAGCGGCGTCATAGAAACTTAGCTTTATGTTTTTACCGTCGTTTAGGGCAATTTGAATACCCAGCGCATTTACAACTTGAGTGTTTGATCCATCTGCAGCTAGTTGAGCTTCAGTTGCTTTATATATTGAGGAGCTGTTAATTTGAGATATGTCGATTATCTGTGGATTGATATTCTTATGATCTCTGTCAATGTAGACTAATTTTTTGGAGTCACTGTCAATGCCAATAATCCGTAGCCTCCAAGCATCTGTTTCTTTAATATTTATTCCGTTTGAAGAGGCAATTTGAGCAAATTCTTCTGCAACCTTTTTGGATTTTCCACGGCTATTGCGCATCGCAATTACAAAGGGTGCAACAAATAGGACTACTAGTCCAAGAGCAACGATTAATGCTGTTAAACTCATGAGAATGAATTTTGAATAAGTGAATATTGAGAGATTTATGCTAATTCCAGGATTGAAAACGCTGAAATATCTCCTTGTGAACTAGGAAGATTATGACTGATTAGACTCAGGATCAAGCAAACTCGTGAAAAGGGAAAATAAGAAGTGAGACTGAAGGCAAACGATCAGGTCGGCAAGAGGCGTACTGTCTTAGTACCCTAATAGAATTCTCATTGCCTTTCAGGGTTGCTTTATTCTGATCGCTTGAAAAGAAAAGTACAATTGAGATACTCGAGGATATATTACTTTGGCTACTATTAGGTCCATCAAGCAAGAAGTCGATTGTTCTTGCAGGCGCAATAAGCTCTTCATGAGATGTTTCTAACGAAGCTTTAAGTTCATTCTGAAAAGATATATTAAGACTATAAAGCGTTGGAAAGCCAATTCCCATTAGCATCAGAACCAACATTAAGCCTATTAGTGTCTTTTCAGAAAATCTCATTTGAGATATTTGTTTTAGGAAACAATTTCTAAATAGTATGTTTGGATTAGCAGTTTACTAATAATCCATTCTAATCATCCGATTTAGACTGAGTCGGCAAAATTACCCTTAACTATCAATATTACAAATTTTTTAAAAAAATCTGACTATTCTTCGCTTTGATATTTGTATCAGATTATCTTCAGATCCTTCAGTGCCTTAATAATCAATTCTCTTCTGAAAACAATCTCTTCTTCTTTGTTGATCGTTAAGTTTGCTGCAAAGAACCAGACTTTGCCTTGAGATTCGACATAGCCAACATACCATCCTACTTGTTTTTCCAGTCGTGCAGCCCAACCGGTTTTAGCAAAAAGCTTATAGTCAGCAGTAGAATCTACCAACATGGCTCTATTTAAAATATTGTAATGATCTGAAGAAAAAGGGTACTCTCTGTAATAAACCTTTCTTAAGAATGTAACTTGTTCTCTTGCACTAATCTTTATGTCACCTTGAAGCCAGAAATCGTCAACACCTGGTCCCGCTATTTTATTGCCGTAGTTAAGCTTTTTAAGCCAAATAGAGTACTTCTCCAGGCCAATTCTTCTGGCTAACTCCTGGTAAAACCAAACACAGCTATATTTAAAAGCACTTTTTAAGGTCTGGTCATGATTCCATTCATCAACTGACCGAGTAACCCCATCCCATTTAATAGTGTCATATAATCCTTTTATCGCTTTCTCTTTCAGGGCAATGAGAGTATTGGGTATTTTAAATGTACTGGCAGGTAGGAACATTGAGTCAACTCTGTCAGCATTAACCACCAAGCTATCAGTGTAATCAGCCTTAACGATATAAACACAAGCGGTTAGTTTGTTTTGTGTAATGAGTTTCTCTAATTCCGGGTAGAGATTTAGGTTCGTATAGGGTTGCATCTCTTTTTTGTCGGGCAGATTCATTGATTGCCCCTGACCTTGCTTAGGAAGAATGCTAAAGAGTAGATAACAAAAGGCTAAATAGAAAAAGTTGCTTCTTTGTAATCTCATGCTGTTATGATTACTTTTGATGGATTTTGTTAAAGTATTAAACCGAATTTTCATCGAAGATATGATGATTTTACCATTTGGTTAAATTTCTTCTGAAATTAATAAACTCCTTTTGATATAATTGTACCTTTGCGGACACTATACTTGCTAGATATATAAATATTGGATGGTTTATATTAATAGCCAGTGATTTAAAGCTTAATCAAATTTTTTTTGAATGACAGGACATACTTTTCATATTCCTGTGATGGGAATTGGTTTTACTGTAGATACTCCGTTAAGAGTTGCACCCTATGGGATAAGCTCAGTGATTTCATTGGTAGATGATATTTTAATTGAGAAGATGCGTAAGCTGCATAGTGAGCGATTAAATATTCCATACCAAGCTATCTCCTCTAAGATGGAGGATTTCAGAGCTAAGAGAATAACTGCTTTTCTTGATTTAATGGATAAGGCAATCAAGGATAAATTGGATGAGATTCGTGATGGTTGGAATAAAAAAGGTAGTGAGATTGAGAAGTATTTTGATATGCTTCCCAATCGCACTGATCTAAAGAATCGATTTGACCAAATCTGTGAGGAATACAGTCCGGAAGGGGTTAAAGAATGGCTTAAACAACACTTAAGTCCAGGTTCTATAGATGTAAATATCATGACAAAACTGGATCGTGATACATACAAAGCCGGGCAACAACAGCCTGTCATGTATAATGATGCTCATGCTGCTTTACGTGGTTTTGCAAATAGTACGGTAGAGTCTTCACTTATTTTGTCGGCTGGAATGAACCCACGTCTCTATTCTTATTTGGAAGAATTTGATTGCTTTTATCCATCAGCCGACCATGCTTTGCATAAAAAGATAGTTCTTAAGGTTAGTGATTATCGCTCGGCTTTAATTCAAGGACGATTTTTGGCTAAAAAGGGGCTTTGGGTCTCAGAGTATAGAATTGAATCTGGGTTGAATTGCGGAGGCCATGCATTTGCAACACAGGGGCATTTGATGGGACCTATTCTTGAGGAATTTAAAGTGAACAGACACTCTTTGGTTTCTGATATGTTTGAACTCTTTAAACCTGCTCTTATATCAAAAGGAAGGCCGTCCCCTGAAACAGCCCCTGAGGTTAAAATTACGGCGCAAGGCGGAGTTGGAACTGCCGAAGAGCATAACTTCTTACTTGAAACCTATAATCTTGATTCAGTAGGATGGGGTTCCCCGTTCTTACTTGTTCCGGAGGTTTCAAACATAGATGAAGATACCTTAGAACTATTAGAAAAGGCGGAAGAAAAGGATCTTTATTTGAGTAATATATCACCTCTTGGCGTTCCATTTAATACAGTAAAAGGTAATACAAAAGATCTGGAGAAGCTTAAATACATTGAGCAAGGAACTCCTGGAAGTGGTTGCCCCAAAAGATATGCTTGCCTGAATAATGAGTTTGATGGAGAGGCTCTTTGTACAGCATCTCGGCAATATCAGAAGAAAAAGATAGATCAAATTAAAAATGGTGGTCTGTCTCAGTCTGACTATTCCAAACAACTTGAACAGATCACGGAAAAATCTTGTATATGTGTCGGGTTAGGTACTTCTGCTCTAATTGTCAATAATCTCTCAACAAAAGTGGAAGGACCTGGTGTATCAGTCTGCCCTGGTCCTAATATTGCATGGTTCTCACAAAGGGCCACTTTGAAAGAGATGGCAGATCATATTTATGGTAGGCTTAACCTTATGACTAAGCCTGAGCGTCCAAATATGTTTATTTCTGAGCTGAAGATGTATGTTAAAAATCTCGAAGAAAAGCTAATGGAGAGTACCTCCTCTGTTGGAAAAGGCCAGTCCGAGAATTTTAGTAAATTCAAGGAAAATCTCAAAAGTGGTATCGAGTATTATAAAAACCTGGCTGCCTCGTTTAACCAACGTAAGAGTCCGTTTGATAAAGAGCGGTTCATGTCTGCTCTCCAATCAATTGAAACCAGGTTACATAACATATCTGTATCAACCAAAGAATAAATTAGCTCTTTATCTGGTTAAAAGTGGTTCCAGCCTAGAAATTGGACTCTGTATGTAAATGTGTCTAGTTGGCAATACCTATTTAAATCTAGATCTTTAAAATCTTGAAAGTCTGTACACTGTTTTCAAGATTTAACAGTAGCAAATAGTACCCCGGAGTGAGTTTTGAGATATTTATCTCAGTATGCTTGCTCTGGGGTGTTTCTTGATTCAACACGGGCCTTCCAGATAAGTCAAGCATTGTAATCTTGCATTGAGGACAATTATTAATAGCTAGTGCTGAATGGCAAATTGTTGATTCAATTTCGGGGTAATTAACAGGAGAATCATTCTTTACACCCAGTGCTAATCCGTAGCAGAGGGTTGAATCAGAATAAGTAGAGGCGAGGCTGTCATGGTTGTAAACAGCCACAACATGAATGTAGAATGAACTGTTGTTAAAAGATAGAAAGGTGTCGCTTGAATTTGAACCAGTTGGTAAATGAAAGAGAGCGTTTTCAGTCTGAGTCTTATAAAGCTCATTATTTCTGTAGATACGATATCCCTGAAGAGTATCGTTTCCGGGATCTGGTGTTTCCCAATTAAGGGTAAAGAAATTGTAAGGGTAATCATACCATTGTGAGAAATAGAGGTTCTTTATTTCATTTATCTGAGCTGATGCGGAAAGAGCCAATGAAAGCACAGCCAGAAAAGCAATGAACCGTTTCATTTTTAAATTTTGATTGTAGAGTTAGTCTAAAGCTTGGTGTAAAGGTTGGAGGGGGGATATGTTATTTCCAGTTCAGATTCGCTGATTTAATTGATCATCTTGGGCTTTCTTTATCTCTTCCAGACTAATTAGCTTATTAACTATGGCGTAAATAGTAAGTCCTGCTGTACTATGAATTTTAAGTTTAGAGGCTATATTTTTACGATGGGTTATAACAGTATGGGTTGATAAGAACAATTTTGAGGCAATCTCTTTGTTAGTCAATCCTTTGATTAACCAGATAAGGACTTCTAATTCACGATTGCTTAGTTGTTCTGTACTATGTTCATCCCCCTCATTGTCGAGTAAAGCAATTATCTTTTCATGAATTGAGGATGAGGTATCATAGAGGTTTATTAGTTCATCAAATTGTCTTAGCGCATTATCGTCTGCTAAAGCAACTTGTAAGGCAACGAGTTTTATAGATGCAGAAGGGACCTCTTTACGAATCTGACCTACAGAAGGAAGTCCTTGTAAATTCGGGTTGATTATTAAAACATCTGGTGTACTCCTCTTTAATAAGGATTTAAATGCATCTATATCAGGATATGAGGATGCCTTAACCTCAATGTTGTCAATCTGTTTAAGAATTCCGATAAGACCTGTTCTGATAATCTCTGAACTCTCAATAAGCAGTATAGAAAATGGTTTATTCATTTCGTTTGTTTACAGAGTTCTCAATTTCTTTAATTGCTGGAGTGAAGAGACGTTCTTCTAGCAGATGATGAGAGTAGAGATCTGCTTCACAGTTGAAGATGTCAAATAAAACAGAAAGTACTTCATTTGTCCCTTTTGTTGGGTAATAGCGGATGATTAGCTCTTTAAATTCAGTGAGCCGGGTCTCAACCTGATCATGCTGTTTCGTGAAGATCCCGATATGGTATCCTATAGAATATTCCCCTTTGAGTAGTCTTTTTACATATGGAAATACCACTTTATCTTCATAATCCATATGGTTCTTGACCTCGGCAATATAGTCGTCGAAGTATGTTAAAACAACTTCGTTTAATTCAGTTTGTGTTTTGTCAATAGCATTCGCTAATGCCTCTCTGATTTTGGGTAATCGATACTCTAGAAAATAACTGTGTGAGTTTTGTAGATAGCTCATCAGTGATGTGATTGAGATAGTGTTTATCTTATCATTTTTAAATTCATCTGGGGCAATAAGAAGTTGAATGACTGAGAGAAAAGTGTTGGTTTCAATGCCGTTTTCCCGGCAAATGGAATCAATGGTTTTATCACCAAAGCCTAAAGGGATTCCAAAACGGCTTAATAGAGGAAGTGTCTGGTAATACTTTGATACCAAATCACTCATTCTGCTTGTTGATGTATAGTTTTTTGTGTAGTTCATTAATGGCACTGTTTATAACTCTAAGCCACATTTCTGGTCTCTTACGACCTCTAATGTCTCTTATTCCGGATTATTTGATAGCTCAAAATTAGTTCCAATCATTTGATTAAGTGATTTTGAAGGACGATTAGGTTTATACGAAAGGTCACTAAAGCCATTTCTTGATGAGAATGTATTGTATATATATAAATTATTTCAAAAGTAGTGGATATAATGGTTTTGAAAAATACCTCAAAGTGGTTAGAAGTTATTTGATTACTAGCTAAAATTGGTGATAAGTTATTGTGTGATTGACTTTATTTGGTAACTAATGAATACCTAATTGTAATCAATTTTTACCTAAAAAAAACCCAATAAGACGGTATTGAAGAGGGTTATTGATAATGATAGCTTTGCACCAAAAAACACACGATGCCAAGTCTGAATTTGAAACGGTTTATTGTAGTTCTATCGTTTATTTTTGTTAAAGGCTGTATTTCTGTTGCCTTTGCTGAGGAGCCGGTTAAGTCCTTCCTCAATTTAAAAAGAAGCGAGTTTCATTCCCTAGGGGGAGTATCAACCTCTTTAAATAGTATTAATGTGTTTAAAAATGGAGGAACACTTGTTACTAACGGGGATTCGATAACTAAAGTTTCACGGCTTCAATTTGGGGGATATGGAGAAGCCGTTGTACAAAAGATGTTTTATAGTGATAACGTACAGCGGTATAGTAAACCTGATGTATATAAAGATGCCACCCATAGTGTTACGGATCTCCCGCATGTGGTTTTTTGGGTGGGATATCAATTTGGGAGAGGTTGGTCTTTGGGCAGTGAGATTGAGTTTGAACATGGTGGTTCTGGTGCAGCGTATGAGATCGAAAATGAAGAGACAGGTGAGTATGAGACTGAAATAGAAAAGGGGGGTGAAGTTAATCTTGAGCAATTCTGGATAGAAAAGCGGTGGTCTAAGGTTATCGCTTTAAGAATGGGGCATATGGTAATTCCCGTAGGATTAACTAACTATATGCATATGCCTAACGAGTTTTTTACAGTGTTAAGGCCAGAAGAGGAGACTTCAATGATACCATCTACTTGGCACGAAACAGGAATAAGTTTAAGAGGCAAATTAGGTAAATGGGGATACGAAGCAATGTTGGTAAATGGGTTAGCAGCTGAACGATTTAGCAATTCGGGTTGGGTCTCAAATGGATCAATATCTCCGTATGAAACAACTTTAGCTAATGCATTTGCTACAGCTGTAAGGATTGATAACTTCAGTATAAAAAATCTACGAATTGGGGTTAGTGGTTATTATGGACATAGTGGTGCAAATAGCCTTAAATCTGAACGTTATAAAGATGTTAAAGGTGCGGTAACCATTGGTTCAATGGATGCAGTTTTTGATAATGGATGCCTGTTTTTAAGAGGTAATCTTATGGCAGGCTTCTTAAGTGATGCAGGTGAAATATCAGAGATTAATAAAAAAATGCCTTCGGCAAGTCCCTCGCCACGAACTGATGTCGCCTCACGTGTGGTTAACGGTTATCTGGAAGCGGGATATGATATTCTACCTTGGCTAAAGTCAAAGCCAGAGGAGGCAGAAGCGTTGATGATTTTTACCCATTTAGGATATTACGATTCTATGAATGAGGTTGCATCAGGGACAACTCGAAAGGCTTGGTGCAAGCGCTATGTATATAGTGGTGGTATTAACTATTCACCGATGAAAGAGCTAAGAATTAAACTTGAATATAGTTGTAGGATTATGGATTCTCCTTGGGGAAAAGAACCAACAATCTCAGCTGCAGTAACCTATACAGGTCTGTTTTTAAAGTGATTATTTCTTAAATGCTGGAAAGATAAAATAAATTGTATCGAATGTATAATCGTTTAAAACCAATTACATATGAAAAAAAGTTACTTGTCACGATGGTTTGTTCTATTGTTTATTCCTCTAATCTTAGCAAGCTGTGGTAAAGATAAAGAGGAGACAAGCATTGTTGGAAATGATGAATTATATAAAAGTATTTTAGAGCAATATACATCTGAAACCATCATCCCAACATATAAGAATCTTGCAGATGCTGCATTGAGTATGAAGACGGCTAATGATGCCTTAAAATTAAATTGTACTGATGCAAATATTCAACTTGCTGCTGATGCATGGAATAGGGCTAGAATCTATTGGGAAATGAGTGAGGCTTTTCTTTTTGGCCCTGTAGGTGATCAAGCTCTTGATATTGATGGACATATAGATTCATGGCCTCTTGAACTTGAGGATTTAACCCGGGTTCTAGCCGCAGGTACACAGGGTTTAACAGGTCAAGAAGCATGGAGTATGGCACCGGAAGTTATCGGATTTCATACTACAGAGTATCTTCTATTTAGAAATGGAAAAGTTAGACAAGCATCTGATGTCACTCCTGATGAATTGGGCTATTTAACTGCTGCAACCGATGCTCTTGTATGGGACTGTGTATTAGCTTATGTGGCCTGGGTTGGTGAAGATGAAGTAAGTAGTGAAATGAAAACGATTTTTGACCAGAATCCAGCAGTTGTAGCTCATCTAAGTAATAATCCGAACTATAAGAACTTCGCTCAAAAGATGGTGAATGCAACAGGCTATTCCTCTTACTCTGTCGCTCTTTCTGAAATTGCTGTCGGAGCTTCTGAAATTGCAGGTGAGGTTGGAGAGACAAAAATTAATGCACCATATTCGGAGAAGAAGGTGGAGGATGTTGAATCCTGGTACAGCTGGCATTCTTTAAAAGATTACCAGAATAATATACTTAGTATAAAAAATGCCTACTTAGGAGGTGTTGACGATCAATCTCGTACTGCCATATCACTAAGTTCTTATATCGCTAAAGTAAAGCCTAATCTTGATACAGAGATAAAAGCTAAAATTGATGAGTGCTATGCGAAAATTGGTGCCATAGGTAGTGATGGCCGATCATTCTATCAAGTTGTGCTTGCTCATGCTAATGGAGATGATTCCGATAAACCTAATGTTGATGCAGCAGTTCAGTCTTGCATCGAACTTCAGACACTATTCGATCAATTAATCGAGATCATTGAATAAACTGCCTTTAAACTATATAATAATTTATACCGTCAGGATAGAAATTATTAGTGAATAAAATAAATAACTTAAAATGAGATTTTTATATAAGTATTTGATACTACTTTTAACTGTTTCTCCTTTGTTGCTTCCTTCTTGTAAATCTGATAATGAGGAATCCGAAGAAACTGTGACAACCTTAAATGATGAATGGTATTCTGGGGGAAAAGCAGGAACTGTTTTTAATGCAACTTCACGAGCATATCGACAACCAATGCCGTTCGTCAATGACGATAATAAACTCTATTCAATGTTTATGCGTGGTGAAAAGCTATTTGGCCAGACTTTCGTTTCAGATACTAATATTGGCTACTCAGGGCTTGGTCCAGTGTATATTAGGAACTCTTGCCTCTCGTGTCATCCTGGTTATGGCGGGCGGGGACGACGTGTAGATAAATACGATTCTGATGATAGTCAGTGTGGATACCTTTTAATGATCTATAATCCAACTCTTCCAGGAAAACCGCTTGCAACTAAGTATTTTACTGGGATGACTCAGACGCGTGCCGTTTATCCATTTACTGCGCCAATACAGGAAGATGGTATCCATATAACCTGGAATCAATTTGTTGATGAACATGGGAACCGTTATGAGGATGGTACACCTTATAGTGAAGGTACATCTTATGAAGGCACATTAATTTATCCGACTATTACAATTGATCAGGATAAAATTCTATTTCCTGATTTTGATATGAGTCAGTATGCCGCATCTATTGAGGCTACTATAGGTATTTATGGTGTTGGTCTATTGGATGCTATTTCTGATGAAGACCTACGTGCTGAGTATGAGGCACAACAAGCTAGAGGTTATGCTCAAGGAAAACTTGGCTCTGATGCCGGAGAAATTGATGAGACTGGTTATAATCAATATTATCCCGGACTACATCCCGGTCGTTTTACCTACTTGTGTACTCGTGCCACACTAGATAATGGTCCTGGGTCTAATGCTATTTGGAATATTACAAATGTAACCAGGCCAGACCGAAGGAAAAATTATATTACTGAAGAATATGCTAAAGTAATGTCATCTAATTCGATGGTTCAATCTGCGTTAAAGAAGTCTCAAGAAGAGATTTATGCTGACCTTTTATCAACTAATATTGAATCAGAACTAAGCCAAGATGATTACAATGCATTTATGGTTTGGCACAGAACTCTTGCCGTGCCAGCTGCTCGTAACCTTGATGATGAAGATGTAAAACATGGGAAGAGTCTGTTTAATAAAGCCGGTTGTGTTGCATGTCATCGCCCATCATGGACAACAAGAGATAATTACTTACCAATGCCTCAAATGTCTAATCAGAAGATATTTCCTTATACAGACTTATTACGTCATGATTTAGGTATGATTGAACCTGGGCGGGTTGATCTTTGCCGTACTACGCCATTATGGGGTAGGGGGTTGATGTATCTGAATGCTGGTCATACGGATATGTTACATGATTTACGTGCCAGAAACTATGAAGAGGCCATCTTATGGCATAATGGACAGGCAAAAACGGCAAAAGAGAATTTTAGAACGATGAGTAAATCAGATAGATCTGCTTTGATTAAATTTTTAAAGTCCATATGATTAAGTTCTGTTATTAGTAATATTTTGTTGTATTTGATTTGATTTGGTTCGCTATTCAATCTGGGTTGCACTTAGTTATCTATGTGCAACCCGATGTTTTTTTTGCTTCTCCAATTTTATAAGAAAACAGAATGAGTTAAGTACATGGTAAAAATTGCAAGATATTGATACATGAACGATTCTTAGGGCTTAATTAGAGGCTAATATACTACCCTAATATACAGGTTTTCGTAAGACATTTTTCGTCATGGACTAAGCTGAATGAGATGAAATTATGCTCTAGGAGGTCTCTTAATGTTTATTATTGATATAAGAAAAAGAACCTTATAGATATCTAAAAGGTTCTTTAAGTCTGTTAAATAGTAATTGTCTTATGAGATTATTAGATATTCCCTTTGATGTTATCCTCAAACGCTGATAGAGCTGCTTTTGATCCTTCCCCCATGGCAATGACGATCTGCTTAAATGGGACAGTGGTTACATCACCGGCAGCATAAATCCCCTTTACTGATGTTCTGCAATGTTCGTCAATCTTAATTTCACCAAATCTGTTGATGTCAACCAATTTATCAAATGGAGAGCTGTTAGCCTTTAATCCAATCTGAACAAAGACTCCATCAGTTTCGATGAGTGAGGTAACGCCGGTTGCTCTATCTTGCCAATTCAAACCGGTAACTTTAGTCCCATCACCCTCAATGGTCTGAGTTGCAGCGTTGGTAATTATAGTGACATTTGGCATTGTTTTGAGCTTATCCTGTAGAACCTGGTCGCCTTTCAGTGTATCTAGAAACTCAAGAACTACCACTTTAGATGCAATAGAAGAAAGATCTATAGCTGCCTCTAATCCGGAGTTGCCCCCGCCAACTACAACAACCTTTTTCCCTTTATAAAATGGGCCATCACAATGGGTGCAAAAGGCAACACCCGATCCGATATAATCCCGTTCACCCGGTACATTTAGTTTTTTCCAACTTGCTCCGGTTGCAACAATCAAGGCTTTTGCTTCAAACTGCTCACCAAGATTGGTTGTAATCATCCTGATGTTATCATCACCTTGGACATCTGTAACAGTCCTGTTCTCAAAGAGATCAATGTTATAATCAGCCAGGTGAGCCCTTAATGCCGCAGAGAGTTCTGGTCCAGTGGTTCGAGTCTGTGAGATCATGTTTTCAATTGCCATTGTCTCATTTACCTGTCCCCCAACTTTACCAGCCACAACAGCTACTTTAAAGCCTTTTCTAGCAGAGTATATTGCCGAAGTGACCCCTGCTGGTCCTCCTCCTGCAATGATTACATCATAATTCTTCACCTCTTGTGAAACTACAGTTTCTCCTATTCCTCCTCTCTCTTCTATCTTTTGTAGTAATTCTCCAAGATCAGCACGACCAACGTGAAGTAACTTATCATTATAAAAGACAGCCGGTACAGCTTGTATGTTTCGTTCCGCAGCCTCATCCTGATAAAGAGCTCCATCAACGATTTCATGGTTAATCTCAGGGTTAAAAATTGAAAGGAGGTTTAATGCCTGAACTACATCCGGACAGTTGGTGCAGGTCAAGGAGATGTAACTCTTGATTTTTGCAGGCTTTAGTGTCTTAATCTTTGACTTTATAGCGCTATCGGGTAGGTTTTTCCCAATCCCTTCTAAATTCAATATTGCCAGGAGAAGAGTGGTAAATTCATGACCCGTTGGTATCGCTCTAAATAGTACTGATAGTGGTTGGCCATCTTGGGTAATATCAAATTCTAATGATGATCCAGTGCTAATTTCGCAGTTTACTCTTGGCGAGCAGGAGGCAACTTCTTCAAGTAGTTCTATTAATTGGTTGCGGTCTGGATGTTCGTCAGCAACCCTGATTCTAAATTTATATTCACTCTTTAACGATGAAAATAGGCTTGTTATTTGATCTTTCAGTGATTTGTCGAGCATTGGTATTCTGTTTAACAAAAGGGAGAAGTACCAAAGCACTTCTCCCTTTAATAGGGGTTATTGAGTATTGTTATATTTTTCCGACTAGGTCGATACTTGGCTTCAGTGTTTCTGACCCTTTCTGCCATTTTGCGGGACAAACCTCAGCTGGATGATCAGCTACGAATTGAAGTGCTTGAAGGCGACGGAGAAGTTCATCTGCATTACGACCTATGTTGCCGGCAACAACTTCGTATGCTACTATTTTACCTTCAGGGTTTACTATAAAGGTTCCGCGCTCTGCTAAACCAGCAGCCTCTATCATTACCTCAAAGCCTCTTGATAATACACCTGTTGGATCTGCTAGCATAGGGTATTTGATCTTTTTAATGGTGTCTGATGTGTCATGCCAAGCTTTATGAACAAAGTGAGTGTCTGTACTTACTGAATAGATTTCAACACCGGCAGCCTTGAATTCTTCATACTTGTTTGCTAGGTCTTCCAGTTCTGTTGGGCAAACAAAGGTGAAGTCTGCAGGATAGAAGAAAAATACTGACCATTTTCCTAATACGTCTTTCTTAGAGATTGATTGAAAGCCGTTGTTTACAAAAGCTTGTACATTAAAATCTACGATCTCTTTTCCAATTTGTGACATGGTAAAACTATTTTTTGATTGTTAAAATGTGATTTTCTGTTTTTGTGTTACAAAGGTATCTTGAGTAGTGATATAAATCAAACAGATAATCTCTATCTTTGTATAGATAAAATCTATTCTAGTTTAAAGAGAAAGAGATATGACCTTACAACAGATGGAATATATTGTGGCAGTAAATAAATATCGCCATTTTGTTGCTGCTTCTGAACAGTGTGGGGTTACTCAGCCCACCTTGAGCCAAATGATTCAAAAGCTTGAACAGGAACTGGGTGTTCTGATTTTTGATAGGACTAAACATCCGATTGAGCCTACTGCAATGGGCATTAGAGTAATAAAACAAGCTGAAATGGTTTTGTTTGAGACTCGGAAGATTGCTGAAATGGTAGATTCTGAGGTTAAAGGATTAGAAGGGGCCTTAAAGATAGGCGTTATTCCAACATTAGCACCCTATCTTATACCAGAGTTTATTTATCGTTTTCGGCAGAGTTATTCATCTGTAAATCTTACGATCACTGAGTTGCAAACTGCAACTTTGATTGATGCGCTTAAAAGGGGGATATTAGATATGTTTATTGCGGCAACACCCCTTGAAGAGGATGAGTTTTATGAAATACCACTATACTACGAGAAGTTTGTTGCCTACTTTGCTTCACAAGATCTTCCTGTTGAGGCGCATCTCTCTGCCAAAACGATGCCTAATGACAACCTCTGGGTATTACAGGAGGGGCATTGTGTCAGAGATCAGATATTTAACTTTTGTGAACCTGATGCTCATTATAATCATGTTTTTGAGGCGGGTAGTATTGATACCCTTATTAGAATAGTGGATAAAAACGGTGGTTACTCGGTTATTCCTGAATTACAGTTGCCATATCTGACTGACGAACAGAGAAAGAATGTAAGGGAGATATCTTGCCCCCCGGCTGTCAGAGAGATCTCTGTGGTTATAAGACGTGACTTTGTTCGTGAGAGAATGCTGAATGCAGTAGCTGATACTATTAAGCAGATAATGCCATCACAAATGTTGGATGAACGTTTAAAAAAGTTCTCTATTAGATTATAAAAAGAAGCACCTAAATAATTAGTGCTCCTGACTTCGACACTTTTATTGAGCATGTATTAGATTACAATGATAAACAATGATCTTAAAATACATGAACACTCTTTTGGGTGTCCCAGAGTAAAACTGAATAAATTTACTAGCAGCCAGCAGCTAACCTTTGAATTCTTGAATTTTGAATTTGGTCCATAACCTGTCGGTGCCAGCAGCTAATAGCCAGTAGCCAATCGTTGAATTTTGAATCGCAGATTACATTTAACCACGAAAACCACTAAAAACACGAAATTCTTCATCTAGCAGTTTTCGTGCCTTTCGTGTTTTTCGTGGTTTAAATGATCTCTCTAAACATCTCCACAACATCTCCACAACATCCCCTCTATATCCTCTCTATATCCCCTCTATATCCTCTACCTATATTGTTCTAATCTTACACGAGTTTATAGG
>JAJTBW010000034.1 GCA_021286705.1 Sphingobacteriia bacterium
GAACAGGAGAGGAACGGGAGAGGAACTGGAATACAGTGGTTTCGGCTTCGCTCAACCACCACCACTCCTGCCTGAGCGGAGTCGAAGGCGGGGAGCAGGGAGGCAGGGAAGCGGAAATAGAGATGATGTGCCAATATTGTGAACTTGGCCTCTTATTTGATAGAGATATTAAAAAGGTCATAAAATGAGAAAGGCTATCCTATTCGTATTTGCTTTTACAGCTGTTGCAAGTCAGGCACAACAGTTGAATAAAGCATTTAAGGCCGGAGAGCAATTAAGCTTTCGATTTTTTTATGACAGCTGGCTTGCTGACATTACGGCAGGAACGGGTACTACAACGATATCTGAGGAGATTGAGGAGGTTGATGGGAAAAGAGTCTATCACATAATTGGTCAGGGAAACTCTAAAGGGGCATTCAACCTATTTTTTAAAGTTAATGATCGGTTTGAGAGTTGGGTAGACACTGCATCTCTTTTACCTGAGCAATTTAAACGTCGAACCAGAGAGGGTGGTTATGTTTATGATGACGATGTCTACTTTAATCACCAAGCAAAATATATACGTAGTCGTAGAGCTGTAAAAGATATTCCTGAAGGAACACGGGATGTCGTTTCGGCTTTTTATTATGCAAGAAACTGGAATCTGGAGCATCTTAAGGTTGGTGAGATCTACAAAGTTTCATTTCTTCTTGACGACTCTGTCTATACATCGGGAGTTAAATTTCTTGGTCGCGATACAATCAGGATTGCGGCTGGTAGATTTGCCAGCCTGAAAT
This sequence comes from Sphingobacteriia bacterium, assembly GCA_021286705.1. Taxonomy (GTDB): domain Bacteria; phylum Bacteroidota; class Bacteroidia; order Bacteroidales; family TTA-H9; genus JAJTBW01. The sequence continues at coordinate 777 of JAJTBW010000034.1, forward strand.
TTAAACCGATGGTGATCAAGGGTAAGGTGTTTAGTGATCCTTATCCGATGACACTTTGGATTAGTGATGATAAAAATAGGCTTCCTTTGCTGGCGGAATCTAAGATTGTTGTAGGGAAAGTAAAGATGGAGTTGACCGGCTTTCGTGGGTTAAGACATGAGCCGGAATCGAGATTGGGGCCGTAGTTATCTGTAGGAGTTTAACATTCAGTTTTCTGAAACTTTTATTTTCAATACCTTTGTAGGTTGTCGACAGTTTTAGCCCGACAATTACTTGAGGTGATTTTTATTTATGATTAAAATTCATACAGATTAATATATGCTTAGCCTTTTAAAAAAATTCTTTGGCACTAAGTCAACTCGTGACTTAAAGGAGCTAACTCCGTTATTGGAGAAAATTAAAGCAGCTTACGATATAATTAAAAACCTCGATAATGATCAACTTAGGGCTAAAACCTTAGAGTTTAAAACGTTTATCGCAAAAGCGATCGAAACGGAGGAGGACAAAATAGCTGCTCTTAAACTTGAGGTGGATCAAAACTATGATCTGGAGGTATCTCAAAGAGAGGCAATTTATACTGAGATAGACGCTCTTAAAAAGGTTGTAACCGGCAAGATTGAGGAGGCTCTGATAGAGATTCTTCCTGAAGCATTCTCAGTGGTGAAGGAGACCGCAAGACGATTTAAAGAGAATGAGTGGGTTGAGGTTACTGCTAATGAGCGTGATAGGGATCTTGCTGCAAGAAGAGATAATATTGTTATTGAAGGCAATACTGCAAAGTATCGTAACGCATGGATGGCTGGTGGCAACCTCATCACATGGGATATGATGCATTATGATGTTCAGTTAATTGGTGGTATTGTTTTGCACCAAGGTAAGATAGCTGAGATGGCAACCGGTGAAGGTAAAACGTTGGTTGCGACTCTTCCTGTTTATTTGAATGCTTTGCCCGGCAAGGGTGTTCATGTGGTTACTGTAAATGATTACCTGTCAAAACGTGACTCTGAGTGGATGGGGATGTTGTTCGAGTTTCATGGTATGTGTGTTGATTGTATCGACAAGCATGAACCGAACTCTGACGCTCGTAGAAATGCCTATCTTGCTGACGTTACCTATGGTACTAATAATGAGTTTGGTTTTGACTACCTGCGTGATAATATGACAGGCAATCCCTCTGAGTTAGTTCAACGTGAGCATAACTACGCAATTGTCGACGAGGTTGACTCTGTTTTGATTGACGATGCAAGAACTCCGTTGATTATCTCTGGTCCGACTCCAAAAGCTGAGGATCAGCTATTCGCAGAGATGAAACCTGCAGTTGAGCGTATGTATGAGTTACAGCGTAAGCTGGTGACCAAGATCATGGCTGATGCAAAGGTGTTATTACAGAATGCGAAGAATGATGACGAAAGAAAGCAAGCCGGTGAAATGGTATTCCGTGCCCATCGTGGTTTACCAAAGAATAAGGCGTTAATTAAGCTTCTCTCGGAAGAGGGTGTTGGAGTTTTAATGCAAAAGACAGAGAACTTCTACCTTCTTGAGCAAGGAAAGAATATGCATATCATTGATGATGAGCTTTATTTTGTCATCGAAGAGAAACAGAATTCGGTTGATCTTACTGAAAAAGGACTTGATTTCCTTGGTGCTGCTTACAATGATTCTGACTTCTTTATTCTTCCTGATGTAGGAGCAGTTATTGCTGATTTGGATAACAAGGCTATGAATGAAGAGGAGCGAATCAATGCCAAGGATGAATTGATGCGCAACTATGGAGTTAAGGCGGAGCGTGTTCATACGGTAAACCAATTGGTCAAGGCATATGCAATGTTTGAGCGCGATATTGAGTATGTTGTCTTAGATAACAAGATCAAGATTGTGGATGAGCAAACTGGTCGTATTCTGGAAGGCAGACGTTACTCAGATGGATTGCATCAGGCTATTGAGGCAAAAGAAAATGTAAAGGTTGAAGCTGCAACTCAGACTTATGCCACCATCACTCTTCAGAACTACTTCCGTATGTATAAAAAGCTTGCCGGTATGACTGGTACTGCTGAAACGGAGGCTGGCGAGTTTTGGGATATCTACAAGCTAGATGTTGTGGTCATTCCTACCAATAGGCCAATTATCAGAAAAGACCATGATGATTTAGTCTATAGAACTAAGAGGGAGAAGTATAATGCAGTTATTGAGAGAATTGTTGAGCTAGTCGGAAAGGGTCGTCCTGTTCTGGTTGGTACAACCTCAGTAGAGACTTCCGAATTGTTAAGTAGGATGCTTAAACTTCGTAATATCTCTCATAACGTACTGAATGCTAAGTTGCATGCTCGTGAAGCAGAGATTGTTGCTTTCGCTGGTAAAGCGGGTACGGTAACTATCGCAACGAATATGGCGGGTCGTGGTACTGATATTAAGCTCGGTCCTGGTGTAAAAGATGCAGGTGGTCTCGCCATTATTGGTACTGAGAGACATGATTCTCGTCGTGTAGACCGTCAGTTACGTGGTCGTTCTGGTCGTCAGGGTGACCCGGGAAGTTCAGAGTTCTATGTATCACTTGAGGATGACTTGATGAGACTGTTTGGTTCTGAGAGGATCTCTGGTATCATGGATCGACTTGGGATGAAAGAGGGAGAGGTTATTCAACACAGCACTATCACCAAGAGCATTGAGCGAGCTCAACGTAAGGTTGAAGAAAATAACTTCGGTACTCGTAAGAGATTGTTGGAGTATGATGATGTTATGAACTCACAGAGAGAAGTAATCTACTCACGTCGTAGAAATGCGCTGTTTGGAGATAAGCTTCAGATTGACATAAGCAATATGATGCAGGATGTTTGTGAATCGATTATTAGTGAACATCACGATGGCAGAAACTTCGATGAATTCCGTCTTGATCTCATTAAGCATTTAGCAATTGATGCTCCTTTCACAGATAAAGAGTATTTCGGTGGCAAGGTGGATGCTTTAACTGACCAGTTATTTGAAAAGATCTATAACCGTTACAAAGAGAAATGTGGTCATATTGCAACCTCATCTTATCCTGTTATAGCTGATGTCAGAGAGAACCAACCTCAATATGAGTATATCTCAATTCCGGTAACGGATGGGCTAAAATCAGCCAATATTATCGTTCATATCTCTAAGGCACTTGAAGATAAAGGTCGTGAGGTTGTTCTAAGCATGGAGAAATCAGTGGTTCTTTCTACCATTGACAACGCCTGGAAGGAGCACCTTCGTGAAATGGATGACCTAAAACAGGCTGTACAGAATGCATCGTATGAGCAAAAAGATCCTCTGTTGATTTATAAATTTGAATCTTTTGAGCTGTTCTCTAAGATGGTAGGGCGTGTAAATAATGAGATTGTTAGCTTCCTTACCAAGGCAAATCTACCGGGAGCTGATGCTCCTATTAGAGAGGCACAGGCACCCAAAAGAATGGATACGAGTAAGATGAGACAAGAGCGTACAGATCTGCTCTCTCAAAGTAATCCTACAAAGGAGAATGCAAAGCCATCGCCTGTAAAAGCTGAAAAGCATGTTGGTAGAAATGACCCTTGTCCCTGTGGAAGTGGCAAGAAGTATAAAAACTGCCACGGAAAAGAGGATTAATGGTTTCTAAATCTGAGGTACGTTCATAGATAAATTAACGTATCTCAGGTTTCGCTTTTAATTTTGGATTAGAGAGTACTGAATATAGAAGTTGTAAGTACATCTCAGAATAATTTAGTAATAATCGGGTTTGTTCTACTTAACAAAAAGTTAATCAGATGAAGTATAATCGTATTTTATTAAAGCTCAGCGGGGAGTCTCTGATGGGTGACCAACAATATGGTATTGATCCAAATAGGTTGACTGATTATGCCGCTGATATTGCTGCGGCAGCATCCATGGGTGTTCAGATTGCCATTGTAATAGGTGGTGGGAATATTTTCAGAGGGTTACAAGGTACTGCCAAAGGGATGGATCGTGTTCAAGGAGATTATATGGGAATGCTGGCTACACTGATTAATAGCATGGCCTTACAAGCAGAGCTTGAGAAGCAGGGAATGAAGACGCTTTTGCTTGGAGGTTTGGAAGTAAAACCGATTGCTGCTCCTATGTCTCGCAGAGATGCTATTGCCGGATTGGAAAGAGGAGAGATTGTTATTATCAGCGGTGGAACAGGAAATCCTTATTTTACAACGGATACTGCCTCAGCCCTTCGTGGAATTGAAATCAAAGCAGATGCAATGTTAAAAGGAACCCGTGTAGATGGTGTATATACTGCCGATCCTGAAAAAGACCCTAAGGCAGTAAAATATGATCAGCTATCGTTTGACGAAGCATACGAGAAGAACTTGAAGATAATGGATCTTACCTCGTTTACTCTTTGCCGTGAAAATAATCTGCCTATTGTTGTTTTTGATATGAATACGAAAGGTAATCTGGTTAAACTTCTTAATGGTGAAGTTACCGGAACCCTCGTAGCTAATCTGTAATTTACTGTAACGAATGCAAAAACCGTCTATTCCAAAAGGTACCCGTGATTTTTCTCCATTGGTTACCGCCAGAAGAAATTATATTTTTGATACCATCCGCTCTGTTTTTAAAATCTATGGTTTTCAACCCATAGAGACACCTGCCATGGAGAACCTCTCTACCTTAATGGGAAAGTATGGTGAGGAGGGTGATAAGCTCCTATTTAAAGTGCTTAATTCAGGCGACTTTCTAAAAGAGGTTGATGAAGAGCTTCTCAGTTCTAGAGATGCAAATAAAGTTGCTCCGAAGATATCTGAAAAGGGGTTAAGATATGACCTGACTGTTCCTTTTGCCCGGTTTGTAGTGCAATACAGAAACGATATTACGTTCCCCTTTAGAAGATATCAGATTCAACCTGTTTGGCGCGCTGATAGGCCTCAAAAGGGACGATACAGGGAGTTTTATCAGTGCGATGCTGATATGATTGGCTCAGATTCATTGCTCAATGAAGCCGAACTGTTGATGATGGCCGATGAGGTTTTCAAACGTCTTGGATTGGGTATTGTAATTAAACTTAATAATCGTAAGATCTTGGCAGGTCTGGCTGAGATGATTGGCCATCCTGATAAGTTGATAGATATTACCACCGCTATTGATAAACTCGATAAAATCGGATTGGATGCTGTAAAAAGCGAGTTAACCGAGAGAGGACTATCATCGGATGCTATTACCGCACTTGACCCTGTCTTTTCTTTGAATGGATCTACTAATGAGAAGATTTCAGGATTAAAGAATTTGTTGATCGATTCAGAGATTGGTCTTAAGGGAATTGCTGAGATGGAGGCTGTTCTGGAATACGTTAAAGCTTCAGAAATAACCACTGAGATAGAGTTTGATCTTACTCTGGCTCGTGGTCTCAATTATTATACCGGAGCTATCATAGAAATTAAAGCTACCGATGTTGCCATTGGCAGTATCAGTGGTGGTGGAAGGTATGATAATCTAACCGGTATTTTTGGGCTTGATGGTGTTTCGGGCGTTGGAATCTCTTTTGGAGCTGACCGAATCTATGATGTCATGGAGCAAACAAATAAGTTCCCTGAACAGTTGGGTAGTCAAACTAAGGTTATGATTTCTAACTTTGGCCCTGAAGAAGAGAAAAAAGCGCTTTCATTGATAATGAAGTTACGCAAAGAGGGTATAGCAAGCGAGATCTATCCCGATCAATCAAAGCTTAAGAAGCAACTAAATTTTGCAAATGCAAGAAGTATTCCGTTCGTAATCATTATCGGTGAGGATGAAATTCAGAATAATTACGTTACTTTAAAATCGATGCAAGAGGGAACACAAGAGAAATTCTTTGATGCCTCAGATTTGATAGAACGACTGAAAAAGGATTAAATTTTTAAGAATTATCCCTCAGTAATACGATTTGTACTGCTGAGGGATATCTTTATTAATCGAAGTTATACAATCAAATTTTGGATTAAAAGTTCCAAGTGATGTACAATTTGTTAAATAAAAAGCAGCGACTTGCTTTATAAAAATCTTGTGGTTTATTCTTGTGGATTTACTATTATTCTCATTTGACATTTATCTCCCTCGCATCCACACGAAACAAGTCCTGTATTAATGTTATAAACTTCAGCGCATTGTTGGCTAGCATCTGAGCAGCTTCCAACACAATCAACTATAGTGATCGTTTTTTCATTGTTGTCTTTGTTTCCTCCATCTTTAAACTTGGTAATGGCTGTTGCTGTGTATTCTGTTGAGAAATTGTCGTTAAGAACGTATGTAAAATAGAGAAGTTCAACATCTTGGAAAGCATCCCGACGGTATTTTGTGATACCTATTATAGATTTCTCTCCAAAGGTTTTACTAACATATTTATTGAATAGAGAGATCTCTTTGGAGATATCATTTCTTAGAGAAACTTTTTTCCCTTTCGTGTTGTCTGTGATAGTTGTAATTTTTATGGAACAATCAGAGCAAGAGCAAGAGAGAATTAAGGTTGAGGGATTTATTTTCATCGTACAAGCAATTCCATTACATGTACCGACACATGTTATCTCATGTGAGAGGATAAGTTCTGAAGAGCTTTTAAATTGAGGAGAGGTGGTAACTTCTTTAATTTCTAATTCTTGATTACGTTGGTCCTTTTTGTCGCAACTGTGGAGTACTGCCAGTATGGGAAAGGCTAATATCCCTAGAATTAATACCTTACTTTTCATGATTTCTGAGTTTAATGGTGAATACTGTTGTTATATGGTGAACTAATACTGTATCCTAAGGGGTTTTAAGTCAGACAGTTTTTGATTGATGGGATAAGATACCTAGCTGTTTTAAAGCGTTGAAGAGTAATGTATTCGACTTAATTAAGGTTTAAGGTGATAATTATAGCGTAAAGATAATACACCTAAACTGGAATAAGTAAATTTCTCTTGTTTTTTTATTGCGTTAGTATTACCTGACCTTTAAGTATCTCTGTCTTCCCATCTGGAGTATAGATTTGCAAAATGGCAAGATAGTAACCTGTTGGAGAAGGATTCCCGGATTCGTTCAGCCCATTCCAGGAGTAGATGTTTTCGGTACTAATTAACTCGTGGTTTACTAGAGTGATTACTTTTCTCCCCTCTATATTGTATATTGTTAAGGTGGCAAATGAGCAAGGGTATGAGGGTATAATTTTAAAAGATACAGAATGGTCAAGGTTAGCTAGTTCTGGTGAGAAGATCTTTGGTGATATAATTAGTTGTCCGTTGCCATTTGGAAGGGGACAATATTGTGAGTTAAGATAGCCGGGTGTTCCATAATGCTCACTGGTGGCTGCTGGTTGCCAGTTTGTGACTTCATTAGTTGCTCTTAAAGGATTCACTCTTTCAAGAGCAACACCATCGAATGAGTTTATTAATGATGGATATAGTTCTGAAGAATAATTAAAGGAATCAATCACAACTAATGGATTATTGGCTAATGAAAGAACAATTGAACCTGCAACAGAAGAGAAATCAGGGAGATGCTCACATGCAATGAGTCTTTCGGCGAAGGGGGTATTGTAATGATCCTTAAGATTCTCCGGTTTGCGAGAAAGCAGGAGGTATTCATAAGGGTTTAGGGTGATTTTTGGTAATGTAATTGAGCTTACCTCAGCCGATGGGGAGTAGTAGCTGAGAATTATTTTATTTAAGTCAAGGAACTTGTCACTATTATTTACCAACTCAATATAGTCAGTTTGGTTAATTTCCGGATTAGTAATAATTTCATTTATAATGATATCGTTTCGTTTGGGTATCAATGGTTTTCCTAGTGCAATAGAAAACGGAACAAGAATGCTATTACCTGCACAGTCTGAAATAGTGTCGGTTATTGTTAGAGTATAAGAGGTTAAAGAGTCTAAGGGCGCATTGGTTGTGAAGAGTATCGCTTGATTTAATGGTTTAATAAAGGCAATAGATGATATTGTTGTTGTAGGTGGTGTTAAGGAAAAATGCAGTAAAGGGTTTATGGTTGTAGAGTCAAGCGATTCCGAAGCCGATATTGAAAAATGTTGTGAGTCGATCCAACGGCTTCGTAGAAGTTTTGGTGATATAATATCAGGATTGCTTGCTGAGACAGAGTTTGTGGCACCTGGTGTCCCTCCTTCCAGAGCTATTGAGCTTTTCCAATTTGAGGTCTCACAGGGGTTTATTGGATCGATCAGTTCCAGTGACCATCCGCCCTCTTTTTTTGTATCCGGATAATGTTGTTCAGGTGAATAGGCCACCGAATGGATTAGATTTCCAATAGAATCGAAGAGTGCAATGGTTGTACCTGTATTGGGTAATGATAACGATTTTAAATAAATAGTATTGACTTTATTGGGATAAGCCATACTATCAGCAACTGAGATTACGATTACATGTTGTTTGGGTTTGAGAATAAATGAGGGTATCTCTTTTATTGTCGTTCCTATCGATAATTTCCAGGAGTCAAGGTTAATAGGATGGTTACTCCGGTTGAAAAGCTCTAGGTATTCAGTAGGTGGAAGTTCTACTACAGGTTCAGGATCTGCCATAATTTCATTTATTAGAACATCGAAGCAGTTTAGTTTCCATGAGATTAGTTGGAGGGTAGTGTCATGAAGCATATTCCCCTCTTTGTCATAAATATAAGATATATGCAGAGGGAGAGGCTCTCCATAGTTTATGGTTGTATCAAAGGTTAATGAATAGGTATTTTCATTTGAGAGCTTAGCAATTTTGCGTGGATATAGTGGGGGGGCGTAAATAGAGTAGTTATACACTTGAAAAGTTGAAGAAGAGTCGGTTGGTTCGGAAAATTGAACTGAAATGGATGAGGGTGGGAGTAATTGAGCGTAAAGGATAGAGGGGGGAGTGACATCGAACTGGTGAGCCATAATGGAAATATTATCGAAAAAGAAGTTTTTGATATTACTTGATGTATAACTACAGAGTATCCCGAAGTAACCTGCTTTCAGGGTAACCGGAAAAAGGGCAGATGCTTGGCAGTTAAAGTAGTTTTGAGTCATTGACTTAGTATAAAGCTTCCAGATTTTATTTTTGATGAGGCTTACTTTAATTGTAAAGGCAAATGATGTTGCGATTTGACCTGACGGGCCACTACATAAAATGGAATCTGACTGATTGACTCTTGCAATTAATCGGATAGCGTCATTGGCACCTGCTTCCCCCAGTTGAATCCATATACCATCTGGTAAAGAATCTAGTGTAGGTTTTGTGACGAGGAGCGCAATTCGGGCATTATTATTGGAGGAGGGGGAGAATGGCATTTTTACATAGAACTCCCAGTCGATGTCAGGAATATCAGGACTAATATTGGTTACCAGATAGGCCTGACCGGTTGTGTAGGCGTTAAGTTGGAGTTGAAACTTGTCATTGACTATAAATGAGGAGTCATTTCCATACCAGAATGGATTTTGATTAAAGTTGCCATCAGAGAAATTGTCAATAAGAAAAGATTGACTATGAGTCAAAAGTGGTGAAATGAAACAAAATAGGAAGAAGAAGCTTAAGGATTTCATTGCAAGAATATTAAGGGTTAGGAACGGTAGAAGGTTGTGAAAGAAGACCGTTTAAAATTACTATTTTTGCAGTGCCAAAGTGATAATTACTAAAATTGACAGAAATGAAGATAGCTGTTGTTGGGGCTACGGGGTTAGTGGGCTCGGTGATGATGAAGGTATTATCTGAAAGTGATCTTCTTTGTGAGGCTGAGGTGTTAGTTGTTGCTTCAGAGAAGTCGGTTGGCAAGGAGTTGATATATAATAGGAAAGTATTGAAAGTTATTGGGATGGAGAGTGCCATAGCCTTAAGACCCGATATAGCTCTTTTCTCAGCTGGAGGATCAACCTCAGCTGTATGGGCACCTAAGTTCGCCGAGGTAGGTTGTAAGGTTATAGATAACTCATCTCAGTGGAGGATGTTTCCGGATATTCCCTTAGTGGTGCCTGAAATCAATGGGGATGTTTTGAGTAAAGAAAATATGATCATTGCAAATCCCAATTGCAGTACAATGCAAATGGTGATGGCTTTAGCTCCATTACAGAAACAATATGGCATTCGGAGGCTTGTAATCAGCACCTATCAGAGCGTGACGGGTACTGGTGTAAAAGCCGTAAAACAGCTGGAGAACGAAAGAGCTGGTATTGATGGTGAGATGGCCTACCCATGGCCTATCGATCTGAATCTTTTCCCACACGGGGGTAATTTTCAAGAGGATGGGTATACCACAGAGGAGTCTAAGCTGGTAAATGAGACAAGAAAGATACTCAGGGATATGACAATTCAGGTTACTGCTACTGTTGTCAGGGTTCCTGTTAAAGGAGGCCACTCTGAAGCAGTAAATGTTGAGCTAAGAAAAGAATTTCAATTAGCAGATGTACGAAAGTTATTGGAAGAGATGCCTGGTGTCACTGTAATAGATGATCCTGCTAAGAATCTTTATCCTATGCCTCTTACCTCACAAGGCAAAGATGATGTCTTTGTCGGCAGATTAAGAAGAGACGATTCTCAGCCCATGACTTTAAATATGTGGATAGTCTCTGATAATCTCAGAAAAGGTGCTGCAACAAATGCCGTGCAAATAGCAGAGTATCTTATAAAAAATAATCTTATCTAAGTAAGGTGATTATCCATTATAATCCATTTGTCTTTCCCGGAGTAAAGAATCCGGTGATCACCGTTGGGACCTTTGATGGGGTTCATTTGGGTCATCAGAAGATTATCGAGCGTTTGAAAGCAAAGGCTGCCGAGTTAGATGGTGAAACTGTGGTTGTCACATTCGACCAGCATCCCCGTATGGTACTTGCTCCTGATGATGACTCTGTTAAGTTGATTAATACTAATGAGCGCAAATTTGAGCGTCTCAGATCATCAGGAATCCAGCATCTGGTAATTCTTCCTTTTACACTTGAATTTTCGAGGTTACCATGGCAGACATTCATCAAGGATATTATCGTGGATAGATTGGGTGCCGCTTGGCTCGTGATTGGCTATGATCATCGTTTTGGACATGATCGCGAAGGGAGTAAGGCTGATATGGCTGAAATGGGAAGACAATATCAGTTTGGTGTTGAAGAGGTAGATGAATTTATTATTGATGGCCAACCAGTAAGTAGTACAAGAATCAGACAAGCTCTAGGTATAGGTGACCTAACTGAGGCTAACCGTCTGCTTGGGTATGATTACAGTATTACTGGCAAGGTGGTACATGGTAATCGTATTGGACATCAAATTGGGTTTCCTACAGCGAATCTTGAAATTGAAGATAAATACAAACTTATTGCCGCAAACGGAGTATACGCATCTCGGGTTGAATATCATGGTAGGACTTTTTTTGGGATGAGTAATATTGGGGTTCGTCCTACAATTAACGATAATAAGTTTGCTGTTGAGGTTAATATATTCGATTTTGACAATGAGATTTATGGCGAAACGTTGACTGTTAGTTTTGTTGAGAGGGTTCGTAATGAGCTTCGTTTTGAATCATTGCAGCAACTAAGTGATCAATTAAAGCGTGATAAGGTCAATATTCGTAACTTGCTGACATCCTAGTAGGATAATTATAGAGCATAAAGCTTCGATTTTATCTTTTAGCCTTTATTATACAAGAAATTAGTTGTATTCAATGAGAAAATTTACTTTGGCATATCCCCTTATATGGTTTCCACTTCTGGTTATCGTATTTGTATCTTGTGGAAAGGTTATTGATCCTGTGGTACCTGCCTTCAAAAGTGCCTCAATAAACTCAACCAATGATACGCTAACAGTTAAATTAAATGGCTCTGTATATTCCAATGCCGATGCTACTGGTATTATAACTGCCGATAAAATCAAGGTTCTTTCTCCAGGGCTTGATATGACATGGAGTGTCTTTCATGAGTTGGGAAGTCTGGAGTTTAAAGTGATCCTTAATATCACATCGCCGATACTGGGAACAGAGAAGATTGAGGTACGACCCGCTGACGGTAATTCAATCTTTACTGCTGATGGTGAGCCGATGTTTGCCACGGCATCAGTAGTCTCCGGAGTACTAAATAAAGAGTTGGGTCTAATTGGAAAATGGTACTCTACGGGAGAGAATCTTTCGGCTAAGTTAAAAGATGAGTATAAAGCGGATTCCGTTTGTGTTGAGTTTACCCAAGAAAAGACATATGAGATGAAGATTTTTATCTCAGGTAATGAAACAGATGAGCCAGATACTTTGCTCAGTGGTACCTATAAACAGATTCGTACTGGTAAGAATTTGATTTGGGGAATCGAAATGACACAAACAGTTCCTTTTGAATCGCAATTCTCAGGAATACAATATTTTGATGATGAGACTGATTTACTTTGGTTAGAGGTTGTTAGAACTGATTCTGGAATAGACACACCTCCCACTTTAGAAGCGGGATTTGGGAGTTCAAATCAGGGAGTCTCTGGAAATGACTTTATTCAGAAGTATATTAAAATCTGATCTAAGATTGATTGTTGGGAACTCAATTCAATGGTAGTTCAGTAGTTTAAAAAATACAGCAACTAACAGTTTAGTTACTTGCCATATTGATTAAAACTACAGAATTGATCCCAGGGTTTACGTTTCTTTTCTCGAATAGTGCTATCTGAGGGATGGCCAACCGCAATGAGTAGTCCAATATTTCGGGAAGATGGTATATGTAATAGTGATTTAATAGGGGCTTCATTAAACCATCCCAGAATACATGTTCCAAGTCCCTCTTCAGTAGCTTGAAGGCAGAAGTGCTCTGCTGCAATTCCGATATCGATTAGAGAGAATTCTTTCTTTTTAATAGAACCACCTATTTGACTGATAAGTTTTGGTTTTTCAATAACCAGGACAACAATGGCTCCCGCTCCGGTAGCAAACTTATTAAATGAGATGAGTTGACTGTATGTCTCGCGGGTAACTTGCTCTTTAATTTTTGGATCGTCAACAACGACGAAAGACCAAGGTTGCGAGTTATTAGCAGATGGTGCAAGCCATGCGGCTTTAAGGCATCGATTGAGTTGTTCTCGATCAACGGCTTCACCTGTGAATTTCCTTGTGCTCTGTCTGGTTTCGGCGAGTCTTGTGAATTCCATTTTAATGAGGTATTTAAGGGAAACGGTGTGAAGTTAAAAAATAGTTATGGATTTACAGGGTTATTGAGAGGATTGACTCTTACTTTTCTGCGTTGACACTATCTTTGGTGAAAAATAAAGTAGATGTGTGGTCGCTATATTCTGGTAGAGGAAGTGGAGGTTTTGGAATCTCGTTTTCAGGCTAATATCCCTGATGGTTTTCAGTTCTCACCCTCATATAATATCTCACCCGGTCAGTATGCTCCTGTGGTGGTGGGTGTTCAACCAAGGCAGATAATGTTGATGCGATTTGGTTTAACTCCATTTTGGGCAAAAAAGGATATGCTGCTTATTAATGCGCGATCAGAAGGAGATCATAATCCTACTGATGATCCGGCTTTTACCGGGACAAAAGGGATTATTACTAAACCATCTTTTAGAAAACCGATACGATCTCAGAGGTGTCTTATACCTGCCGATGCCTTTATTGAGGGCACAACCAAAGAGAAGCTATCAAAACCTTACTTAATATATCTTAGAAATAAAGTGAGGCCATTTGCAATGGCCGGTATTTACGATGAATGGATTAATCCGGAGACTCAAAAGGTAATACAGGGGTTCTCAATTGTTACAACTACGCCAAACGAGGTTATGCAGAAGATTCCTCATCATAGGATGCCTGTAATTTTACACCCCGGAGAAGAGTCGTTATGGTTAAACCCTGAGACCCCTCTCTATAAGATCACAAGCTCTCTGAATCCATTTCCTGCCGATGCTATGAATGGTTATCCCATATCCCCACTAATAAAAAGCCCAAAAGAGAATAATGCAGGTCTAATTAAGCCTTTAGGTGAATTACTAGAAGCTGAGACTGAGTTTCGTGATAAAAGATCAATCTACAGACAAGGCATGGGCAATGCCAAAGAGAGATTCGATGACCATAATCCATATCAACCTCTTTAGATTATAATTGATGGAATTAAATAAGTTTAGCGGCAGAATTCTGCTTGTGATACCTCCTTTATTGCAACCTAATGCACCCTATCCGGCAACAACGGTCCTTCAGGGATATTTGAAAAGCAAAGGAGTTGAATGTAGTCAATTTGATTTGGGTATAGAGTTTCTAGACTCTCTGTTTTCCAAGCAGGGCTTAGAGTCGATATTTAGGGAGGCTGGTTCAATCGGATTAAAACTATCACCTACTGTTAAAGGAATGGTCTTACAAAAAGAAAGATATATTAAGGCCATAGATAATGTAAAGACCTTTCTTAAAAATCCTACTCCTGATTTAGCTCATCTGATCGTCAATCATCATTGGTTACCTGAGACAGAACATTTCAGTACGAGCTCAGATCTTGAATGGGCTTTTGGAAATATGGGATTGATAGATCATGCTAAATTCCTGGCAACTCGTTTTCTCTCATCAATTACTGAGCTGATTCGAGAGTCTATCTCACCCCATTTTGAGTTAATAAGGTATGGTGAACGACTTGCATTGCATCTACCGGATTTCAGTGAGCTACAGGAGGAGGTCTTGAAGCCGGAGAATCTTTTGGATAAATTAATGATCTCACTTCTAAAGGAAAAGCTGGAATTGGTTAATCCTGATGTTATAGGGTTTACCATTCCTTTTCCGGGCAACTTATATTCCGCCGTCAGATGTGCTCGTTTTATCAAAGAGAATTATCCGGCTATAAAAGTTCTTTTTGGGGGTGGGTTTATAAATACTGAGCTGAGACACATGACTGATAATGCTCTTTTTAGTTATGTAGACGCTCTTGTTTTTGATGCGGGGGAGATACCTCTCTATAACTATTTGAACGGGCTTGGGGCAAGTCAATCGGATGTTATACAAGGCGTTTTGACGAAAGATATCCTCTCAGAGGAGCAGGGGTCTCTAGAAAAAAGGGTCATTTTAAAAGAGCAGCCTATTCCATTGCCTTCTGAGAATTATTTTCCTGACTTTGAAGGATTGCCTCATGACAAGTATTTCCCTCTTGTTGATATGTTGAATCCAATGCATCGACTTTGGGGAGATGGACGGTGGAATAAGATGACACTGGCACATGGTTGTTATTGGGCTCGATGTGCATTTTGTGATACGAACCTGCCTTATATTGGCCAGTTCGGTCCCATCACCGCATCTCATTTGGTTGATAGGATAGAACGCATTATTAGGCAGACAGGGAGTGTTGGTTTTCATTTTACGGATGAGGCGGCACCTCCTGCACTGTTAAAGAGTTTAAGTCTTGAGCTACTTAAGAGAGACTTAAAGATTGTTTGGTGGACTAACATAAGGTTTGAGAAGTCATTTACAGGTGATTTGGCGAAGTTGATGGCATTAGCCGGGTGTATCGCTGTGACAGGAGGCATTGAAGTAGCGTCAGATCGGTTGTTAGGGCTGATGAATAAAGGGGTGAGTATTGCACAGGCGGCTAATACCTGTAGAGCTTTCAGTGAGGCTGATATCATGGTTCATGCCTATCTGATGTATGGTTTTCCTACTCAGAAGCCTATAGAGACGGTCAATGCTCTCGAGATTGTCAGACAGTTCTTTGAGGCTGATCTCCTAAAATCTGCTTTCTGGCATCGCTTTGCTTTGACTCGTCATAGCCCGGTATTTCAAAACCCCCAGAACTTTAGTATTGTCCCATCCTATGATTTGAATGCCTTTGCAAATAATGAGGTTCCTTATGATGAACCTAGTGGTGATGATCATGATCGTTGGGGTAATGGTTTAAGAGTCGCTCTATATAACTACATGAATAGTACAGGCTTTGATCTTCCGTTGAAAGAGTGGTTTAACTTCAGTACACCAAGACCTTCAATAGCTCCTAATCATGTTGTTGAGAGTTTATCTCCGATTTTTAATGCTATTCCTTCTTCAGGACAGACCGTAATTTGGCCTGGTTATGGAGTTGAACTAAATGGAAGAAAGGGTAAGATCAAAGGATTGTCTATTAAGCGGAATACAGATATTGCCAATATTCGCTGTAACGGAGCGATTGCTGAGTTACTCTATTCTGTTTTATCAGGGGGTAGTTCGTCGGGAGATCTAGCCTATCCAGAATCGATTTTATCATGGAAGGTAACAGAGTTTGTAAAGCTCTTTACAGAGGTTGGATTAACGACAGTAGATTTGATCTGGGGTGAGCAATGGTTGGTTAGTTTAAGAGAGAAGGGCTTATTAATAGTTTAAACGTATAAGCCATCTGTTATATATTAAAATGCCATCTAACTGTTCTTAGTTAGATGGCATTTATTTATTATTTGGATATAGACTCTTATAAAGATACTTATAAAATACTTAATGCTTTAACTGAGTCTTTAAAAGTGTCTAATTGGTACAGCAGTAACTGGATCTCTAATTATAACTTCAACAGAATCATCGGTGGTACAACCTTCAACGTTCGTAACAGTAATTGAATAGGTACCTGCTGTAGTAACGGTTATAGTTTGTGTAGAGGCACCTGTGCTCCATTGATATTTATTAAATCCAGCACCAGCATCAATCGTTGCACTTGTTCCGGGGCATATATAGATTGTTGGGCCAAGATCTATAACTGGCAATGGAAGAAAAGCTACCGTGGCCGATCCGGAAACAGAGCCTGCAATTACAGGGGAGGTTACATTAAGTAGTGTATATGTTCCCGCTTGGGTGGCATTAATAACATAAGGGAATGGACCACTATAATTTGTAACTGTTGGCTGGGCAATGCTGTTAATAGCATAGTTAAAGGTATAAGGGGCAACACTTCCCGTAATATTGACATAGACAGGAACCGGGGCAGCTGTTCCACATGCGTTTCCCCCTCCTGATATAATAGCAGTAGGTGATGTTTGAATTGGAGCTGTATAAGTTTGAGTTAGTGTACAGGCTGGTTTGCTGGAAAAGACAGCGGTGATAGTGTGAGCTAACCCGTCACAAGTTAATCCATTTAGCGAGTAATTCTGAGGACTATTAAATGGGGGTGTAAAGGTTTGTGAAGCGCCTAGATCATTAGATATTGTAAGCACCCCATTATTTGGGGGATTGGTAAATTCCATGTTACCCGATACGCTGTAGGTGTTTGAGGCTGGATTACAAGCTGATACCGTTCTGGAAATAGAAAGTAATGCACAGTTTATTACAATGTTGCAGTTTGTTGAACCTGTACCGGCTGTTTGGGAGAAGGTTATCTCACAAGGCTTATTTTGATAATTGGTAATTAATAGAATATAGAATTTTCCGGGTACCGGGCTAGGAATATTACAGATTTCGGTAGATGCAGTAGAATAGCCACAATCAATTATTGTTGATGCAGTAAGCCCAGCTACACATGCCCCGGTAGGTGAATCAAATGGCCCCCAGCAGATAAAATCAATATCATACGATGGCGAACTGGACATTTGAATTGTAATTGGCCCCGGGTTACCAATCTGCATAAAATACCAGGTTGGATTCGGTTGATTACCTAGGCATCCATAGGCCGCTCCTGGTTGTGCTGCGGGAGCATTTACTGACCCGGCAAATGAATATTGATTTGAACCACAAAATACACCTGCATCTTCACAAAGAGCCTGTGATTCTGTTTCGCCATCGGTCAATCCCTTATACAACGTTTTAGGATTTACTCCAAATAGTGTTTTAGCTTTTGTAATAAACTCTTTTTGTGATTCAACAGAATAAGTAGCTGCTAATTCTGGTATTAATTGAAAGATCGAGTCGGCTTTGGTTAATACCTCCTCTCTTTCCACCTTTGAGTAGAGTCTTACTCCTGTCGTTGGATTTTCATCTACAAAAGAACAATTGATACGTTCGTCACCTAGATACTCAAGAAAAAGGTACTTCTCAAAAAGACTTTTAAAACTGTATTTTTGGAATAATTCGCCTGGATAATCAATGTACTGGTTCCCCGTTGAACTGCTTTGACCTATTAAGGAGATCGAAGAAAAGAGGAACAGGATAATAACGAGCAGGAATTTCTGCTGTAGTTTATAGATATTCTTCATGCGTAGGAGTTCTAAAGTCAGGAATATAAACGGCTAAATTGGCGGCTCGAAATTAGTAAAAAATGTACTTCTACTCCTTGATTCAGGAATGTTTAGAAAAATAAAAGCCGTCTTGTTTAGGAGACGGCTTTTGCAAGTAGAGGTAAGGATTTAAATAGGCGATTTATTTTAGAACGCCCAGTTCTTTTCCAACTTTTGTGAATGCTGCAATGGCTTTATCTAGGTGTTCTCTCTCATGAGCAGCAGAAACCTGGACTCTGATTCTGGCCTGATCTTTAGGAACTACAGGGTAATAGAATCCAATAACATAGATTCCTTCATCAAGTAGTTTAGCGGCCATCTGTTGAGACAGTTTTGCATCATAGAGCATTACAGCTACAATAGCACTCTGGGTTGGTTTGCAATCGAAACCTGCTTCAATCATCTTCTGACTGAAATAGGCTGTATTTTCATGCAATTTATCTTGTAATTCGTTTGTTTCGCTCATCATCTCAACCATCTTAATACCAGCAGCGGCTACCAATGGAGGAATAGAGTTACTAAACAGATATGGACGAGACCGTTGACGTAACATATCGATGATCTCTTTCTTTCCTGTTGTGAAACCACCGATGGCTCCACCAAAAGCCTTACCAAGTGTTCCGGTAATAATCTCTACCTTACCCTTGATATCATATAACTCTGTAACACCACGACCTGTATGACCAACTACGCCAGCGGAGTGTGATTCATCAACCATGATCATGGCGTTGTACTTATTGGCTAGTTCATAGATCTTATTCAAAGGAGCTACATTCCCATCCATTGAGAAGACACCATCAGTTACAATCAAACGGAATCTGTTTGATTGTGCTGCTTTCAGTTGTTCT
This sequence comes from Sphingobacteriia bacterium, assembly GCA_021286705.1. Lineage (GTDB taxonomy): Bacteria > Bacteroidota > Bacteroidia > Bacteroidales > TTA-H9 > JAJTBW01. The sequence continues at coordinate 19,672 of JAJTBW010000034.1, forward strand.
TCCAGGTCGTTCATGTCGGCATTGGCATAACGATAACGCTGTGCCTTACATAAACGGACACCATCGATAATGGAGGCATGGTTTAATGCATCACTGATAATGGCATCTTCTTCTCCCAGAAGTGGTTCAAAGACCCCACCATTGGCGTCAAAAGCTGCCGCATACAAAATGGTATCTTCAGTTCCGAAAAACTCGGCAATCTTCTTTTCGAGAAGCTTATGTATATCAGTAGTTCCGCAGATGAACCTTACAGATGACATTCCATATCCATGCGTGTCGAGTGCATGCTTGGCAGCCTCCTTAAGTTTTGGATTATTGGATAACCCCAGATAGTTGTTTGCACAAAAGTTAAGAACTTTCTGCCCGGTGCTTATGGTAATCTCAGCGCCTTGTGGGCTAACAATGATTCTTTCATTTTTAAATAACCCGGCTTCCTGTATTGCGGTTAGCTCTTTTTGAAGAAATTCCTGATATTGATTATACATTTCAAAAGAATTTTGGTGGTATTATCAAGGTTCGTTATTCTTTTCCTTGTCATGCAAAGATACTTTTTTATGATGAAGTATATTCTTCGATGAGGTCAATTTCATCTTCCTTCTGAAAGTGGACGTTTCAACTTTTTATAAAGGGAAGTTCTCAGATTTGGATGTCGTAAAAGAAATCGGATTCCTGAAATTCTTGTCATACAATATGCTCAGGTACATTGGGTAATATCAGTGATTTGGAGTCGATAAAAAAACGGTTTCATTACTCGATAACCATATAAAAAAACGTAATTTTGCGGGTAATTGTTAACGCATTCACAAAATCAGCCTATAATGAAACGCATATTAGTAATTGGATCAGCAGGCCAGATCGGTTCTGAGCTTACTCTTGAGTTAAGAAAGATCTGGGGAAACTCCAATGTTGTTGCATCTGATGTTTGTCAGAATCCCTCTGCCAGACTCCAGGAGAGCGGCCCCTATGAGACTTTAAACATTCTCGACCGTCAAAGAATGGGTGAGATTGTTTCTAAATATCAGATTGATGGAATTGTTAACCTAGCTGCTATTTTATCTGCAACGGGTGAGAAGAATCCGATGAAAGCATGGGATGTTAATATGAATGGTCTAATTAATGTCTTAGAGTGTGCCCGTGAGAATAACATGAAACAGGTATTGACCCCTAGCTCAATAGCTGCTTTCGGTCCCGGAACCCCACTTTATAACACACCTCAAGAGACTGTTCTTCGTCCTTCAACTATGTATGGTATTACAAAAGTAGCTGGTGAGCTTCTTGGTGATTATTACGTTAAGAAATATGGTCTTGATGTTCGTGGCCTTCGCTATCCTGGTATTATTTCGCATGAGACGTTACCAGGCGGTGGTACTACCGACTATGCTGTTGCTATCTATTACGATGCCGTCACTAAGGGACATTATACCTGTTTTGTTAAAGAAGAGACCATGCTTCCAATGATGTATATGCCTGATTGTTTAAAGGCAACTATCGATTTGATGCAGGCTGACTTCTCCAAACTCAATCATCATAGCGATTTCAATGTTGCTGCGATGAGTTTTACAGTAACTGAACAGGCTGAAAGCATCCGTAAGTTTATCCCTGGTTTTACTTGTTCTTATGAACCTGATCACCGTCAGGCCATTGCCGACAGCTGGCCACGTAGTATTGATGATAGTGCAGCTCGTGAAGAGTGGGGGTGGAAGCCTTCGTTTGATTTAGATACTATGACAAAAGATATGATAGATAAGCTTACTGCTAAGCATAAAGCAGGTCTTATCTAAGCAGTTCTTATTCTTTGAATGAAAAGGCCAGATACACCCGTGTCTGGCCTTTTCTGTTAGTTACGATTATCACAAAGCCGTTTCTCTAAGGAAGCTGCCTGATGGAATAGCCTTTATCTCCGCTAGATAGATGGTTAACAAAGCTAAAATATTTGATCGCTGTTAGTTCGCTTTTAGTAATGGGGCTTATCTTTGCAAGCCTCTTATGAAGTTGAAAACTCAAATATCTGCTCTTGTTTTGGGTTTAGCTTTAATAGCCGCTTTAAACCCAAATACTGTCGAAGCCCAGCGCCTCTACAGTGTTGAGATTTTTAAAGGAACCGAGGGTGATTCATTACAAAATCCGATAGAACGATATTTATCCCATCTTCCTGATGGGTGTCTTGTGGAAGGTACATTCTTTGACCCTGATGAGTTCTTCCCTGCGAAAATTGTAATGAAAGGAAACGGGGTTAGTATTGAGGAATATGTAAGATTTAACTGGCTTCGTGATCAATTGGAGGTCCTTAAAGGAATTGATACGGTTGTGTATCGAAATCCAGAGGTTATTAATCATGTAGAGAGCAAGGGTCGGGTCTTTGTCTATTTACCTTATGTCTCTCAAAAAAAGGAGAGGCTATTTGGTTGGTTTGAAATGATCGCCGATGGTTCTTATACTCTACTTCTAAAACGAAAGGTGAAACTTCAGAGAATGGACTATCTCTCTCCTGTCATCGCCTCTCTTACGGATCATGATAAAATTGATATCATAACCACCTGGTATTTACGTGAAGGCGACCTTGATGCAGTGCCATTTAGACTTAATAAACGAAATCTTGCAGCTCTATGGCCAGATTCAAGGGATCTTCTCTTGGATTATATTTCTGAAAACAATGTGAAAGGATCAGACCATCAGAGCCTAAAACGCTATTTTGGGTATCTTAATAGTATTACACCTTGGGAGAAGGAATGAACGATTCATTGAAAATGGAGATACCGTTACGAGATTGGTTTAGCAATAGCCATTGCCATATTCCTAGCCAAAGCCAAGGCCTAGGCCAAGGGAGTATTGTTAATGTGATGCTGCATACTTTCATTGGGAATAAAACTTCATTTCAAGTTGAAGATAAGATCGTTTCCTCCTTTTTAGATTTTGAGGTTCCTTTGAATTCGGGCTTCTCATTTGGTTTTCATCCGTGGTATCTTGAAGATTTGGATTTGGATCAGGCTGAGCAACTATTAAGTATGTTGTCATCTAGTCAGTGTTGTCGTGCAATTGGAGAGACAGGTCTGGATGGCGTTAGAGGGGTAAACCAAGTTCTTCAGCTTGCATTTTTTAGGATTCATTGTTCTGTTGCCAGTTCTGCAAAGAAACCACTGGTAATTCATTGCGTGCGTAAACATCAGGAGGTCATAAATGAGATAAGGGCTTCCAGATTTGGAGGTGGCTTAATGGTTCATGGGTTTTCTTCGAGATGGGCAGTAGCTTCGATGTGGTTATCAGCTGGGGCGATGCTCTCTTTTGGGGAGGCATTGATTAGTGGAAGCAATGCATTAAAAGAGGCTTTTATAAAATGTCCGATTGAGAGGCTTCTGTTGGAGACTGATGATTCAACGGTTGAGATTGCTACGATTTACAGGCAGGCAGCCATGTTGAGGTCGGTTGATTTGGAAGAACTTAGGGCACAAGTGAATAGAAATTATACAAAATTTTATAATGGGTAATTGGTTAGAGCGAACAGAATTGCTGCTAGGAGAGCAGAGTCTTGAACGTTTAAAAAATAGTCATGTCTTAATAGTGGGGCTAGGTGGGGTTGGTGCATTTGCAGCCGAGGCTATCTGTCGAAGTGGTGTAGGACGATTAACGATTGCTGATGGAGATGTTATACAACCATCGAATATCAATCGACAGTTAATTGCGCTCAACAGTACCATTGGAATGAGAAAGGCCGAGGTAGTGGGGAATAGACTGCTTGATATAAATCCCTCACTGCAGTTACGCGTGATTGATGAGTATTTGCGTGATGAGCGTTTGAAGGAGTTAGTAGCCGAGCCCTATGATTATGTTGTTGATGCAATAGATACGTTGAGTCCTAAAGTCTTCTTGATAATGGATGCCGTCAGATCGGGACATCGCATTGTTAGCAGTATGGGCGCCGGGGGCAAGATGGATCCTTCGAAGATTCAGGTTGCAGATATTAGCAAGAGCCATTCGTGTCGATTAGCTTATATGGTTCGGAAACGACTGCATCGACAGGGGATTAGAAGGGGTGTAAATGTGGTCTTTTCACCGGAAGAGGTTGATGGAGAAGCAATCCTTCATACTCCGGGAGAGACTAACAAACTCACAACGGTTGGTACTATAAGTTATATGCCTGCATTGTTCGGACTTACTGTTGCTTCTGTTGTAATTCGACAGTTAATTGAACCAATGGATGATAGCGTAAAAGATTTGAACGAGTGAGTTAATTGTTAAAAAAAATGCAATTTTTTGGTTGCTTTTTTTGGAGTGTATTGGTTTATTCCCTTAAATTTGCAGGGTCTTCAAACGACAAACTGTCCTATGGTGTAATTGGCAACACGTCTGACTCTGGATCAGAAGAGTTCAGGTTCGACCCCTGATAGGACAACTAAAAGCATCTGTTTTACAGGTGCTTTTTTTGTTGTTATATGAAGCATGGCATGTAAAGGAGAGAACATGTGATCAGAACTCAAAAGGATCAGTATTAAAAGTTATTAATGGAATCGAAAACGGAGTACCAAATTCTAAAAGCCAATTGAGATTTCGTATTCCCTTTGGGAATTAGAGTTTTTCCTAATCCGAAATTGAAACAAGGCATCAGGATTGAAATTCTCTAATATGGTAGAGGATTTTTAAATTAGAGGAGTTACCCCATGCTCAATGGCATATTCGGTGATTCTTTCAACCTCACTAATATCAACATAATCGAAGTCTGAAATCTGACGAATATTTTCCCAGATACGATGATTGACCTCAAGATTCTTATTAGGTTCAAATCCTATCACAAATTGCTTTGCATCAGGAAAAGCTCGTTTAATTTGTAACAAGTTACCTACGGTATATTCAATCGAATTGTTCTTTTTCTCAAAATCAATTGATTGACCAAAAACTGTAATCTCATTTTTTCCCATCAAATCAACTTTTACCGAGGTAATCAAACTGGCAAATTGGGTTGAGGTTATTTCTTTCTCAATGTTAAAGTGAGGTTTTACCCTCGGATAAAATTCTTTCTTTAAGAGTTCAATGTATTTAACTTGCTCTTGTTCTTGTTCCTTTTCGTTATCAAAGTCCCCTATAAACTTATTGTAAAGAAGATCGAAAAGGTGATCAGTCCCCTCTAATTCAATAAAATTTGGGCTAGTGAAAGAAACAAGATTGTTGTTGTATCTACTTAAGTACTCAATATATTGTTCACTGAATAATCTGTCATATTTACTTTCTGCTTTTATTTCAAGCAGATCAGCCTTTGAATAAAATGCCTTTTTTGAATAGACTGCCTCTTCAATTAGTTTCAGGTAGGTCTGAGTTGCTTTAAGGGTCTCCTTGTTTGTAAGTTTCTGTATAATAGATAGTTTATATGGAGAATAACGAAAGAATACCTTTTCACCACAAATCATAATCAAGGCTATTGACAAACGCTCGTTTATCTCAGACTTGATATTGAATGATAATATGGTATAAAAAGTTTTCATCTGTGGGCTTGCACTTGAATCAGTTCTATTAAATATGTAAAGCAACGATCAATCCATCTATCATCAAACAATTTCGTTTCTAATAAGTTTTATTAGTTTTTTTGCCTAATGCAAACATACTAAATATTAGAACGTTTCGATTAAATGCGAAGTAGTAGTTCTAGATGTAAGACTCTGTGTTAACTATTGAAGTATCACTAAAGATTTGGTGATAATATCTTTTTGGTTTAGTTTATCTAATGTCTTCCTGCTTCTCTTTAGATTGGTAATTAAGAATAAAAGCGAATATGATCACAATGCTCATTGACAAATGAGTTGTATAGACAATGAAACTTCTTTGGGGACAAATATTAAACTTTATATTAAACTCTGTTTCATATAAGTGTAGGTTATCATTTAAAACCGAAAACAGATGAAATGGAGTTTACTTATGCTGAGCATGCTGCTGGGGATCAGTTGCATTTTTGCTCAAAGTCTTCCTGATGAAATGTATCTTTCTCAGGAAGGTCGCAGATTAATTCTTGGAGGTAAATCACCTGAGGGGCTTTATGATTCTTCCATAATCAGGAGAATTGATCTTACTTTTTCACAGTCAAACTATTGGCAATTGATGCAGCAGAACTACAGCTCGCAGACTGAGATTCCTGCAACAATGACCGTTGATGGGGTGGTCTATGATAGTGTTGGAGTTCGATTTAAGGGTGAAACCTCTTATACTATGTTACCCACTGGTTCAAAGAAGACCTCATTTAATATATCAGTTGACTATGTTCATGAGGATCAGCGAATCATGGGTTATAAGACCCTTAACCTCAACAACTGTTTTGAGGATCCCTCTTTTATGCGTGAGGTCTTTTATCTTCACCAGGAGCGTAAGCACGTCCCCGCTGCACGGGCAGCCTATGTAATACTCTACATTAATGGTGAGAGTTGGGGCTTATACCCAAGTGTACAACAGCTTAATAAAAACTTCTATGAAGAGTGGTTCCAAAGTAATGATGGGGTAAATATCCGTGCTGACCGCCCTGATAATGCTGCGCCAGGACCAGGTGGCGGTGGCGGAGGTTGGGGTGATGGCACTGCCGCACTCAACTATTTAGGAAGTGATACCTCTTTATATCAGCAATATTACACTCTTAAAAGCTCGGATGTTTCTGATCCATGGACAAAGCTTGTTGATGCATGCTATGCATTGAATAAAACCTCTTCAGCTCAAATGACAACTGTAGTGCCCAATTATTTTGATATTGACCGCACTTTATGGTTTTTGGCTTCGGAAATTGCTTTTGGGGATGATGATAGTTATGTTCATAAGGGTAAGATGGACTATTATATCTATTATGAACCTGAGACGGGTAGGATTACTCCAATAGAATATGATGGAAATAGTGTTCTTATAAGTTCAACTACCAACTGGACACCGTTCTATAACCAATCTAATGCCAATTATCCGCTGATGAATAAGCTGCTGGCGGTACCAGAGTATCGTCAGCGGTATTTAGCTCACCTTAGGACTCTCCTAAACGATGAGATGGATGCCACTAGCGTATCAGCAATACTTGATCAATACAAGACCCAGATTGATACTTACGTGCAAAATGATCCGAAGAAACTTTATACTTATAGTTCGTTTGTATCAGATGTCGCTGGGTTGAAAACGAAGATAGGCACTCGTAGAACCACGCTCTCTTCTAATAGTGAGATGTCGCAAGTTGGTCCAACTATCTCAAGTCTCAACTGGAAGACTGAGACAGGGGAACTCTTTGGCCAACCTGCACCTAATACCACGGTTGTTGTCAATGCAACAATCACTCATTCTTCAGGTTTATCCTCAGTGTTACTCTATTATAGTGACTTACTCATGGGTAATTTCAGCGTTACTCAGATGTATGATGATGGACTACACTCTGATGGTAGTGCTGGTGATGGGGTTTATGGAGGGACAATCCCGGGTTATATCTCTAATACGAGGGTTCGTTTTTACATTGAGGCAAGGGCTAATAATAGTGCTTTAACCAGCTCCTTCCTTCCTGAAGGTGCCGAGCATGATGTTTACACTTATGTTGTGAAAGGAACCTCTTTTGCTGCAGGATGGCCTGTGATTAATGAATTAATGGCCGATAATAGTTCCACTGTCACTGATGAAAATGGAGATTATGATGATTGGTTTGAGCTCTATAACGGAAGTGATGCCGATATAGATATCTCCGGATACTATCTGACCGATGATGTGACTGATTTAACACAGTTTCAGATCGCCTCAGGAACTATTATTCCTAAAGATGGTTATCTGATCTTTTGGGCTGATGACGAAGGAGACCAAGGCGATAATCATACAAATTTTAAACTATCAAAGGGAGGTGAATTGCTGATGCTTCTTAATACTTCTCAAGAGGTAATTGATTCGGTCGTTTTTGGAGCTCAAACCACCGACATGGGTTACGCTCGTAATCCGAATGGAACTGGAAGTTTTGTTATACAATCTCCCACATACAATGCCAATAACAGTCCTACTGGTACAGGTGTTACAACAACTGAGCTAACAACTCTATTGTTATACCCAAATCCTGCGAATAACACATTTAATCTAAAAATCACGGGAGTACTATTAGGAGCCACTTATGAGGTCTTTAGTTCTACCGGAGAAAGATTAGTACAAGGTGTAGCCGAGGAAAGCATGCAGTTTGATACATCCAGTTGGCCTTCCGGTCTATACTTTTTAAGAATAGGTAAGGTGGTAAATAAAATCATGATTACACACTAATCTATATTCTAGTTCAATAGTTAATTCAAGAAGGCCGTAACAGAGTTTCTGCTACGGCTTTCTTATAATAGGGGTACTAAAATTTGGGATTTCGCAATACGTTCGTTTCTGATGAGTTAGGCTGGTAGTTGCCCGATTGTTTGCAATTCTTTGAATTCTTGAATTTTGAATTCAAATCCTGCCAGCAGATAGTAGCTAATCTTGAATCGCAGATTACATTTAACCACGAAAAACACTAAAAACACGAAATTCTTCATCTAGCAGTTTTCGTGCCTCTCGTGCTTTTCGTGGTTTAAATGATCTCTATCAACATCTTTTCAACATCTCCTCGACATCTCCTCGACATCTCCTCGACATCTCCTCGACATCTCCTCAATATCCCCTCT
>JAJTBW010000244.1 GCA_021286705.1 Sphingobacteriia bacterium
CATCTTTGTCAACTTAACCTCTGTCTTGTTCCTTGGAGCTAAAGCTCTCGATACTGTTTCTAATGGCAACACAGGACATCTAATGTACTGGATCATCGGTCTGGCACTTTTCGCTGCAACCTATTCATTATATGGAGGATTATCGGCTGTAGCATGGACTGATGTAGTTCAAGTCATTCTGCTGATTGGAGGTGGACTTCTAACGACTGCCTTGGCTTTAACGAATCTGCCTCCTGATCATGGCATCTTCAGCTCATTAGCAGAATTAATACAAAAGTTCCCCGAGAAATTCACCATGATTCTTGAACCAGGACAAGTTATAACCCCTGACGGGAAAGACGCATACCTTGATCTTCCTGGTATGGCAGTTCTTCTCGGTGGTCTTTGGGTTGCCAATCTCTACTACTGGGGGTTTAATCAATACATTATTCAACGCACCCTTGCTGCTAAATCCCTCAAAGAAGCTCAAAAAGGAATGGTTTTCGCAGGCCTAATAAAAATCATTCTTCCCTTAATTGTTGTGATTCCCGGTATTATTGCTTTTGCACTTAATGCTGATGAAAATGGACAAATTACCAAAGGAATTGCCGACTCCACTTTCTTCACTTCAGGGGGTATAGATAACGACAGAGCTTATCCTTGGCTCATAGCCCATACTATCCCAACTGGTATTAAAGGACTTGTTCTAGCTGCGCTTGTTGCTGCTATCGTCTCTTCTCTTGCTTCAATGCTTAACTCAACAGCCACTATCTTCACTATGGATATATACAAACAACATATAAAACCTAACTCCAGCGAAAAGAGTCTTGTAAAAGTTGGACGAATTTCTGCCGGTATTGCCTTGATCTTTGCTGTCTTAATAGCTCCATTATTAGGTAGTATCAACCAAGCATTCCAGTATATACAAGAATATACCGGACTGGTAAGTCCTGGCATTTTAGCTATTTTCCTCTTAGGCCTTTTCTATAAAAAGGCAACAAACAAAGCGGCTATCAAAGGAGCCTTCTTCTCAATCATATTTGCGTTCTACCTGAAGATTGGTCAAAAAGGATGGGCTAGTGGATCTGGTTTTGACTTCCTGTTCCCCAATCTTCCTTGGATGGATCAAATGATGTACACCTTTATCGCAACAGCTCTATTCATCTCATTACTTAGTTTCTTTGAACTCCGTGGTGGTAATGATCCAAAAGGAATTATCATCGATAAGAAAACATTCAAGACAGATACAATTTTCAATATCGGTGCCAGTGTAATTATTGTGATTCTCGTCTTTTTATATTCTTTCTTCTGGTAACAGCACTACAATCACTACAAAAGCCTATAAAACAAAAACATGTTATATAGGCTTTTTTTATGCTTCAATTTGATACTACTCTCTCTAAAAAGATACTTCATGACTTATTGCACTCCAAAGGTTGTGATTGCTGAATCTTGAATCTCGACTTCTCGGGCTGAAACTATACCACACCCTCTCTCTACTAATGGCTACCACTCTAATCAAATAGCCTTTTCTATTAATTTCTTCCAAGCTCATACAGGCGATAGTAGTAAGCCTGTCTCTGACTACTATATTGTTATTGATGCCATCCTGGCTTGTTGACATTCTCTTATTGACAATTAGCTAACAGCCAGTTGCCAATAGTGATGTCATTTAAATTGTCTTTGTACTTTCTCTAATTAAGTAGTGAAACCTCCAAAATACCATTGTCAAATGGGTTTTGAATATCTTAAAAGGATAAAATGGATAAAAAGCTTTTGTACTTTTGTCCACAAAACAGAACGAATGGATGTAAAGAAAAGTGATATTCCAAGGAAAGTAGTTTTACTAATCGATTTGATACTCGTTTCCTTTTCCTTAGTAGTCTCCTACCTTTTACGATTCAACTTTGACATCCCTGAGGTTGAATTAAAGCCATTACCACTTATCTTGGTCTACATTCTATTAATAAAGCTTATTACATTTGGAGTAGGTAAGTCGTATGCTGGAATGATGCGATATGCCAGTTTGCATGATGCTGCCAGAATATTACTGGCCAATTTAGCTGCAGCAGTTATTTTTATAATCACTAATCTATTGACCTTTTTCGTAGGGCCTTCAATATTCTTTATACCATTTTCAATTATAGTAATTGAGTTTTTAACATCTACCATATCTATGCTGGCTCTTCGATTAGTGGCTAAGATGACCTATATAGAATTAAATTGGCGAGAAAAAGAGCAATCATATGTCCTGATTTTTGGTGCTGGAGAGGCAGGCATTGTAACGAAACAAGCCTTAGAGAGAGATGCCGGAATGCGTTATAAGATTCTTGCATTTTTTGACGATGATCCAAAAAAATCAGGAAAACGGGTTGAGATGGTACCTGTTTTAGAATCAAAAGAGCTAGAGGGTTTTATTGATTCTAATAAGCCGGATTTAATGGTATTAGCAGTTCAAAACATACCACCAGCTAGAAAACAAGAGATTATTGAGACTTGTTTAAACCACGACATAAAGGTCTTAAATGTCCCTCCTGTTAACCAATGGATAAACGGACAATTAAGTCTAAATCAAATAAAAACAGTAAAGATTGAGGATCTACTTGAACGCGATCCGATTAAACTGGATGAAAAAATTGTTAAAAAAGAGCTTACAGGCAAAACCATTCTCATAACGGGAGCAGCTGGATCAATTGGAAGCGAATTAGCACGTCAGGTAATGAAATACCCAGTCAACAAAGTCCTCCTTTTTGACAATGCAGAATCACCACTATATCATATTGAGTTAGAGTTTACAGCAAAATACCCTAATCTTCCTTACCAGATTATTTTGGGTGATATCCGGAATAAAACAAGACTTAGAAAACTCTTTAGCGAACATCATCCTCACATAGTGTATCATGCTGCAGCCTACAAGCATGTTCCAATGATGGAGGCATACCCCAACGAAGCCGTTTCAGTTAATGTGGAAGGGACAAAAAACCTCGCCGATATTGCCGTTGAATTTAACACCGAGAAGTTTATCATGATCTCATCTGACAAGGCGGTAAATCCAACTAATGTCATGGGTGCGAGCAAGAGAATTGCCGAGATCTATATTCAGAATTTGAACAAGCAGAATATAACCAAATTCATTACTACTCGTTTTGGGAATGTCTTAGGTAGCAATGGTTCAGTAATCCCTCTATTCAAAAAGCAAATAGAAAAAGGTGGCCCAATTACGGTAACAGATCCAAATGTGACACGATTCTTTATGACCATACCAGAGGCTTGTCAGCTGGTATTGGATGCTGGTTGCATGGGAAACGGTGGTGAAATCTTTGTTTTTGACATGGGTAAATCGGTCAAAGTTGTAGACTTGGCCAAAAAGATGATCAAACTAAGTGGGCTTGAGCTTGGAAAAGACATTCAAATAGTATTTACAGGATTAAGGCCTGGCGAGAAACTATATGAAGAGCTTTTAAACAATGAAGAAAATGTAATGCCAACACACCATCCCAAGATATTAATCGGCAAAGTGAGGTTCTATGAGAGTAATGAAGTTAATACATGCATAGGTAGTTTGATCAATGCAATACACACTGATGCCGATGTTGATGAAATAGTAAAACTCATGAAGGCTCTTGTCCCTGAGTTTAAAAGTGCGAATTCCAAATTTGAATTATTAGATTAGATAAAATCTAACCTGGAAGGACATTGAAAGGTAAAACTATCAGCTTTAAGCAGAGGCTCCTTCTCTGGATGTAGAAGTAATTGAAGGAAGGGAAAACCAGAAGGTAGAACCTACACCACTAATCGAATGAACACCTATCTCACCACCAAGCATCTCTACCAGAGCCTTGCTTATTGCGAGACCTAGACCGCTACCTTGAATGGTATTTTTTCGATCGGCTCTATAATAGCGTTCAAAAATCTTTTCTTGCTGGTCAGGTTTTAAGCCTTCACCAGTATCTTTCACATAGAATGTTATCACTCCATTTTGAGGGGGATTGATACCGATCATTACGAAGCCCTCTTTTGTAAATTTTATGGCATTTACAGACAGGTTCACCAACACCTGCCTAAATCTGTTCTTATCGCTAACAATCATCATTTGCTGTAATTCAGCTGTTGCTTCAAGCTTTAATACCAGATGGCTTTTTGACAATCTATTTTGCTCTTCGGATAAAACAGGAAGCAGTGCTTGTAACTCTTCATAAGGGCAAAATGACTCCATCCTAATACTCAGTTGTCTGGATTCAATCCGGGATAGATCGATTATATCATTTATAAGGCCAATTAACACCTTAGAGTTACTCTGTATCAAAGAGTTGTAATATGATCGATCTTTATTACTTGCATCAGGATCGGCTAAAAGATCGGAGAAGCCAACGATGGCATTCAGTGGGGTTCTTAAATCATGAGAGATATTAGCAACAAAGGCAGATTTAAAGGCATTCG
>JAJTBW010000035.1 GCA_021286705.1 Sphingobacteriia bacterium
ATAGGGAGAGGATAGGGAGAGGATAGGGAGAGGCATAAGAGGAGAACAGGAGGGAAACAGGAGAGGAGCAGGAACAACGGGAGATTGGCTTTCTATCAGAAGTTATTAAAGGAGGGCTATTTGGTTACTACTATCTTAGCGAGAGCCAAATTTGCTACCGGGTTTTATATCCAACCGCTTCTTCTTCTGACGAGATTTAGAATACATCCACCCTAAATAAGCCGCAGAACAGACAAAAAGGATATAAAGGCCATCCTCCAATGGAGCACCGCCACCATTAGATGATGAGCCAGACCCGGTCAAATTATGATTTGATGGGGGTGGCGGTGGCGGAGCATACAGGAAAAGTGGACAGCTTACAAGAATCATAAGGATTATTCGGACTAGAATTAATCTAGCCAATGTACTTCGTTTAGGTATCTCTGACCGGACAAGATCTGACACGAATGATTTGTTAGCTTCAACTTTTGTCATACAAACTAAATTAAAGGTCAACTGATCATGAAAATTGAAAAAGGGGATGATGTTAATTAAACACAAAAAATAATGCTCTGATAATAGAGATAAAAGAAAAGGTGATAGTAATAAATGAGTTATAGATATGAAGACAAATGTATGACAATCAGACGCAATCCAGATTATATGAAATCGGCCAAAATCCTCAAAAACGGTTAACCGTCGATTAAACTAAAAGTAGAATACGAAGCCAAAAGAGATGTAACATGCGATAGAAGAAGGTAAAACAACACTCTTGATGAAAGCAGCAACACCTACAGAATCATAAAACACAGGTTATCAACACAATTATTCATCAACTTACGGAAAGATAGCTACCGAACTGTAACTATTGTCGAAAACTTAAAAAAATTTAATTACACAATTCTTACAAAAACCAGACAACCATTTAAGGGTATCGGTGTCTTAAATATACATTAAATGGCAATAATAGACATAAACCTATCCTATGATTTAATTTTTATAGATAGCCCATGTAAACCAACCAAAAGGAAAGAGTATTAGAATAACTTCTTGCTAGTGTGAGGTTATGTTGTCAATTAAGTGTAGAGGCATTGATACTAAAAATAATTGTTTGATATGAAAAGTTATAATGTAAGAGTGCTTGTGTTTGCTATACTTCTTAATATAGCACCTCTGTTTTTATTAGGCCAGAGCGAATGGATATCCCCAAAACTATCTGGGAACAACCTCAATTCTATCCTTTTTATGGATACAAAAAATGGGGTAATATCAGGTGAATGTGGTACCATTATTAATACTGATGATGGAGGAAACACATGGTCGCTTAACAATAAACTTACGAACAGAGACATTAACTCACTCTTCATTTCAGGAACAAGAATCTATTTCTGTGATGGTGACATCTTCGAGTCTTATGACAAAGGCAGTTCTTGGTTCAAATTATCAAATCCCAGCAAATATCGCTTTACCGCTGTAACCTCTATCGATGGTACATGGTACGGTCTATTTACAACAATAACAAATGAACGATTAATAGGAACATCTGACGACCTCGGCAGGACCTGGCAGACATGGACAAATAACATCTTACCCGATGATGGTAGGTTTGTATTTGAATCATCACTTATAGGATATTACATCACATCGGAAGGCCTATGGTCAACGAAAGATGGGGCAGTTACATGGCGAAAGACTAAGACGTTTTCAGAGACGCAAGAAAATCCAATACTAACCATACAAAAGTTCGGTCATCTAAATCTCTTTATTTCCAATAAATCAGGTGGAGTTCCTGATGTTATTGGGCAGTATTGGAGAAGCAGTGACAATGGGAACACCTGGCAATTAATGTATTCTGGACCAAATATTGCCACAGCCGTTGTCTTCACAAATGATGACGAAGGCATTGTGCTTACCAAGACATCTGACAACAGCCTACTCCCCCGTATTATGAAGACCTATAATGCAGGACTTACATGGAGTGAATCTATTTTTATGCCCTTTGAAGCCAATGCAGTTACATCACCTACTACGGCTAAATTCTTCCTCGCCGGCAAAGCAGGTTTAATGTTTAGATCAAACGATAACCTTGGGAACTTCACGAACCTCAACAGACCCGACTATCTTGATATTACTCAAGTTGAAATGCCAGGAATTAGAACATTCTATATGGCAACTGCAAGCAATGGTATATACAAAAGCGCAGATAAAGGCAATAATTGGTATCTAATGAAGCCCAATAAAGAGTTTACATCCATTAGTTTCAGAGATAGCCTTTCAGGTGTTGCCACTAATTCAGTTAATCCAAAACAATACTCTCTGACCTTTGATGGAGGGAGCACCTGGTTTGAAAGCACCCTTCCCCAATCACCTCAGCATGGTGTAACCATGACCAAAGAGAAGGTCTTATTATTTACAAATCAATATGATTTCTATATTTCTACCGATCTAGGATCAAACTGGACCAGTAAATCGATGCCTATCCCCGGTAATACTCTTGAAATAGTAAATAGTGACACACTAACTCTTTTTGCTTCAGATGATGCTACAGGAAAGCTATCTATCTATTATTCAACAGACAGAGGAAGTAACTGGGAAAAGAACAGCTATACCTTTGGATTCCCTATTAGCGTAATAGCCATTTATACCCTTCAAAATGGACGTGTATGCATGATCTATAAAAACAAGGATCAATTAAAATACATAGTTGCCACCTCCGACGACAGAGGCACTACATGGGAAGATAAACTGTCTGTTGATTATAGTACTGTTCTTAAATATATAAAATCAAACAAAAATAATGTTAATATAACGGGGCTTGAAGGCAATACCACTGTCACCTATCTTTCAAATAACTCTGGTGACAATTGGGAAAAGAGCTCATATCGAATTAACTTGGGGACCTATTTCAGCATATCAAACCTTAATAGTGAGGGCAAGTTTTTCCTTTTTGACGACACAAGAATTTGCTTAATTACAGGCGAGCAGCTGACCACTGGAATCCCGGTTAGTCAAACCAAAACCATCTACATTCAAATTTATCCGAATCCCGCCCAGAATCAAATCATGGTTAACATGGGCGAAGACGCTAAAAGTTGTTTTGTCAGGGTTGAAATATGCAACGCCATGGGATCTGTCGTGAAAGCAGTTGATGTGGTGACAGTGAACGGCATCTGTAAAGTTGATGTTACAGACTTATCTAATGGAGTATATGCTCTGCTCCTACATGATGGTCAGAAAACCTGCTCATCTAAATTTCTGATCATGCATTAGTCAACCAATTACGTGTTTTTTAGTTGCGATGCCGCGGTGGGTTACCATCGCGGCTTTTTATATCTTTACTTTTTAATATCTTTCATACAATGAAAACGATAAAAATCGAAATCAACCTATTGCTACGTTTTACCGGCATACTGCTTTTCTTCTCTTCTTTAACAATCTCAGCCCAGGATAATGCCAAATATATCAATCCATTCATAGGCACCGACCACATGGGGCATACCTTCCCCGGCGCTTTAGTGCCTTTTGGAATGGTTCAACTATCTCCTGACACAGACACAATCCCCTACTCTTCCGGATCAGGCTATAATCCGGATGTCTATAAATATTGTGCCGGATATCAATATAATGACCCTACAATCGTGGGTTTTAGTCATACTCATCTTCATGGCACAGGACACTCTGACCTTGGCGATTTCCTAATAATGCCTATCGAAGGCAAAATAATGCTTAACCCCGGTACTGCAGACCATCCGGAAAAAGGATATAGAAGTAAATATGATAAATCAACCGAAATAGCCAAGGCTGGCTACTATTCAGTAGTTCTCACTAAGAACAATATAAAGGCTGAATTGACTGCTACGCAAAGAGTTGGTGTACACAGATACCATTTCCCTATGAAGGAAACCCCAGCTATCATTCTTGATATGGTTCATGGGATCTATAACTATGATGGGAAGGTAGTATGGTCTTCTCTAAGAGTAGAAAACGATTCTACTGTCACTGGTTATCGCCAGACAAACGGTTGGGCTAGAGATAGAAAAGTCTATTTTGCCCTGGTATTCTCGAAACCAATAAAGCAATATGGTATCATCAATGCTGACAAGGAGACCTACAATGGCTTCTGGCGTAGATGGAAGATGGATAAAGAGTTTCCGGAAAGGTCAGGTAAAAAGATCAAAGCATGGTTCCAGTTTAACATGCAAAACGATAGTACACTAACCCTACGACTTGCTCTCTCTTCAGTCAGCGCACAAGGTGCCCTTAAAAACCTCCGAACTGAAACCCCAAAACCTAACTTTGAAAAGATAAAAGAACAGGCCTATAATGCATGGAAAAATGAGGTCAATACTATCAATATAGAAGCCTCAGATGAAGAGAAAAGGGTATTCTACACAGCTATGTATCACAGCCTGATTCATCCCTCAATCTACATGGATGTTGATGGTCAATATCGCGGACTAGATCAAGAGATTTACAAAGCCGATGGCTTTACTAATTATACCATATTCTCTTTATGGGATACCTTTAGAGCACTCCATCCATGGTTAACCCTAACCCACCCCCAAGAGACCTCCGACATGGTAAACTCTATGTTAGCTCATGCGAACCAAAGCGTACACAAGATACTTCCCATATGGTCACATTGGTCAAATGACAACTGGTGTATGATTGGATATCACGCCGTGCCTGTAATAGCAGATGCGATGGCCAAACAAATTAAAGGTTTTAATTATAGTGATGCCCTAAGTACCATGGTAAAAAGTGCTACTTATGCCCCATATGAGGGTTTAGAACACTATATGAAATACGGTTTTGTGGCTCAGGAACAATCAGGTTCTTCTGCATCTGTAACTCTGGAATACGCTTATGATGACTATACTATATCACAAGCTGCATTATTAATCGGTAAAAATGATATTGCCGATAAATTCGCTAAAAGATCCTTGAATTATCTTAATGTTTTCGACCCTTCTACAAAATTCATGAGAGCAAAGAAATCGAATGGTCACTTTACGAAGCCTTTTGATGCATTAGCTACCCATGATATGGGCTATATTGAGGGTAATGCATGGACATATAGTCTATTTGTTCCACATAACCCTAAGAAGCTAATCGAACTATATGGTGGAGAAAAAAACTTCTGTAATCACCTCGATTCTCTTTTCACCATGGAATTACCCGCTAAATATTATGAAAAAACCGAAGATATAGCTGCCGTTGGCCTAATGGGTAATTATGTACATGGAAATGAACCAGGTCATCATATCCCCTATCTTTATAATTATGCAGGGAAACCAAAGGCGACTCAGGCCATCGTACGAAAGATCCTAACTACAATGTACCATAATACCCCTTCGGGTCTATGCGGGAATGATGATTGCGGACAGATGTCAGCTTGGTTTATATTCTCTTCACTTGGGTTTTATCCGGTATGCCCCGGCACACCAAACTATGATCTTGGAGCCCCACTTTATAGAAAAATCGAATTATTATTGCCCAACAACAACCTGTTGACTATTAAAGCTAATAAACTATCATCAAAAAACATCTATGTAAAAAAGGTACTTCTTAACGGACAAGAGATAAAAGACCATAACATTACTCATCAACAGATCCTGAATGGAGGTCTATTAGAGTTTGAGATGACCTCAGAGCAATAATAACATCTCAACCATATTGGAAGGTACCAATAAATAAAACTACAATTATAAAAATCGAGCTGCCTATCATGTTAAATGATAGGCAGCTCAGTTTTATATATACAGCTCTAATCAGAATTGAAGCGGTAAAGAATTCGACGTTTCCTCAGAATGGTTTTGATTAGATTTTTAAATCTCAGATAATACAAATTCATTGCTAAATATTCCTACTATTCAGCAATAGAATTGCATCTAGCTTGCGATTAATACAATTGCAACAATAGCAAGCCCTATTCCAAGCCAATTGATCCAACGAAGGCGCTCTTTAAAGAAGATAACACCATTTAATGCTGCAATAGAAACGATCGAAGCATTGAAGATCGGGAAAAAGACTGAGCTATCATATTGAGCAATAGTTTTCATCAGAAAAACAGTACTCCACCAATTTAGCAGACCCATTATGATACCAGCAACGATGTCTCGAGAGGTTATTTTGACATCTCTTTTTGCAAAGTGCTGAATTAATAAGAACCCTATACCCGTTATCATGGCGTACCCAAAGACAACAGCCAGATAAGTGTTTCCTTGCGTAGTAAGGTATTTAGCCTGAGCAAACTTTAGTGTTGAATCACTAATCCCCGTTCCTACAAACAGCAACGCTGGAAATAGAAGATCTTTCCACTGATGTTTTATCCCCTCTTGCTTTTTAAAAGTAAGCCAGAAAGCCAATAGAGCACCAATAATACCAATTATTCTTAGGAAACTCAACTGCTCATCTAGAAGTAGGAAACCCATTAGTACAGGAAAGACAACCGACATCTTTCCTGCGACACTTGTCATAGCTATTCCAGCCCTTTTTGCCGATATTCCAATCCATATATAAACAACGATAAACATGATACCATTAAAGAGCGCCGCAGGCATCCAGGGGGATGACCAGAAAGGCTCATTTGGTTCAAGCTTTGCTGATCCACTTAAAACGCCAAATAACAGTGCTACGAGATAGTTTACGACTATAGTTGGTAAGATTGAGACCTTAAAGCGCTCCAGAAGCCTAAAAACAACTAAAATACTAGTAGAAAGAACAATAGCAAGGATAAAAGAGATCATATGGTATTTTAATTAAAGTGGGCAAAAGTAACCAGAATAGCTGGTATGGTATAAACTGAAACAAAATAATATAAAAAAAAGGGCTGCCAAACGACAGCCCTTTTCAGATATTCAAGAAAGACTATTTAGCATAACGGTATGTTCTGCCAGGATAGATAGCTGCTGTACCTAATGCTTCTTCAATTCTGAGAAGTTGATTGTACTTAGCAATTCTATCAGTACGTGAAGCAGAACCAGTCTTGATTAAGCCGGTATTTAAGGCAACGGCTAAGTCAGCGATAGTGGTATCTTCTGTTTCACCTGAACGGTGACTCATAATAGCAGTATAACCAGCTCTGTAAGCCATATCAACAGCATTGATAGTTTCAGTAAGAGAGCCGATCTGATTAACTTTTACAAGAATTGAGTTTGCAACACCCTTTTCGATACCCTCTTTAAGGCGTTTTACATTTGTAACAAATAGATCGTCACCAACAAGCTGAACCTTACCAGCAGTAATATCAGTTAGATACTTCCAGCCAGCCCAATCGTCTTCAGCCATACCATCCTCAATAGAGATAATAGGATACTTGTCAGTCCAGCTCTTCCAGAAATCAGCCATTTGGGTAGGAGTTAACTTTTCACCAGTTGATTTCTTGAAATGGTACAAATTTTCTTCTGGGATATAATATTCAGAAGAGGCAGGGTCAAGAGCCAAGAAGATGTCTTCGCCCGGGCGGTAACCAGCCTGTTCGATTGCTTGAAGAATAACTTTTACAGCCTCTTCATTTGATTTAAGGTTAGGAGCAAATCCACCTTCATCACCTACGTTAGTTGAATAGCCAAGTTTCTTAAGAACCTTAGCAAGGTTATGGAAGACTTCTGCGCCCATTCTGAGAGCTTCACTAAAAGAAGAGGCACCAGCGGGCATGATCATGAACTCCTGAAAATCTACTGAATTATCAGCGTGCGACCCACCGTTAATGATATTCATCATTGGGATGGGAAGCGTATTAGCATTGACGCCACCAATGTAACGATAGAGGGGTTGGCCAGTTTCTTGTGCAGCTGCTTTAGCTACTGCGAGAGAAACGCCAAGGATTGCATTTGCACCGAAATTACCTTTATTAGCAGTTCCGTCAAGCTCGATCATACGAGCATCGATCTCATTTTGATCTGTGACCAACATACCACGTAATTCTTCGGCAATTGGGCCATTAACATTTTGAACAGCTTTAAGAACACCTTTACCCAAGAACAGAGATTTGTCGCCATCGCGTAATTCTACGGCTTCATGGACGCCTGTAGAAGCTCCTGAGGGAACTGCGGCGCGACCCAAAATACCATTTTCAGTAATAACATCGACTTCCACAGTCGGGTTTCCGCGAGAATCCAGAATCTGGCGGGCATGTACATCAATAATTTGACTCATGTGTTTGAATTTTATGTTTCCCAATTAAACGTAAAGGATGGAGCAACAAAGTTACTCCATCCTAATAAGCTAATAACAAAAGGAAGTTAAATATTCCTGTTATTCTTTACCGGTTTCAGTAGCTTCTGAATCGGCTTTCTTTCTGCTGCGACGGGTTTTTGCCTGACGAACTGGAGCAGCTTCTTTAGGAGTATTGAGTAACTCGTTAAAGTCAACTAGTTCCATGATGCACATTTCAGCAGCGTCACCTTGGCGATAACCAGTTTTTAAAATACGGGTATATCCACCAGGACGATTAGCCACCTTAACAGAAACCTCACGGAAGAGCATTGTAACAGCTTCTTTGCTCATGAGATAACTATAAACCATACGACGGTTATGCATAGAATCGTCTTTGGCACGGGTAATCAAGGGCTCAACATAACCACGTAAAGCTTTAGCCTTAGCGAGGGTAGTATTGATCCGCTTATGCAGAATGAGCGAGGTAGCCATATTTGAGAGCATCGCTTTGCGATGACTGCTAGTCCTGCCCAGATGATTAACTTTTTTACCGTGTCTCATTGCGATTAATCCTTATCTAATTTGTATTTGTCAACTTTCATTCCAAATTCCAGTCCTTTTGAATCCACTAGTTCCTCGAGTTCAGTCAGAGACTTTCTTCCGAAGTTGCGGAATTTCAAAAGATCATTCTTATTGTAAGCTACGAGGTCACCAAGTGTTTCAACGTCGGCAGCTTTTAAGCAATTCAAAGCTCTGACAGAGAGATCAAGGTCGACTAGTTTAGCTTTTAATAACTGGCGGATATGCAGCGAGTTCTCATCAAGTTCTTCGGTAGGAGCCTGTGCCTCAGCATCGACAGTGATTTTCTCATCACTGAAGAGCATGAAGTGGTGGATAAGGATCTTAGCAGACTCTTTAAGAGCATCTTTAGGAGCGATACTACCATCGGTAATAACCTCAAGGATGAGCTTTTCGTAGTCAGTTTTCTGCTCCACACGATAGTTTTCAACGCTATACATAACGTTTTTAATCGGTGTATGGATAGAGTCCATGAAAATGGTACCAAGTGGTGCGTTAAGAACCTTATTTTCTTCGGCTGGGACATAGCCTCTGCCTTTCTCAATGGTTAACTCGAGAGAGAGCTTTACAGAGCGCTCCATGTGGCAGATTTCAACTTCAGGATTAAGGACCTGAAAATTGGAGAGGAACTTATTGATATCGCCGGCAGTAAATACTTCCTGATCGCCGATAACAACATGAACTTTCTCACTAGTTTCAGATTCAATCTGACGTTTGAAACGAATCTGTTTGAAGTTAAGAATGATGTCGGTGACATCTTCAACAACGCCTTTAATAGAGCTGAACTCATGATCGACGCTCTCGATACGAACGGAAGTGATAGCATATCCTTCGAGCGAGCTCAATAAAATGCGCCTGAGTGCATTACCCACAGTGATCCCGAAACCGGGTTCTAGGGGTCTGAACTCAAATACACCTTTGCGATCGTCCACGTGGACCATGATCACTTTGTCCGGTTTTTGAAAAGTCAGAATGGCCATATAATGCTTGTTATCTTTTTTAAACTCGCTATAAATTACGATTACTTCGAATACAGTTCAACGATCAGTTGTTCGCGAATGTTTTCGGGGATCTCATCCCTTTGTGGGTAGTTCATAAACTTACCGCTTTTTAAGTGCTCGTCCCATTCTAACCAGCTAAAACCACGACGGCTAGCTAAAGAGTTGGTGATAACTTCGAGAGATTTAGATTTCTCACGAACGCTAACTACATCACCAGGACGGAGTTTAAAAGAAGGGATATTAACCAATTCACCATTAACCATAATGTGACGGTGGCCTACTAACTGACGAGCAGCCATACGAGAAGGAGCGATTCCTAATCTGTATACTACATTGTCGAGGCGTGACTCCAAGAGTTGGAGTAGCACTTCACCAGTAATACCTTTACGGCGTGAAGCTTCATGGAAAATGTTACGGAACTGACGTTCTAAGACGCCATAGGTATATTTTGCTTTCTGCTTTTCGCTTAGCTGAATACCATATTCACTCTGCTTGGCCCTTCTTTTAGTATTGCCATGCATACCGGGAGCATAGTTCTTCTTCTCGAGGTACTTATCCGGCCCGAAGATCGCTTCTTTGAAGCGACGGGCAATCTTTGATTTTGGACCAATATAACGTGCCATATCAAAAAATAGTTTGAGTTTAATCCGAGGTTTGTTACACTAATTAATTACACTCTCCTGCGTTTAGGAGGACGACAGCCGTTGTGAGGCAATGGTGTAATATCCTTAATCTCGGTCACTTCAATACCCGATGCATGGATAGTACGGATAGCAGATTCACGGCCTGAGCCGGGACCCTTTACAAAGACCTTCACTTTACGAAGGCCAGCATCAAATGCTACTTTGGCGCAATCAGCTGCAGCCATCTGAGCAGCATACGGGGTATTCTTTTTAGAACCCCTGAAACCCTTTTTACCAGCAGAAGCCCAGGAGATGACCTGACCGGTATTGTTTGTAAGGGTAACGATGATATTATTAAATG
The DNA here is from genome assembly GCA_021286705.1 of Sphingobacteriia bacterium. Classification (GTDB taxonomy): domain Bacteria; phylum Bacteroidota; class Bacteroidia; order Bacteroidales; family TTA-H9; genus JAJTBW01. The sequence goes on from JAJTBW010000035.1 coordinate 10,704, forward strand.
AAGCACTCACGTAAGCACGTCCGGTAGCTTCTACCTTCACCACTCTTTTTTTTGTGCTTTTGGTGCTCTTTTGAGTCTTTGCCATTATGTTACTCTTAAAGTTACGTTTTACTTATCGACTATTTCGTAGCCTTCTTCTTGTTGGCAACAGTTTTCTTCTTACCCTTGCGGGTGCGCGCATTGTTCTTGGTCGACTGTCCACGCAATGGTAACCCAATGCGGTGACGTACGCCGCGATAGCAACCGATGTCCATCAGTCGCTTAATGTTCATCTGTACTTCTGACCTTAAGGCACCTTCTACTTTGTACTTCTCATTAATAAGAGTACGAATAGCGTTCTGCTCATCATCGTTCCACTCACCAACTTTTTTGTTGAGGTCAATACCAGCCTCTAGAAGAATTTTCTGGGCGGTAGCTCGTCCGATGCCATAAATGTAGGTCAGACCGATTTCACCACGTTTGTTTTTTGGTAGGTCTATACCAGCAATCCTAGCCATATTAAATTATTCTATTAATTAATTAGGTTTAACCCTGTCTTTGTTTGTACTTGGGATTCTTTTTGTTGATAACATAGATTTTCCCATTGCGGCGTACAACCTTGCAATCAGGGGTTCTCTTTTTTACAGATGCTCTGACTTTCATATTCGGTGTAACTTTTGTATCTCGTTATTACTTGTATCTGAATGAAATTCTTCCCTTGGTCAGATCGTAAGGCGTCATTTCGACTTTTACCCTATCCCCCGGTAGAATCTTGATATAATGCATTCTCATTTTGCCGGAAATATGGGCGATGATTTGGTGCCCATTCTCTAGTTCTACTCTGAACATCGCATTTCCCAGCGACTCTACTACGGTTCCATCTTGTTCTATGGAAGGCTGTTTTGCCATAAAAATCAATCCTTGGTTTTTAGAATCTCTTCAATATAATCAAATGTTGAAAGCACTTCTGCTCGTCCTTTGCGGATTACGACATCATGCTCAAAATGGGCTGATGGCTTCCTATCAGACGTTCTGATTGTCCACCCGTCTCGCTCCTGAACTACTCGGTGACCGCCAAGATTAATCATGGGCTCGATAGCTAAGACCAGACCTTCCTGCAACTTCATTCCAGTACCTTTTCTTCCGTAATTAGGAACTTCAGGTGCCTCATGAAGATGTTTGCCAAGCCCATGTCCTACCAAATCTCGTACCACACTATAACCACGTTCCTCAACATAGTCCTGAATAGCAGCACCAATATCACCAAGTCTTTGACCCTCAACGGCCTTTGATATACCCTCATATAGTGAAGCCTTAGTAGCTTCAACTAGTGCCCGTACACTGGGATCAACTTCTCCAATCATGAAGGTATATGCAGAATCGCCATAAAAGCCATTCATCACCACACCACAATCAACAGAGACAATATCACCCTCTTTCACCTCGCGGTTACTTGGGAAGCCATGTACTACAATCTCATTAACTGAGATACATAGGGTATATGGGAAACCGTTGTAGCCTTTAAAACCCGGGATTGCGCCGTTATCTCGGATGAAGGTTTCGGCAAGTCGATCTAACTCGATAGTCCTAATCCCGGGTTTTATTACTTTGGCTACTTCAGCAAGTGTCTTTCCAACAAGCAAAGAACTTTGTCTGATCAGCTCAATTTCCTCTTCTGTTTTCAGATGAATCATTGACACTTTTTCAGATATTAGAAGGAAGAACGACCTTTAATACGGCCGGTCTTCATTAATCCGTCATAATGACGCATTAATAAGTGACTTTCGATCTGCTGTAATGTATCGAGAACAACGCCCACGAGAATCAATAGAGAAGTGCCACCATAGAAAGCAGCAAATTGTGAATTGACTCCAACTAATCTTACCAGAGCAGGCATAATAGCTACAAAGGCAAGGAATATAGAACCAGGGAGTGTTATACGAGACATAACTGCATCAATAAATTCGGCAGTTTTCTTACCAGGTTTCACACCGGGGATAAAGCCACCGTTTTTCTTCATATCCTCAGCCATTTGGTTATGGTTAACCGTAATAGCGGTATAGAAGTAGGTAAAAATAATGATTAAGAAGGCAAACATGAAGTTGTACCAGAAACCATTAATATTTGTAAATGCTGCAAAAAAGCCGGTCAATGATTCGCTTTGAGCAAAACCTGCAAGAGTTAGAGGCAGGAACATGATTGCCTGAGCGAAGATGATTGGCATTACACCGGCAGCATTAACCTTCAGAGGAATGTATTGGCGAGTTCCACCATATTGTTTATTACCAACCACTCTCTTAGCGTATTGAACAGGGATACGACGAGTACCCTGAACCAAGAGGATAGTGATGAGAATAACAACGATAAGAACAGCAATTTCGAGTACGAAGAACACCAGACCACCTCCTTGCTGCTCCATACGAGAAGCGAGTTCTCCAAACAGAGCGAAAGGTAAACGGGCGATGATACCAATCATAATAATCAGAGAGATACCATTACCAATACCTTTATCGGTAATCTTTTCACCAAGCCACATAACGAACAGAGTACCTGCTGTTAGAATGATGATAGAAGATATCCAGAAGAAAGTGCTGGGAGATGTACTGTTCGGATCGAAAGGAGTGATTGCCTCTGGAGGAAGCTGTGAGATCATATTTGCGATATAACCTGGAGCTTGTAAAGCAGTAACGGCAATAGTCAGATAACGGGTAAGTTGATTAATCTTCTTACGTCCACTTTCTCCTTCTTTCTGAAGTTTCTGGAAATAAGGCACAACAAGGCCAAGCAGCTGAATAACGATCGAAGCACTAATATATGGCATGATGCCAAGTGCAAAGATTGATGCGTTAGAAAAAGCTCCTCCTGAGAACATGTTTAACAAACCCAGTAACCCATCAGAGGTTTGGTGGTGTAAGTTAGACAATTGAGTGGGATCTACCCCTGGGATAACCACGTAGGCTCCCAGACGGTAGATCACAAGTATTCCAAGAGTGTAGAGGATCCTCTTACGAAGTTCCTCAATTTTCCAGATGTTTCGGATGGTCTGAAACAGTTTTTTCATCAGGGTTTAAATTTTGGTTGCTACACCTCCTGCATCCTCGATAGCTTTGATAGCGGCTGCTGAGAAAGCGTTGGCTTTCACTTCGATCTTAGCAGTGAGTTTGCCACGACCAAGAATCTTTACCAAGTCATTCTTACCAGCAAGGCCATTAGCCTTGAAGATTTCGGGCTCGAAGGTACTGATTCCCTTTGAATCGTGCAAATTCTGAAGCACATCAAGATTTAGAGCGAGATATTCAACCCTGTTGATATTTTTAAATCCACCCTTAGGCAGTCGGCGATAAAGGGGCATTTGACCACCCTCGAAGCCTATTTTCTGCGAATAACCCGAGCGAGATTTGGCACCCTTATGACCACGTGTAGAGGTACCTCCACGGCCTGAACCTTGTCCACGGCCTATACGTTTGCGGGCTTTTACCGAACCTTCAGCAGGTTTTAGATTTGTTAAGTCCATATCTTATCCTAGCTTAAAATGGTTACCAATTAATTATAATTCTTCGACACGCAGTAAGTGTTTTACTGCATCTACCATTCCCAGGATCTGAGGGGTAGCGTCGTGGATAACGGTTTGGTGCATCTTGCGCAGTCCGAGTGCATCGAGAGTCAATTTCTGACGTTCGGGGCGGCCGATTCTGCTTCTGATCTGAGTAATTTTTATCTGCTTCATGATCGTATAAGATTAACCGTTAAACACTTTGTCGAGAGATATGCCTCTAAGTTGAGCGACAGTCATGGGGTCGCGCAATTGTACGAGGGCATCAATGGTTGCTTTAACCACGCTGTGGGGATTGGATGATCCTTTAGACTTAGCAAGCACATCCTTTACGCCAACACTTTCAAGAACGGCGCGCATAGCACCACCGGCGATTACACCGGTACCGGGAGCTGCGGGCTTAAGGAAGACCTTAGCACCACTGTACTTTCCGGTTTGTTCATGAGGAAGTGTACCTTTAAGAATGGGAACCTTGATAAGATTCTTTTTTGCATCATCTACGCCCTTAGCGATAGCGGCGGTAACTTCCTTGGCTTTACCAAGTCCGTAACCCACTACGCCATTTTCGTTACCAACTACAACGATAGCCGAGAAACTAAAAGTACGGCCCCCTTTGGTAACTTTGGTAACACGCTGGATGCTGACCAGACGGTCTTTGAATTCGATTTCACTCGACTTCACTCTTTTTATGTTCATGTTGGACATAGTGCAAGTTTAAAAAATGAGACCACCTTCTCTGGCAGCTTCGGCCAAAGATTTTACTCTTCCGTGATAGAGATAGCCGTTACGGTCGAAAACGACAGTTGACAGGCCAGCTTCAACAGCTAAAGCTGCGATTTGCTTACCAACGAGGGCAGCCTGTTGGATTTTGGTCACTTTTTGACCGGCAATCTCTTTATTCATCGACGAAGTAGCAACTATAGTGCGGCCTTCTACGTCGTTAATAATCTGAGCATAGATCTCGCTGTTGCTGCGGAACACCGTAAGGCGGGGACGTTCGGCACTTCCGAACACCTTCTTACGGATGCTCATTTTTATCTTGTTTCGTCTAGATTCTTTTCTGCTCTTGATAGACATTCTGCAATAATTTTGAGAATTAGTTTACTTTGAAGAAGCAGTTTTACCAGCTTTCTTGCGAACAACCTCATTCATGAAGCGTATACCCTTTCCTTTATAAGGTTCAGGTTTACGGAATGAGCGGATCTTTGCTGCCACCATACCCAACAGTTGTTTATCTATTGAGGTAAGAGTGATAGTCGGGTTTTTACCCCTTTCAGCAGCAGTAACTACGGTAATTTCCGGAGCGAGCTCGATAAAGAGGTTATGAGAGAATCCTAAAGAGAGTTCAAGTACTTGTCCGTTTGCTGTAGCTTTATAACCTACACCAACGAGTTCTTGAACAACTGTGAAGCCCTCAGAGACGCCTTTTACCATATTGGCAAGAAGGGCGCGATAGAGGCCGTGTTTTGAGTTCAGGTCCTTGCTTTCAGGCTGGGGATTTTCGAGGATTAACTGAGAATCTTCGACTTTAACCACCAGGCCGGCATCCACCTGTTGCTGGAGTTGACCCAACTTTCCCTTAACAGTGACCAGATTTTCATCTGACACGCTGATCTGGGTTCCGGCGGGGATCACGATGGGGCTTTTACCTATTCTTGACATGTTTTTAAAAGCTTTTTCTCAATTAGCTGACATAACAAATTACTTCACCGCCGATGTTGAGCTTACGAGCCTCTTTATCGGTCATCAATCCCTGTGATGTAGAGATAAGGGCAATGCCTAATCCATTCATTACACGTGGGAGATTGTCGGCTTTTGCGTATTTACGGAGGCCGGGTTTACTTACCCTAACCAAAGATTTGATGGCGCTCATCTTAGTTACCGGATGGTACTTAAGAGCAACCTTAATCGTTGCGGGTTTGGCCTCATCATCGAACTTAAAGTTCAGGATGTAGCCCTTCTCGAAGAGGATCTCTGTGATTGCCTTCTTCATTTTTGAACTGGGAATTTCCACTACACGGTGGTTGGCCATCACGGCATTCCTAATTCTTGTCAGATAATCTGCAATAGGATCAGTTACCATATGTTCTGATATTGTTTACAGGGTTACCAACTTGCTTTTCTTACACCAGGAATCAGGCCGTTGGATGCCATTTCCCTGAAATTGATACGCGAGATACCGAACAGACGGATATATCCCTTCGGACGACCAGTAATCTGACAGCGATTATGCAGACGAACCGGCGATGCGTTGCGCGGAAGTTTCTGCAATGCGATATAATCGCCGGCTTCTTTAAGCTCGGCACGTTTTGCTGCGTATTTTTCGACAAGCCTTTTCCGCTTTACTTCGCGGGCTTTCATTGATTCTTTTGCCATACGCTATTTAATTATTTCTGATTCTTAAAAGGTAGACCGAAGTTCTTCAGCAAAGCAAAGGCCTCAGCGTCTGTCGGGGCACTTGTCACGAAAGTGATGTCCATTCCCTGAATTTTGCTGATCTTATCGATGTTAATTTCCGGGAAGATGATCTGCTCGGTGATACCAAATGAATAGTTTCCGCGACCATCAAATCCCTTATCGTTAATACCGCGAAAATCGCGTACACGAGGTAGAGCTACTGAAATAAGTCTGTCAAGAAACTCATACATTTTATCGCCACGTAGGGTAACACGAACACCGATAGGCATCTGTTTACGAAGCTTAAAGTTTGAGATATCCTTTTTTGACTTAGTGGCAACAGCTTTCTGTCCACTGATTTGGGTCATCTCATCGATACCTGCATCGATAAGTTTTTTATCGGCGATTGCATCGCCTAACCCTTGATTGAGGACGATCTTCTGCAGTTTAGGAACTTGCATAACGGTTTTGTAACCGAACTGCTCCATAAGAGCAGCAATGATCTCCTGACTGTATTTTTCTCTTAACCTGGGTACGTAGTTCATTACTTAATCACCTCCCCTGATTTTTTAGAATAACGAATCGATTTTCCTGTTTTAGGATCTTCTTTTCTGCCTATACGGGTTGGCTTACCAGTGCTATCGATAAGCTTTAGGTTTGACAGATGAATAGAAGCTTCCTGTTTGATAATGCCACCTTGGGGGTTCTTAGCGCTAGGCTTAGCGTGCTTTGAAACCAGGTTTACACCTTCTACGATGGCCCTGTTCTTTTCAGGATCGACTTCCAGCACCTTGCCCTGCTTACCTTTATGGTCGCCAGCAATAACCATTACGTTATCGCCTTTCTTAATGTGAAGTTTAACGCGCATAAATGTTTTATTTATTAGAGCACTTCAGGTGCAAGTGAAACAATCTTCATGAACTGTTTTTCACGTAGTTCCCTGGCAACAGGACCAAAGATACGGGTACCCGACATTTCGCCGGCATTGTTTAGCAATACGCAAGCATTGTCTTCGAAGCGGATGTAAGAACCATCAGCGCGGCGAATTTCTTTCTTTGTGCGTACTACAACTGCTTTAGCCACTGCCCCTTTCTTCACGTTACCTGAAGGAATGGCATTCTTGACCGCTACAACGATCTTGTCGCCTACCGAAGCATAACGCTTTTTGGTACCACCGAGTACTCTGATGCAGAGTACCTGTTTGGCTCCACTGTTATCGGCAACAGCAAGTCTAGTTTCCTGTTGTATCATAATTACTTAGCTCTTTCAATGATTTCAACTAATCTCCAGCATTTATTCTTGCTCAGAGGACGGGTTTCAGCGATTCTAACTTTGTCACCAATGTGAGAATCATTTGCTTCGTCGTGAGCCATGAAGGTGGAAGTCTTTTTTACAAACTTCCCATATTTTGGGTGTTTAACCCTACGCTCCACCGTTACAACGATAGATTTATTCATCTTATCGCTAATTACGATGCCGATCTTTTCTTTGCGTAAGTTCCTCGTTTCCATTTTTATCGACTTATTTATTTTCCAGTTCACGTCTTCTTAGCTCAGTGTTGATACGAGCAATCACTTTACGATTGGTCTTAATCATCTGAGGATTTTCGAGAGGAGAAACTGCATGATTGAGTTTCATGCGGTTCAACTGCAGGGTCTGCTCCTCGAGTTTTTCGAGAAGATCGTTGGTCGACAGTTCGGTTATTACTTCCTGTTTCATTATTCCAGATATTATTCTTCGCTATAGTCTCTTCTAACAATAAACTTAGTGGTGACCGGAAGCTTCTGAGCTGCTAAACGCATACCCTCTTTTGCAACTTCCATAGGAACGCCATCTGCTTCGAACAGGATACGACCGGGGGTCACGGGTGCAACGAAATATTCGGGAGCACCTTTACCTTTACCCATACGTACTTCAGCGGGTTTCTTGGTAATGGGCTTATCGGGGAAGATACGGATCCAGATCTGACCTTCACGTTTCATATAACGTGTAAGAGCCTGACGGGCTGCTTCGATCTGACGGCCGGTGAGAAAAGTTGTCTCAACTGTTTTTAGGGCGAAGCTGCCAAAAGCGATCTCATGACCACGCTGGGCGTTGCCTTTCATGCGGCCCTTTTGCATCTTCCTGTATTTAGTCTTCTTCGGCTGTAACATTATTTCCAGGTATTATTATTCTGTAATAAACTGCGGTTACTTTCTGTTACGTCCACCACGTCCGCGAGGTCTGCCTGAATTAGGGTTACCGCCTCCTGTTGTGGGGCGAACCTTAGTTGAGGACTGGCTGGTAGGAACCAGCTCGGGGCGACCATAAATTTCACCTTTACAAATCCACACTTTTACACCAATACGACCATAGGTTGTATGGGCTTCGTCGCGTGCATAGTCGATGTCTGCGCGAAGGGTATGCAATGGGGTACGACCTTCTTTAAATTGCTCACGACGTGCGATTTCGGCTCCGCCGATACGTCCTGAAATAAAGATCTTAATTCCCTCTGCACCCATACGCATTGCAGATGCGATAGCAGTTTTAATTGCTTTACGATAAGATACGCGGCCTTCAATCTGACGAGCTACTGAAGAGGCTACCAAAACGGCATCAACTTCAGGACGCTTGATCTCAGAGATATTTATCTGCACATCCTTACCGGTTAGCTTGTGGAGCTCCTCTTTTAACTTATCCACTTCCTGACCTCCTTTACCGATGATGATTCCTGGACGGGCAGTATGAATAGTTACTGTAACGAGCTTTAAGGTACGTTCAATAACGATCTTAGAAATACCAGCCTTGGACAAACGGGCGTTGAGATACTTGCGGATCTGATGGTCCTCAGCCAGCTTTGTATCGAAGGTGTCTCCTCCGAACCAGTTGGAATCCCAACCCCTGATGATACCTAGTCTGAGGCTTATCGGATTAGTCTTTTGTCCCATTAAAGTACAGTTATATTGTTATTATTTCTCTTCATTATTTTCCATATTGTCACCAAGCACGAGAGTAATGTGGTTGGAGCGTTTGCGTAAACGATATGCACGGCCTTGTGGAGCAGTTTGTAAACGTTTTAGCATACGGCCACCGTCAACACTAACCTCTTTAACAAAGAGTTGTGCATCTTCTATGCGGCTCCCTTCATTCTTCACCTGCCAGTTCGACATGGCTGAGAGTAGCAGTTTGTACATGGTTGTACTTGCTGCCTTGGGGCTGTACTTCAGAACTCCGAGTGCCTTCTCAACGCGCTCACCTCTGATCAGGTCAGCAATAAGGCGCATTTTGCGCGGTGAGGTAGGGCAATCATTCAGCCTGGCCACGTACTGGCTTTTACGGGCCTGTTTTTCGGCTTCTGCTTTATTATGTTTCCTGATTCCCATTTCTGCGTATTATTTTTTTCCTTTGTCCTTATTACCAGCATGTCCACGGAAAGTACGCGTTGGAGCAAACTCACCCAACTTGTGGCCAACCATATTCTCGGTTACATATACAGGAATGAACTTATTCCCATTGTGTACCGCAATTGTTTGTCCCACAAAATCGGGAGAAATCATCGAAGCCCTTGACCAGGTCTTAACGACGGTTTTCTTATTATTCTCAACCAAATCAAGCACTTTCTTTTCGAGCTTGTAATGGATATAAGGGCCTTTCTTGAGCGAACGACTCATAGCTGATAACTTTTATCTGTTACTTTTTCCTTCTTTCAATGATATAATTGTTGCTGGCCTTTTTGGGGTAGCGAGTCTTCTGACCCTTAGCAGGACGACCAGTACGTGAACGTGGGTGTCCTCCTGAGCTACGGCCTTCACCACCTCCCATGGGGTGATCCACGGGGTTCATAGCCACACCACGAGTTCTTGGACGACGACCGAACCAACGGCTACGGCCTGCTTTTCCACTAACTTCTAGGTTGTGCTCGGTATTTGATACCATCCCTACAGTAGCTTTGCATGCTTGTAAAATCATGCGAGTCTCTCCTGAAGGAAGTTTAATGATAGCAAACTTACCATCCCTTGACAGCAACTGAGCATATGAGCCGGCACTACGAGCCATCTTGGCTCCCTGACCCGGACGCAGTTCAATGTTGTGGATGACAGTTCCAAAAGGTATCTCAGATAAATAAAGGGTATTACCGATATCGGGTGTTACTCCTTTACCACTGTTAACCTCTTGGCCAACTTTCAATCCGTGAGGAGCTACAATGTACCTCTTCTCCCCATCACGGTAAACCAATAAGGCAATTCTACCTGTACGGTTGGGATCATACTCAATACTCTTAACCACTGCAGGAACGCCCTCTTTATCGCGTTTGAAGTCGATAATACGGTACATCTGCTTGTGGCCACCACCTATATAACGCATGGTCATCTTACCCATATTGTCACGTCCGCCAGATTTCCTCTTCGGAAGCAGCAGACTCTTCTCGGGTACATTGGTGGTTATTTCCTCGAATGCGCTTATAACTTTAAAGCGCTGACTCGATGTCGTAGGTTTAAATTTCTTTAAAGCCATTTACCTTAGATATTGCTATAAAAATCAATTGTTTCACCTTCGGCTAACGTTACGATAGCTTTTTTGTACGACTGCATCCGGCCATTGATATAACCGGCTTTCGTGTAGCGCGATTTGCTCTTTCCGAGGTAATTCACGGTATTCACGGCTATGGCTTCTACACCATAGACAGCCTTGATTGCTGCTTTAATCTCAATCTTATTTGCCGTGCGCTCGACGATAAATCCATACCGGTTCATTTTCTCACCTGCCGCGTTCATCTTCTCGGTGATTACCGGTCGTATGATAATATTCATTTTTCCGTCGTAATTTACTGATTATTAATCCCTATTAACTGACAAAAGCTCAGAAAGCACGGGTAAAGTGCTCTCAAGCAAAATCAGACTCTTTGCATTCAAAATATCATAAGTGCTTACATTAGAAGCTATTACAACATTAGTCTGCTTCAGATTACGGGACGACAAATATACATTATTATTTGATTCTGAAAGCACTAGCATCGATTTTTTATCACCTACTGCTAACTTATTCAGGATCTCTACAAACTTCTTAGTCTGTGGCTTCTCAAAGTTAAAGTCCTCTAATACAATAATCTGTCCCTCTTGTGCCTTATAGCTGAGAGCTGATCTGCGAGCAAGTCTTTTAACTTTCTTGTTCAATTTGAAACCATAGTCGCGGGGTTTCGGACCAAATACACGGCCTCCTCCAACAAATACAGGTGAATTGATATCACCAGCTCTGGCGCCACCAGTGCCCTTTTGCCTTTTAAGCTTACGAGTACTGCCAGATACTTCGCTTCTCTCACGTGAAGAGTGGGTACCCTGACGCTGATTTGCCAAAAATAATTTGGTATCCAGGTAGATTGCGTGATCGTTAGGTTCGATACCAAAGATGGTTTCGTCAAGAACTACCTTGCGGTCTGTCTTTTCGCCGTTAATTTTATATACTATTAGCTCCATCTCTCAATTTTTAAAAGTGAACCAACACCACCGGGAACTGATCCCTTAACTACTAATAAATTCTTCTCAGGAAGAATCTTAACAATCTGAAGGTTGATAACCTTAACCTTGGCGCCACCTAAACGACCTGCCATGCGCATTCCGGGGAATACTCTTGAAGGCCATGATGATGCTCCCAATGATCCAGGTGCTCTGAGACGATTGTGCTGACCGTGGGTTGCACCGCCTACCCCTGCAAAGTTGTGACGTTTAATAACACCCTGAAAACCTTTACCTTTTGATACACCTGAAACGTCGATAAACTCGCCTTCTTCAAATACATCTACAGTTAAAATGTCTCCAAAGCTCTTCTGATGTCCAGCCTCAAAACGGGTGAACTCAGCAAGATGGGCTTTAGGCTCAGTATTTGCCTTCGCAAAGTGACCCTTTAAAGCCTTTGTTACTTTCTTTTCCTTTACCTCGCCAAATGCGAGCTGTATGGCTTCATATCCGTCATTGTCTTTTGTACGGATCTGTGTAACCACACAGGGACCAGCCTCAATAACCGTGCATGGCACCATTTTGCCAGAGGCATCATAAATGCTGGTCATTCCAATTTTTTTACCTAATAAACCTGACATCTTTCGATTTGTTTTGTCATTAATATTTGGCTTGACTATCTATTACAGTAATCACACCTTGATCTCTACCTCAACACCGCTGGGAAGCTCAAGCTTCATCAGTGCATCGATAGTCTTAGATGTGGTGCTGTAGATATCAAGCAGGCGCTTGTAGGTACACAGTTGGAACTGTTCTCTCGACTTTTTATTGACGAAAGTACTACGGTTCACTGTGAAAATCTTCTTATTAGTAGGCAGGGGAATGGGACCACTGACTACTGCGCCCGTTGCTTTAACGGTCTTAACAATCTTCTCGGCTGATTTATCAACCAGATTATAATCGTAAGACTTCAACTTGATTCTGATCCTCTGACTCACGTTCGTATGGATTTTAAACTAAAACTTAGCTGATTAAATTACGTAACCCTTAATTTTGTAGAGTACCTGTTTTGACAGGTCTTCGGGTAATTCGGCGTAATGCGACACCTCCATCGAGCTGGTTGCTCTTCCTGAGGTTAATGATCGCAAGGTCGTTACATATCCGAACATCTCGCTTAAAGGCACCAGTGCGTCTACAACCTGGTAAAAATTACCCTGTGAGGTAACATTTAAAAGTTGTCCTCTGCGACGGTTTAAATCGCCGGTTACATCTCCTAAACTTTCTGACGGGGTAACCACTTCAAGCTTCATGACTGGCTCCATCAATACACATCGTGCCTGACGGGCTGCCTCACGAAATCCAATGGTTGCAGCAATCTCGAATGACAATGCATCTGAATCAACCGGATGGGTACTCCCATCAATCAGTCGAACTTTCATGCTGCTGACCTGGAAGCCGGCCAACACTCCATTAGACATAGCTGCTCGGAATCCCTTTTCAACTGCCGGGATATACTCCTTAGGTACTCCGGCTCCTTTGATATCATTCACAAATTGCAGTCCCGTAACACCTGCATCTGCCGGGCCAAGCTCAAATTCGATATCGGCAAACTTGCCTTTACCACCACTCTGTCTCTTATACACCTCACGATGCTTGACAATTATGGTTGGTGTCTCTTTATAAGCTACCTGCGGATTACCTACGTTGCACTCAATATTAAACTCTCGTCTTAAACGATCGATAATAATCTCTAAGTGCAACTCTCCCATTCCACTGATGAGTGTCTGTCCGGTCTCACTATCGGTTCTAACCGTAAATGTGGGATCCTCCTCAGCAAGCTTTGCCAAAGCTAAAGCGAGCTTGTCAACATCATCCTGTGTTCTGGGCTCAACTGCTACGCTGATTACCGGCTCAGGAAATGCCATTGATTCTAAAAGAATAGGCATCTTCTCTTCACACAAGGTGTCTCCGGTACGGATAACCTTGAAACCTGCAGCAGCAGCTATGTCTCCAGCTTCAATCTTGTCAAGAGGGATCTGCTTGTTGGCATGCATCTGCATGATACGGCTGATACGCTCACGTTTACCGGTAGAGGCATTGAAAACAACGCTACCGGAAGTCAGACTTCCACTGTAAACACGGAAAAAGGCAATTCGGCCGACAAACGGGTCGGTCGCAATTTTAAATGCTAGGGCCGAAAACGGGGCTTCAACATCTGAAGGTCTTACCTCTTCTGCATCATTCTGTGGGTTTATTCCCTGAACAGGTGGCAGATCAAGTGGCGAGGGTAAGAAAGCTGTCACACCATTTAATAATGGCTGAACACCCTTGTTACGAAGAGAGGAACCACAAAAAACCGGGGTAATCCGCATCTCGAGGGTAGCCTTGCGAACTGCTTGTCTAATCTCGTCTGCTGTAATTGACTCCGGATCCATCAGGTAACGCTCTAACATCTCTTCACTCTCTTCTGCTGCCCCTTCAATTAATAGTGTACGATACTCCTCAACCTGCTCCCTCATCTCTTCAGGAATCTCAATCTCTGAAAACTCCATACCTAAAGATGAATCATCCCATTGGTAGGCTTTATTCTCGATTAAGTCTACAAGACCAGTATAGAACTCCTCCTGTCCAATAGGCAATTGCATTAAGACAGGATTAGCCTCTAACTTGTCACGCATCTGTTGAACAACAGCGAAGAAATCAGCGCCTGTACGATCCATCTTGTTGATGAAGCTAATACGAGGCACTTTGTATTTATTGGCTTGTCTCCAAACAGTCTCAGATTGGGGTTGTACACCACCTACAGCGCAGAAAATGGCAATGGCACCATCTAATACCCTTAATGAGCGCTCTACCTCAACGGTAAAATCGACATGACCAGGGGTATCAATGATGTTGATCTTGTATCGTTGCGAATTCCAATCCCAGAAGACGGTAGTGGCAGCAGAGGTAATTGTAATTCCCCTCTCCTGCTCCTGAGGCATCCAGTCCATCGTTGCAGTACCTTCATGAACCTCCCCAATCTTGTAATTGATACCGGTATAATACAAAATACGCTCAGTCGTTGTAGTTTTACCTGCATCGATGTGCGCCATAATGCCAATGTTTCGCGTATTTCTAAGCTTTTCTGACATAAGATTTGTACTCTTCCGGGGATTATTCGTTTACGATTTTTTCTTCTAACTAGATTAGAAACGGAAATGGGCAAACGCCTTGTTGGCTTCTGCCATTCTGTGGGTATCTTCTTTCCGCTTGAATGCGGCTCCTTCTTCTTTGAATGCGGCGAGAATTTCACCGGCAAGTTTCTGAGCCATGCTCTTCTCATGACGTTTGCGTGAGAAGTTGATCAGTGCTTTCATACCGATCGACATTTTACGAGCGGGGCGGATTTCAGATGGAATCTGAAAAGTTGCGCCACCAACACGACGGCTCCTTACTTCAACTGAAGGGGTAACATTGGCTAATGCTTTCTTCCAGACTTCAAGTCCATCTTCACCTGACTTCTCAGTCACGATATCGATGCACTCGTAGAAGATAGTAAAAGCGGTGTTCTTTTTCCCATCAAGCATGAGGTTGTTTACAAACTTTGTAACCAACGTGTCATTAAACTTTGGATCGGGAAGAATGATCCTCTTTTTTGGTTTAGCTTTCCTCATTGTTTACTAACTTGCGATTAGTGCGTTAATTATTTTTTCTTTGCACCACCTTTTCCGGCAGGTGCAGGTGCGGCTTTACCACCTTTTGGACGCTTGGTTCCATACTTAGAACGACGCTGGTTACGACCATCAACTCCTGATGTATCGAGCGCTCCGCGTACAATGTGATAACGTACTCCTGGAAGATCCTTTACCCTACCACCGCGAATCAGCACGATGCTGTGCTCCTGCAGGTTGTGGCCTTCTCCCGGAATATAGGCATTCACCTCCTTACCATTGGTGAGGCGAACCCTGGCCACTTTTCTCATGGCCGAATTGGGCTTTTTAGGCGTAGTCGTGTAAACCCTGACGCAGACCCCGCGACGCTGTGGACAAGAATCAAGTGCAGGAGCCTTGCTCTTATCGGTCAGGTTCTGTCGTCCTTTGCTTACTAACTGCTGAATTGTAGGCATATCAACTTGTTTATAAAAAGTTTCACTTATTTATACCCCCCTCCGAAAAGGGACTGCAAAGGTATAAAATATTTTTTAATTATCAATCAGTTAATTAGATACTTGATTATTACAGGCTCAGAATGTTACTGCTCTTGCCGGCTTGCTGCCTGATCCGGGAAACCAGATATGAAGTGATAATAGTGGCAGACGGCCTGTCTATCAACCGGCAGACATGCACTCTTCTCAACCTACGATGCTCTTGGATTACGTTGAGAAAAATGCCGGAACCTATAGTTGTCCACTTCATCAGGTTTCCGATACCACTGCTTTCTTATCCACAGTGATTTCTTGCAAGTTAGGTTATATCCTAAAGCGGCTGCAAAGATAATATTTTTTCTTTTCCTAACTAGCTGTGAATGAATTTTTTTTTACTATCTCCTTTGCCTCTTACTTTCTCTTATCCCTTTTATCCTTTTTGCTACTTTTGCCCTATGTCCAACTTAACACTCCCTTCCATCCTCTTTATCCCTCGTTGGTACCCTTCCAGGTTCGACCCTATGCTCGGCCTTTTCACCCAACGTCACGCTGAAATTATCGCTAATAACGCTGATATAACTGTCCTCTTTATCCACCCTTTCCCTAACGCTGATAAAAAGTTTACCCCCGAGATAAATACTGAAAACAACATTACTGTTATCCGAATCCTATTCTCTAATCCTACTTCCTCCTCATTCATCTCTCGTATTAAAAAAGTCGTTAACCTCTTTAAAGCATATTATATTGGTATTAAAACCATAAAAAACCTGAATCGACTTCCTAATCTCTCTCATATCCATGTACTCTCTCGCACAGCTATCCCAGCCCTCTATCTCTACTTCTTTTACAAAACGCCCTTCATCGTCACCGAGCACTGGTCCCGCTACATGAAAAACTCAGGACAACTTAACAACTACTTTCATAAGCTCTTCATTCAGTTCACTCTTAATAGATCACAACATCTTACAGCTGTCTCACAATTCCTACTCAATACTATTGCCCAAAAAGGATTCTCCTGCAAAAGAACCTCTATCCTACCCAACGTAGTCGATACCACCACCTTCTCGATTCAACCTAAAACCTCCTCTAAAAAAACTATTATCCACATCAGCACCTTTGAGGATCGCTCAAAAAACCTCAAAGGAATGCTCAATGCCATTTACCAACTCAAACAGAAACTCACCTCCTTTGAACTAATAATGGTAGGCGACGGCGAGGACTTCTCTATGATAAAAAACTATGCCGCTCAACTAGACCTTACTGATGTAATCACATTTAAGGGGATGATTGCTGACAAAAAAGAGGTAGCTGACCTCATTACTCAATCTGACCTGTTGCTCCTCTTTAGTCGATACGAAACAATGTCGGTAGTCGCAGCCGAAGCACTCGCCTGTGGTATACCAGTGGTGGCAACTAAAATGGGAGCATTGCCTGAAATTGTTCTTCCAAACTTCGGCATATTAGTGGACAATGAAAACGAAACGCAACTCTGCGATGCAATATATAAAGTATTGACTCAACCTGAATTGTTCAATAAAAATCAGATGCGTGAGTTTGCAATCACTAACTTTTCCGAAGAGGCCATCAGGGAAAGACTCCTTGATCTATATAACAAGTATCTACGTAGATGACAAAAAATTAAAGCCAGCGGCAAGTAACCCGCAGCTAGTAGCTAATCCTTGAATTTTGAATCGCAGATTACATTTAACCACGAAAAACACGAAAGGCACGAAATTCTTCATCTAGCAGTTTTCGTGTTTTTCGTGGTTTAATGATCTCTCTCAACATCTCCTCAACATCTCCTCAACATCTCCTCAACATCTCCTCAACATCTCCTCAATATCCCCTCTATATCCTCTACTTATCCTCTACCTATCTTACACGAGTTTACAGGGAGAGGATAGGGAGAGGATAGGGAGAGGATAGGGAGAGGCATAAGAGGAGAA